>CAYRZN010000021.1:0-21770 GCA_964428825.1 uncultured Aeromicrobium sp.
TCAGTGGCAGGGGAAGCCGAGCAGGTGGCGTCCGTCGTGGACCCACTCGTGCACGTCGCTGCCGGCGATCAGGGAGAAGGCCCCCTGCTCGGCGCCCACGAAGTAGGTCACGACGACCGCGAGCAGCGCGGCGAAGAGGGCCCACGGGGCGAGGTCACGGACGGGAATGGCGGCCGGGGCGACGGCGGTGCCCGCCATTGGTCCGGACACGGTCGGGTTCAGCTGGCTCATCTGGACTCCTTCGGGATACGTGCGTCCCGTGGTGGGTGGAATGTCGAGGCTCGGGTCTGACTCCACCCGCCGGAGCGGGTGTCACAGTAGCGCGACTGTGCCGGATTTCCACCGGCTTCCGAGGTCTCGATCAGCCTGATCGTAGGGCATGGTCGTGGCGGTCCGCGACGGACTGGGCGAACGTCTCACGGAACGATCTGCAGCTCGCCGTTGTCGGGCAGTCGTGCGGGGTCGCCGGTGGCGAGGGCGACCGCCCGGGCGATGACGTCGCCGTGGCTCACGACGAGCGTCGTGACGCTGGGCAGGTCGGCCAACGCCGCCGCGGTGCGGGCGTCGACGAGGTCGAGCGGCTCGCCGTACCCCTGCTCCACGAGACGCGGATCGAGGTGCACCGGGAGGCCCAGGGCCCGGGCGACGACCAGCGCGGTCTGCCGCGCGCGGACGGCGGGGGAGGACACGACGTGGCCGATCCCGAGCGTGACGGCCTCGGCCGCGGCGGCGTAGGCCTGCTCGAGCCCCAGCTCGGTGAGGGGCGGGTGCGGCGTGTGCCCCTGGAATCGGCCGGTCGCGTTCCAGGTCGACTGCCCGTGCCGGAGCCACGCGATCATGCGTGCGCCACCTGCACGTCACGGACGGCCTCGGCGCCGAGGGCCGCCACGGCCCCGACCACGACGACGGCCGGCGCCCCGATGCCGGCCTCGCGGGCCAGGGCGTCGATCGTCGACACCGTGCCACGCACGACCTGCTGGCTGCTGCGGCCGGCGTCGGCCACGACGGCTGCCGGTGTGGTGGCGTCCAGGCCCCCCGCGACCAGGGCGGCGGCGATCGCCGGGAGCGTCCGCACCCCCATCAGCACGACGATCGTGGTGCCGGTGCGGGCGAGCGCGGACCAGTCGACGGTCGAGTCCGGGTGCCCGGGAGGGACGTGCCCCGAGACGACCGTGAAGCCTTGGGTGACGCCGCGGTGGGTCACGGGGATGCCCGCCAGGCCCGGTGCGGCGATGGCCGACGTGACGCCGGGGAGCACGCGGGTGGGCACGCCGGCGGCGTGGCACGCGTCGAGCTCCTCACCGCCGCGTCCGAAGACGAACGGGTCGCCGCCCTTGAGCCGCACGACGTCCCGGCCGGCCAGCGCGTGCTCGACGAGGACCCGGTTGATGTCCTCCTGCGACGTCGAGCGGCCGTGCGGGATCTTGGCGACGTCGATGACCTCGACGTGCGCCGGCAGCGCCTCGAGCGCGGCGAGCGGCGCCAGCCGGTCGGTGACGACGACGTCGGCTGAGAGCAGAGCGGCGTGCCCGGCGACCGTGAGGAGCCCGGGGTCCGAGGGTCCGCCGCCGACGAGCGTGACGGTGCCGGGACCGCTGCGGGTTGCACCTCCGCCGGCGAGGTCGTCCGCAGTGACGGTGTTGACGACGAGGTCGGCCGCGCGCACGTCGTCTATCGTCGCCTCGCGCGGCTCCCAGGCGAGGAGTCGGCGCAGGTGCCAGTCCTCGATCGTGGCGCAGACCTCCGGGGCCAGGACCGTGACCGAGGCGCCGGCGCCCAGGAGGGCCTCGACCCGAGCGGCGGTGCGGGCGTCGCCAGCCGTCACCAGGACGCGGCTTCCAGGGGTGATCGTGAGCCCGGTCATCGCAGCATCCCGCGCCAGGCCGCCAGGAGCGACCGGGTCGTGGTCGGACGCCTGACCGCGATGCGCACCCAGGAGTCGTCGAGCCCGGGGAACGTGTCGGCCCGGCGGACCGCGAACCCCGCCGCACGCAGGCGGGCGTGGGTGCCGGCACCGGGACGAGCCAGCACGAACGACCCGGCAGCCGGACCTGCGACGGGCACCCCGAGCTCGGTCAGTCCGTCGACGAGGATCGCGCGCTGCGTCGTGACGAGGCGGGCGCGTCGCTCGGCCTCGGCGACGGCCTCGTCGCCCGCGGTGGCCACCAGCACGGCGAGGGCCGGCGTCGAGACGGACCAGGGGGGCTGCTGCCGGCGCAGCTCGGCGACGACCTCGCCATCACCGACGACGTAGCCCGCGCGGATGCCGGGCAGGCCCCAGAGCTTGGTGAGGCTGCGGAGCGCGACCAGCCCGGGCATCGGCACGCCGGTGAGGCTCGCCCGCTCGCCCGGCACCGCGTCCATGAAGGCCTCGTCGACCACGACGACCCGGCCCGGCCGCAGCAGTCGGCGCAGGTCGGTGACGGGGTGCAGGACCGACGTGGGATTGGTGGGGTTGCCGACCACGACGAGGTCGGCCTCGTCGGGGATCGCCTCCGGGTCGAGCCGGAAGCCGTCCTCGGCGCGCGTGACGACGCGGTGCACGGCGTGGCCAGCGGCTGTCAGGGCGACCTCGGGCTCGGTGAACTGCGGGTGCACCACGACGGGATGGCGCCAAGGCCGGGCGCGCGCGACGAGCGTGAACGCCTCGGCGGCCCCCGACGTCGCCAGCACCTCGGCGGGGGAGCGGCCGTGGCGACGGGCCACGGCCTTCTCGGCCGCGCGGGGATCGGGGTAGGCGCCGATGCAGGTCATCGCGTCCGCCAGGGCGTGCGTGAGCCAGGCCGGCTGCGGCTCGTCGGTCACGTTGACCGCGAGGTCGACGAGGCCGTCCTGCAGCTCGGCGTCGCCGTGCCAGTTGAGGCCGGGGCCACCTGGATGCTCGACGGGCGGGACATGCTCAGTGACGACCACGGTGCTCGTGGTGCGCACCGCGCCGGCTGCGACCGAGGAGGTCGCGGCGGCGTCGGCCAGACGCTGGGCGAGACGCGGCGCGCCAGCCCAGTGGGTGTGCAGGTACGACGCGTGCAGGGCCGGGCCCGCGAAGCCGATCGACGACCCGCGGTCGATCCACGCCGCGACGTCGCCGTGCACGGGTTCGACGTGCGTGCGGTGGAACTCGTGGGCCGTGAAGCGTTCACCGGTTCGGGTGAGCAGAGTGTCCTCGCCCGCGATGCCGGTGCGGTAGGCCAGCGTGAGGCGCGGCGACATGACCGCCTCGGCGTCGAGCGCCCCGATCATCGGCACGTCGTCGACGCTGCGGCACAGGTACAGCAGGCCAGCGCACTCGGCGACGGTCGGCACGCCGTCGGCGACGGCCTGACGCAGCTGCTCGCGCAGGGCCGTGTTGCCCGTGAGGCCGGCGGCGTGCACCTCGGGGAACCCCCCGCCGAGGTACAGAGCGCGGGTGCCGGCGGGCAGCTCGGTCGCCGTGAGGGGGTCGAACACCTCGACCCGGCACCCGGCCGCCTCGAGCAGCTCGGTCGTCTCGGCGTACGTGAACGTGAAGGCGCGGCCGCCGGCGACCGCCACGACGGGTGCGCCCGCGACCGGTGTCACGTGGTCGGCGGGGTCCCAGGTGGGGGCGTCGAGGTCGGGGGCCGATCGCGCGATCTCGACGACGGCGTCGAGATCGATCCGTTCGGCGACCTGGGCCGCGAGGCGGTCCAGCGCCTGGGCGGCCTCGTCGCGCTCCTGCGCGGGGACGAGGCCGAGGTGGCGCGACGGCGCGACGATGCCGTCGTCGCGCGACAGGACGCCGAGCACCGGCAGGCCGAGCGGCTCGATCGAGCGGCGGACCTCGTCGGCGTGGCGCTGCGACCCGGACTTGTTGAGGATCACCCCGGCGATGCGCACGGCGGGGTCGAAGCTCGCGATGCCGTGGACGAGCGCGCCGATCGTGCGCGACGCCGACGAGATGTCGACCACGAGCACCACGGGGCTGCGCGTCACGGCCGCGACGTGGGCGGTGGAGGCGAACCCGTCGCCGCCGATCTGCCCGTCGTAGAGCCCCATGACCCCCTCGATCACGGCCAGGTCCGCCAGTCCCTCCCGGTCCTTGAGGTGCGAGCGCCCTCTGGGGCGCGAGCCGGGTCCTGAGGTGCCGCGAGGTACGAGTGGCCTCGAAGGGCGAAAGGACTTCCCAGCACCAGCACCGTGCAGCAGCAGAGGAGCGAGTCGCTCCTCGCCGACGAGGTGGGGGTCGAGGTTGCGGCCCGGGCGCCCCGTCGCGAGGGAGTGGTAGCCGGGGTCGATGTAGTCGGGACCGACCTTGTGCCCGCTCACGACGTGCCCCGACGCGGCCAGGGCCGCCATGAGCCCCGTCGCGACGGTCGTCTTCCCGTGTCCCGACGCAGGAGCGGCAACCACGAACCTCGGCAGGCTGTGAGACACGGCTCCACTGGCCCCAGCCGCATCGAGGTGGCTGGCTCCATCGGGGTCGCGATCAGTGGATCCAGAGCCGCGAGCCGGCCGCCGAGCTGACGAAGTCACCATTCGATGCCCCTCTGGCCCTTCTGGCCGCGGTCGAAGGGGTGTTTCTCGTGCTGCATCTCGGTCACGAGGTCGGCGATCTCGCGCAGCGCGGGGTGGGCGCGACGGCCCGTGATCATGACGTGCTGGTGGCCGGGTCGGTCACGGAGCGTCGTGACGACGTCGTCGGCATCGACCCACCCGCGCTCCATCAGGTAGGTGAACTCGTCGAGCACGTAGAGCGTGTGGGCCTCGGCAGCCAGGCGCCGCTTGACCTCGCCCCAGCCCTCGGCGGCCTCGGCCTCGTGGTCGGTCTCAGTGCCCTGCTTGCGCGACCACGACCAGCCGGATCCCATCTTGTGCCACTCGACCGGGCCGCCCTCGCCGGTCTGTTCGTGCAGCTGACCCAGGCGCTCGAGCACGGTCTGCTCGCCGATGCGCCACTTGGCCGACTTCACGAACTGGAAGACGCCGATGTCCCAGCCCTGGTTCCAGCCGCGCAGCGCCAGGCCGAACGCCGAGGTGGACTTGCCCTTGCCGTCGCCGGTGTTGACCATCAGCAGCGGCCGGTTGCGTCGCTGCTTGGTGGTGAGGCCGTCGTCGGGGACGACCAGCGGTTCGCCCTGCGGCATCAGGCCACCTCGCGGACGACGGTCGTGAGCGCATCGGCCGTGACGTCGCCGAGCGGAAGGTAGGTCGCCTCCATGACCTCGGCCAGGCGGCGTGCGAGGCCGAGGCTCATGCGCCCGGTCTCGCAGTCGACGACGACGGTCTCGACGCCGGCGAGGAGGGTCGCGGCACGCTGCGAGCGCGGGACGGCGTCGGGACCGTGGGTCGCCCGGCCGTCCGTGACCAGCACGAGCAGGGGACGGCGGCGAGGGTCGCGCACGCGCTCGATGCGCAGCGTCTCCACGACCTGGAGCAGCCCCTCGGCCAGGGGTGTGCGGCCGCCGGCGGGGAGGTCGTCGAGGCGGCGGGCCGCGATGTCGATCGAGCCGGTGGGCGGCAGGGCGAGCTCGGCCTCACCGCCGCGGAACGTCACCAGCCCGACCTTGTCGCGGCGCTGGTAGGCGTCGAGCAGGAGTGACAGGATCGCGGTCTTGACCTGCTCCATGCGCTTGCGTGCGGCCATCGAGCCGGAGGCGTCGACGCAGAACAGCACGAGGTTCGACTCGCGGCCCTCGGTGATCGCGACCCGCAGGTCGCTGGGACGGAGCGTCACACCGGTCCTTGAGGTGCGACCTTCGAGCCGGGTCCTGAGGTGCGACGAGGAACGAGGAGCCTCGAAGGGCGAAAGGTCCTCGGCTCGCCGTGCTGCCTGATGCGGTGCCGCGGCCCAGAGGGTCTGGGGCAGGTCGAGCCGTCCGCCGGAGCCCTCGGGGCGTCGGGCGCCGACCCGTCGACCGCTCGAGGTCAGGGCGCGCGAGCGGCGACCGGCCTCTCCCGCGCCGAGCCCGTCGACCGTGAACAGGCGGGCGCGGGACGGCTCGCCGGCCTGCGCAGTGGTGGTCGTACCGGAGCCCTTCGGCTCGCCGTCGGCGTCACCGGCCGGTGGCGGAGGTGGTGCGTCACGCTCCGTCGGAGTGTCGCTGGTGCCGTCGTCCGACCCGCCGTGCGGTCCTGCAGGCGGGCCGTCAGGGCCGTCGCCCCCATCATCAGGACCCTCTCCGTCGGGGCCGTCATCGTCCGGGCCCTCCGGCGGCGGGGGCTCGTCGTCGCCGAGGAGGTCGTCGAGCTGCTGCTGGTCGATGCCAGGCGCGTCGAACGGATTGCGTCGACGACGGTGCGGCAGCGCGAGCCGGGCGGCCACGCGGATGTCCTCGGTCGTGACGTGGGTGCGCCCCTGCCAGGCGGCGTGCGCCACAGCCGCGCGGGCCGTGACGATGTCGGCCCGCATGCCGTCGACGTCGAACGCGGCGCAGATCTCGGCGATGCGCACGAGGTCGTCGTCGGTGAGCAGCACCTGCTCGAGCAGCTCCTGGGCGGCTGAGAGGCGGTCGGTCAGCTCCTGCTCCTCGGCGGCGAAGCGTTGGGCGAAGGTCTCGGGGGCAGCGTCGAAGGCCAGACGCCGCCGGGTGACCTCGGCGCGCAGCTGGGGGTCGCGCGGCGCCGCGACGTCGACCGTGAGGCCGAACCGGTCGAGCAGCTGCGGTCGCAGCTCGCCCTCCTCAGGGTTCATCGTGCCGATCAGCACGAATCGCGCGGCGTGCTCGACCGAGACACCGTCGCGCTCCACGGTGCTGCGGCCCATCGCCGCCGCGTCGAGCAGCAGATCGACCAGGTGGTCGTGCAGCAGGTTGACCTCGTCGACGTAGAGGATGCCGCGGTGCGCCTTGGCGAGCAGGCCGGGCTCGTACTCCGTGACGCCCTCGCTGAGCGCCTTCTGCAGGTGCAGCGAGCCGAGCACGCGGTCCTCGGAGGCGCCGACGGGCAGCTCGACGAGGCGCACGGGTCGGGTCTCGACCGCGGGCTCGGGACCGAACGGGCCGTCGGGCGACAGCGGGTTCGCGTCGCGCGGATCGGACGAGAATCGGTCATCCGCCACGACGTCGATCGGCGGCAGCACGGCGGCGAGCGCGCGCACCATCGTCGACTTCGCGGTGCCCTTCTCGCCGCGCACGAGCACGCCGCCGATCGAGGGCGAGATCGTCGCGAGGACGAGCGCCAGGGCCATGTCGTCGGAACCGACGACGGCCGTGAAGGGGTACTGACGTGGCATAAGGGGCTCCCGCTCCGCGCGCCGTGTGGGGCGGCCCGAGGCCGGTCTCCGGACTTCCCGGATCCAGGTCCGGGTCACCGTAGCGGGCCCTGTGCCGGATTCTCACCGGCTTCCCGATTCTCCCCGTGCGGGGCACCTCGGGCCGTTCTGTTCGGCCTCAGGCTAGCGCGTCGTCGACGCCGCGTTAGCCTCGGCGCCATGGCTGAGACTCCCGTGCACGTCGTCGGCGTCGGCGCCGACGGCTGGACGGGGCTCCCGGAACGGTTGCGGGCGCTGGTCGTGGAGGCCGAGCTGGTGGTCGGGGGCGAGCGCCACCTGGCGATGCTGCCCGGCGAGGTCAGTGCCGAGCGTCGCCCGTGGCCAACGCCGTTGCGGGACGCGTTGCCCGGCTTCGTCGACTCGTGGGCCGACCGGCGCGTCGTGGTGCTGGCGTCCGGTGATCCGTTCGTCGCCGGCATCGGCACGACGCTGCAGGAGCTCGTTCCCGCCGACCACCTCGTGGTGCACCCGGCGGTCTCCTCCGAAGCGCTGGCCCGGGCCCGGATGGGGTGGCCTGCCGAGACCGTGACGGTGCTGCGCGACCACGCCGAGCTGCCACGACACCTGGTCGACGGGCAGCGAATCCTCGTCCTGAGCCGCGACGCCGACGTGCCCGACGAGGTCGCCGCGCTCCTCGTCGGCGCCGGACTCGGCACCAGTCGAATGACCGCGCTGGCTCGCCTCGGGGGCGACGACGAGTCGGTCGCCGTCGGCGTGGCGGACTCCTGGGGTCACGAGGTGCCGTCACTCCACGTGCTCGCCGTGGAGGTCGTCGCCGATCCGTCCACGACGGTCCTCGGCTGGGCGGCGGGTCTGCCGGACGACGCCTTCGAGCACGACGGCCAGCTGACCAAGCGCGACCTCCGGGCCTCCGCGCTCGCTCGCCTCGCCCCGACGCCGGGGGCGCTCCTCTGGGACGTCGGCGCGGGTGCCGGGTCGGTGGGCATCGAGTGGATGCGTGCCCATCCGTCGTGCCGCACCGTCGCGGTCGAATCGCATCCGGAGCGGGCGGCGAATGTGGCACGCAACGCGGCTCGCCTGGGCGTGCCCGGGCTGCGGGTCGTCGAGGGTCGTGCGCCCGACGCGCTGGCCGACCTGCCCCAGCCGGACGCGGTGTTCGTGGGCGGCGGGGCCACGCGGGAGGGCGTGCTCGACACGGTCTGGACCCGCCTCGGTCCGGGCGGACGCCTCGTAGTGCATGCCGTGACGCTGGAGACCGAGCGCGTCGTCGTGGACTGGGCGAGCCGGGTCGGCGGGGAGATGGCCCGCGTCTCGGTCGAGACCGCGCGGCCGATCGGCACGTTCACCGGATGGGAGCCCGCGCGCGCCGTCGTGCAGTGGGCCGTGACGAAGGGAGAGGTGTCGTGACGGTGCACTTCGTGGGTGCCGGGCCGGGTGCGGCCGACCTGCTGACGCTGCGCGCCGCAGCGATGCTGGGCGCTGCCGACGTCGTCGTCTACGCCGGGACCTACCTCGACGCCGACGTGCTCTCGCACTGCCGCGACGACGTGCGGCTCGTCGACACCCAGGACCTCGACCTCGACCGCATCACGGCCGAGCTCGTCGGTGCGCACGAGGCCGGTCTCGACGTCGTGCGGCTCTGCTCCGGCGATCCGTCGCTGTACTCGGCGGTGCACGAGCAGGGGCGCCGCCTCGACACGCACGGCGTGCCGTGGGACGTCACGCCGGGTGTGCCCGCGTACGCCGCTGCGGCGGCGGCCGTCAGCGCCGAGCTCACGGTCCCGGAGCTCGTGCAGTCGGTCGTGCTCACCCGCACGCAGGCGCGGTCGACCGCGATGCCCGAGGGGGAGTCGCTCGCGGCCTTCGCGGCCACCGGCGCAACGCTGTGCCTGCACCTGGCCATCACCCGCACGCGAGTGCTCGCCGCCGAGCTCGCCGACCGCTACGGTGCGGACTGCCCCGTCGTCGTCGTGGCGCACGCGTCGCGTCCCGACCAGCTCGTGCTGCGCGGCACGCTCGCCGACGTCGCCGACCAGGTCGAGGCTGCCGGACTCCGCCAGGCCGCCGTGATCCTCGTGGGTCGTGCCCTCGCCGAGGACGTCCGCGCCGGCGAGTCGTACCTCTACGACCCCACGCGCGACCGCTCCCTCAAGTCCCGCTGAGGCGCGAGGCTGCGCCTGTGGCCGCCACCGGTGGGGGGCCCCCTACGACTTCGTCGTGGGAGGTGCCCCCAGTGTGAGGAGCCCTGGCGACGAGCCTCGAAGCCATGGTCAGGTGGTGGGTGGCGGTACCCCTTTCGAGGCTCGTTCGTTCCTCACTCGCACCTCAAGGGGCGGGTGGGACGAAGCGGGGGGTCCAGACGCGGCCGGTGGGGGTGACCCGGGTGGACGAGGCGCCGACGATCAGCAGGCACTTCATGTCGATCGACTCCGGGTCGAGGTCGGCCAGCGTCGTGACGGTGAGGGACTCCTCGGCGCGGCCGACGTCGCGGCCCACCACGACCACGGTCGCAGGGGAGCGGTGCTCGAGCAGGATCTGCTGAAGGTTGGCAACCTGCGTCGTGCGGCTGCGTGATCGCGGGTTGTAGACCGCCATCACCAGGTCGGCCTCGGCGATCGCGCGCACCCGCTTCTCGACGACGTCCCACGGCTTGAGCCGGTCCGAGAGGCTCACGACCGCGAAGTCGGCCCCGACCGGGGCGCCGGCCCGGGCCGCGACGGCCTGCACGGCGGAGACGCCGGGAAGCACGCAGACGTGGACCCCCGCGTACTCGGGTGACTCAGCCGCCTCGAACACCGCCGACGCCATGCCGAACACGCCCGCGTCACCGCCGGACACGACCGCGACCTTCTCGCCCGAGAGCGCGAGGTCGAGGGCGTGGCGGGCCCGGTCGACCTCGACGGTGTTGCCGGAGGCGTGCCGCTGGAGGCCGGCGCGCTGGGGCACCCGGTCGACGTACGGGGCGTAGCCGATGACGTGGCCCACCTCGGCGAGCGCGTCGGAGGCCTCGGGGGTGAGCCAATGGTCGGGGCCGGGGCCGAGGCCGACGACGAGGACCTCGGGTCTCGATACACCGGCTCGTTCCTCGCCGGCACTCGACCACCGGTGCGGTTCGGGGTCACGATCGGCTCGTGCAGGGACCTGCGGGGCGGGCTTGGTGTCGCCGGGGACGACGATGAGCGAGAAGTACGGCACCGTCGCGGGGTCGACGTCGGCGACGGGGAGGTACCGCTCCTCGGCCATCGAGGCACGCTCGACGTAGAGGGCCCCGTCGAGGCGCCCGGCCTGCTCGAGCGCCTCGCGCACGCCCGGGAACGTGCGCCCGAGCTTCATGATGATCGCGGCATCGGTGTCGGCCAGACGCCGGGCGAGCTCGGGCACGGGGAGCGTGCCGGGCAGGACCGTGAGCACGTCGGTGTGCCGCACGAGAGGCACGCCAGCGGTGGCCGTGGCGGCCACGAATGCGGGCACGCCGGGCACGACGGCGGTGTCGAAGCGCTCCGACAGCCGGTCGTGCAGGTACATCGCCGAGCCGTAGAAGAGCGGATCGCCCTCCGCCAGCAGCACGACGTCGCGGCCTTCCGCGAGGTGCCCGCCGACGCGTCGCTCGCAGTCGTCGTAGAAGTCCGACATCGCCCCGTCGTAGCCACCGGGATGGTCGACGACGCCGGTCGTGACGGGGTACTGCAGAACCTCCTCCACCACCTCGTCGGGGAACAGCCCTGACGCGATGCGCCGCGCGTTCGAGCTCTTGCCGACGCCCTGGTGGTACGCCACGACGGCGGCCGACTCGATGAGCCGGGCCGCCTTGAGCGTGATGAGCTCGGGGTCGCCGGGACCGACTCCGACGACCCTGAATCTCCCGGCCCGTGGCCCGGGACCCCTTTCGAGGCTCGTCGTTCCTCCTCGCACCTCAAGGGACGGAGGGGGCTGCGTGCTCATTCGCGCTCCTGCGCCAGGGCGTTGAGGGCCGAAGCAGCCATGGCCGACCCGCCACGGCGACCACGCACGGTCACGAACGGCACGTCGATGCCGGTCTCGGCCGCGAAGCCCGCGAGGGCCTCCTTCGACTCGGCCGCACCGATGAACCCGACCGGCACGCCCACGATCGCGGCGGGCGGCGGTGCGCCGTCGGCCAGCAGCTCGAGCAGGTGGAACAGCGCGGTGGGCGCGTTGCCGATCGCGACCACGGCGCCCTCGAGCCGGGTGCCCCACAGGGACACGGCGGCGGCCGACCGGGTCGTGCCCCAGGACCGGGCGAGGTCGGGCACGCGCGGGTCGCGCAGCAGGCAGATCACGTCGTTGTCCTTCGGGAGCCGGGCCCGGGTCACCCCCGACGCCACCATGTGGGCGTCCGTGAGGATCGGGGCGCCGGCCTCCAGCGCCTCACGGGCTGCGGACACGAGACCGGGGTGGATCACGAGGTCGCCCGCGAGGTCGACCTGACCCGTGCCGTGGATCATCCGCACCGCGACCTTCTCCGCGTCGGCGGGCACGGCTGCGAGGTCGGCCTCGGCGCGGATCGTCGCGAACGAGTCGACGTAGATCGCGGAGCCGCTGCCCTCGTAGGCGTAGCGGCTGGTCGGGGGAGCGAGGGTCATGGGATCTTCTCCAGGTCGGGCAGCAGCAGGCTGCGCCACGGCGTCACGACGACCTCGTCGCCGGCGCGGTCGAGGACCGAGGCGGCGAGGTCGGGGGTGAGTCGGCCGTCGGGGACGGCGAGATGCAGGGCGACGCGCCCGTCGTCCTGCGCGACGTTGCCGTGCGGCAGGGGGAGGGCGGTCACGTGGGTGCGCAGGTCACGGGCGTGGGGTGTGCCGAGGACCGAGGCGCCGTGGTCCGGCAGCTCGTCGACGTGCCACGCGGCGCCCTCCGACCCCCCGTCGTGATGGTTGGCCAGCAGGAACCGGTGGGCCAGCGCGACGAGCGTCTCCGGCAGTGCTTCGACCGGCACGACCTCGCCCCAGCCGCGGGTCCCGACCCGCAGCTGGGCCTCGTCGGACGAGACCGCCATCGCCCCGAGGTCGAGCGAACGGTCGACGAGGTCGCCGCGCCCGTCGTCGAGCACCACGAGGAAACGGGCGGAAAGTGCCGCGAGCTCGGGGTCGGCCCGCACGAGCTCGTCGTACCGCTCCGCCACCGGCCGCAGGTCGGCCTGGCCGCCGCGGCGGCCCGAGAGCGGGGAGACCATGACGTTGCGGACGAGCTCGTGCGAGGGGCTCGGCAGCAGTCCGGCTGCGGTGACGGCCTCGACGAACGACGGTGGGACGCAGCCGTCCTCGTGGGCCAGGGCGCGCAGCTGCACGTTGGCGCGCTTGGTCAGGTACAGGCTGCCGTCGGCGTGCTCCGCCGCGATCTCGGTCAGCGCGGCGAGGGCTGCGGTCGGCAGTCGTCCACCGATCAGTCGCAGCCGCACGAGCGCGCCGTCGTCGGCGATCCAGGGACGGAGCACCCCCGGGCACCGGTCGGCCCGGTCGCGGCCGGAGTCGTGCGAGCTCATCGGGACATTCTCTCCTCGACCGACGTCGCCGCCGGAAGCGCCCGCACGTATCGGACGTGCAGACCGTGCGTGCCTGACTCCACCACGGCCTCCACGCCGTAGACCTCGGCGAGCAGCGTCGGGGTCAGCACCTCGGCCGGCCGTCCGGTGGCGTGCACGCGACCGCTGTCGAGCACGACGAGCCGGTCGCAGTACGTCGCCGCGTGGTTGAGGTCGTGCAGCGCCATCACGGTGGTGGTGGGTGTGGCACGCACCAGCTCGAGCAGCTCGAGCTGGTGACGGACGTCGAGGTGGTTGGTGGGCTCGTCGAGGAGGAGCTCGGTCGGCTCCTGGGCGAGCGCGCGGGCGATCTGCACGCGCTGCCGCTCACCGCCCGAGAGCGTCATGTAGCTGCGGTCGAGCAGGTGGGCGGTGCGCATCGTCGCGGCGGCGCTGGCGACCATCGCCCGGTCGTTCGCTGTCTCGGGTGACCACGGGGCCCGGTGCGGCAGGCGACCCAGCCCGATGACGTCGCGGACGGTCGGGTCGGCGTCGGTCGACGACTCCTGCTCGACCATCGCGAGCCGCCGCGCGACCTGCCGCCGGCTCAGACCGGCGATCGGTTCGCCACCGAGCCGGACGACGCCCGACGAGGTGGGGCGCAGCCCCGCGAGCAGCCGGAGCAGGGAGGACTTGCCGGAACCGTTCGGCCCGAGCAGCCCCACGGTGCTCCCGGGCGCGACGTCGATCGTGACGCCGTCGACGATCACGGTGCCGCGGGTCGACCAGGTGACGTCGCGAGTGTCGATGCTCATGACTGCCTCCTGCGCTGACGGAGCAGGATCAGGACGAAGGCCGGCACGCCGACCAGGGCGGTGGCCACGCCGACGGGAAGCTCCTGCGGCGCGATGACGACGCGCGACCCGATCTCGACCCACACCAGGAAGATCGCGCCGAGCACCGTGGCGGTCGGCACGAGGAGCCGGTGCCGCACGCCCACGATCGCGCGGGCCGCGTGCGGCAGCACGAGGCCGACGAAGCCGATCGCGCCCGACGTCGAGACGATCACGGCGGTCATGAGCGCCGTCATGACGAGCAGGAGGAACCGCACCTTGGCGACGGAGACGCCGAGCGATGCCGCGGCGTCCTGGCCGAACGTGAACGCGTCGAGCGTTCCCGCGGCGGCCCAGCAGACCGCGACCCCGAGCAGCACGACCGAGCCGCACACCACGACGTCGGACCACGAGGCCGAGCTGAGCGACCCGAGCAGCCAGAACAGCACGCCGCGCGTCTGCTCGGCGTCGGCCGCGGTGTAGACGATGAAGGACGTGAGCGCCGAGAACAGCTGGGTCGCCGCGACTCCGGCGAGGATCATGCGGTCGGTCGTGCCGCCCGTGACGAACCCGAGCAGCAGCACCAGGCCGAAGGCCAGCATCGAGCCGATGAACGCACCCGTCGCCAGGCCGATCGCGCCTGCCCCGAGGCCGGACACCACGACGAGCACCGCACCCGTCGAGGCACCGGACGAGACCCCCAGCACGAAGGGGTCGGCCAGCGGGTTGCGGAGCAGCGACTGCAGGACGACCCCACACATTGCCAGCCCCGCACCACAGACGGCGGCCAGCACGGCCCGGGGCAGGCGGAGGTCCCAGATGATCCCCTCGCGCACCCCGGACAGGCCGGAGTCGGGCCCGCCGACGCGCTCGAGGAACACCGCGAACGCGTCGTGCGGGCCGAGGTCCGACGGGCCGATCGTGGTGCCGACCGCGATCGACACGGCCAGCACCACGAGGGCGAGCGGCACCAGGGCGGCGGTGCCGAGCGAACCCAGTCGGGTCACGGTCAGCTCGCGAGGCCGAGGTCGCGCAGGCCTTGGGCGACCTTCTCGACCGCGTCGACGGTGCGGATCGACGGGTTGAGCTCGGCGCCGGCCAGGTGGATGTAGCGCTTCTCCTTGACGGCCGTCATCTGGCTCGTGACGGGGTTCGACTCCAGGAAGGCGATCTTCGCGGCGGCGGTCTCGGCGGTCTGGCTCTTGCGGGTCAGGTCGCCGATCACGAGGACGTCCGGGTCCTCGGCCGCCACGACCTCCCAGTTGATCTGCGGCCATTCGCCGGTCTGGTCGCCCAGCACGTTCTCGAGGCCCAGGGCGCGCGAGACGATGCCGGGACCGCCGCAGCAGCCGGCCATGTACGGCGACTCGCTGTTGGCGAACCAGTACATGACCGAGACGCCCTCGCCCAGGGTGGGGGAGCCGGCCGCGGTCATGCGCGCCTCGAGGTCGGCGACCAGGGCCTCACCCTCCGCGGCCGTGTCGGTGAGGGCGGCCAGCTGACGCACCTCCGCGTAGATGCCGTCCATCTCGAGCGTGCCCTCGCGGGCGCCGTCGGTGTTGCCCTCCTCGACCTTGCCGCACTCGGCGGCCGACAGGTAGGCGGGAAGCTCGTAGTCGTCCCAGAGCTGCGCGGCCGAGGCGACACCACCCTCGGTCAGGGTGCCCGTGAACGAGGCCGTCACGAGGTCGGGCTCGGCGTCGAGCACGACCTCGAGCGATGGAGCCTGGTCGGCGAGGCGCTCGACGGTGTCGTTGTCCTGCTCCAGGTCGGGCAGGATCGGGTCGGTCCAGCCGGCGGTGCCCACCATGCGGTCGGCGAGGCCGAGGGACAGCAGGATCTCGGTCGTGCCTTGGTTGAGCGACACGATGCGTTCGGGACGGTCGGCCTGGGTCACGTCGCCGTGACACGTCTCGACCGTGACGGGGTAGCCCGCCGCGACGGGACCGGAGTCGCCGTCGTCGGACGAGGCGCAGGCACTCAGGACGAGCGCGCCGGAGGCGAGCAGGACGGTGGTGCGGGACAGGCGGGTGCGCATGGGCACTCCTCGGCATCGGGGGTCCGTACGCGAGACCCGGGGGACGCACCGCGACGGACGTCGCGGTGTGCCAGCAGGTCTTCGGACTCGGGATCACCCTCACGGAACGCCTTCCCAGGCCCCCCGAAGGAGTCCCAGTGACGTCTGTCCCGCTCGTCACCCTCACCGCTGCGCGTCAGTCCCGGAGTCACACCGGATTCCCTTGCGCTGGCGATCGCACCCTAGCCGAGGGGCAGTACCGTGACGGCCCATGGGGGCGACGGGGCTGGCGCGGCTGGGGCCGTTCTTCGTCGTCGAACCGGTCGACGAGGGCCCGTGGCGACCGATCGATGACCTCGTGTCCGGCCCCGCGTTGGCGGAGCGGGTCGCGTGGACCGGCGAGGCTCTCGGGCGCCGAGCGGGTGTGGACATCGAGGAACGCGTCGCCGCCTCGACGGCGTCGCTCGGGATCTTCGCGCGGCTCCTCTCGCCCGCGATCGGCGCTGCGTTGCTCGGCGAACCCGCCCCGGATCCCCGGTCGCTCCTGTGGCAGCCCGTCGAGGGCGGCCCGATGCGGCTCGCTGCCCCGACGGGGGGACCTCACGCGCCGAGCGAGGTCGTCGAGACGCTGATCGCCCCACTCGTCGCGCGGCTCGACACCGAGCACGGGGTCTCGACGAAGATCGGCTGGGGCAACGCCGCCTCGGCCGTGCACGGTGCCGCTCGCATGGCCGCCCAGGCCGACCAACGCCTCGCGCCGGCCGCCGGACGGTTGCTCCTCGAGCTGCTCGAGCACCCGCTGCTGACCGACACCGCCGACGTGGGTCCGCCCTTCGTGCGCCGCTCGTGCTGCCTCTACTACCGCCTCCCGGGAGGCGGCTACTGCGGCGACTGCGTGCTCGCCCACGCGTAGGACCGGACACCCGAGGCGGTTACCCTGACCTCACCGTCCGCGTGGACCCAGGAACCCGGTGCGACTCCGGGGCGGTTCCGCCACTGTGATCCGACGCCCTGCAGCAGGGGCGATCGGGCAGCCAGACACTGACCACCGGACTCCGTCATCCATGGGGCGAGAACCCCGGAGGAGCACGTCATGACTCGCATCGCGCTGCTGTCCACGTCCGACACCGACCTGCTGTCGGCCCGCGCGAGCGGAGCCGACTACCTGTGGGCCAATCCGTCCCGCCAGGTCGAGGGTCACCAGTCCATGGCCGAGGCGATCGAGGCGTCCGACCTCGTGATCGCCCGGGTGCTCGGCTCCCCGCAGGACCTGTGCGCTGGCTTCGACCGCATCCGGTCCACGGGCAAGCCCATGATCGTGCTGGGCGGTGAGCTCACCCCGAACGCCGAGCTCATGGAGATGTCGACCGTGCCGGTCGGCGTCGCGGCCGAGGCGCACCGCTACCTCGTCGAGGGCGGGCCGATCAACCTCACCCAGCTGCACGCGTTCGCGTCCGACACCGTGCTCCTCACGGGTGAGGGCTTCGAGCCGCCGCAGCAGGTGCCGACATGGGGCTGGCTCCATCGCGAGCCGCAGGCCACCGAGCTCCCGCGGGTCGGCGTGCTGTTCTACCGCGCGCACCACACCGCCGGCAACGAGGACTTCGCCCACGCGCTCGCCGACGCGATCGACGCGACGGGCGAGGCCATCGGCCTGCCCATCTTCTCGAGCTCGCTGCGATCCGCGCCTGACGACCTCTACGCGGCGCTCGGGTCGCTCGACGCGCTGATCGTCACGGTGCTCGCGGCCGGCGGCTCGACGCCTGCCTCGGCCTCGGCCGGTGGCGACGACGAGGCGTGGGACGTCGCCCGCATGGCGGCGCTCGACATCCCGATCCTCCAGGGTCTGTGCCTGACGTCGAGCCGCGAGGAGTGGCTCGCCAACGACGACGGCGTCACGCCGCTCGACTCGGCCAACCAGATCGCGATCCCGGAGTTCGACGGGCGCATCATCACGGCGCCGTTCTCGTTCAAGGAGATCGACGAGGACGGCCTGCCCCGCTACGTGGCCGACCCCGAGCGCTGCGACCGGGTGGCCCGCATCGCGGCGCACCACGCCCGCCTGCGTCACGTGCCCGCGTCCGAGCGTCGCATCGCGCTGATGCTCTCGGCCTACCCCACGAAGCACAGTCGCGTCGGCAACGCCGTGGGCCTCGACACCCCGGTCTCGACCGTGCGGCTGCTGCGCCGCATGGTCGAGGCTGGCTACGACCTGGGCGGCGACAACGAGGTCACCCGCATCATCGCGATGGACGACGACACCGCGGCCGGTGATGCCCTGATCCACACGCTGATCGACGCGGGCGGCCAGGACGAGGAGTGGCTCACGACCGCGCAGCTCACCGAGTCGCACGTGCGCATCACGCCCGAGCAGTACGCGGAGTGGACGGCCGACCTCCCGCAGGACCTCAAGGACGAGATCGTCGAGGCGTGGGGCGCCGCGCCCGGCACGCTGTTCGTCAATGCCGACGGCCACATCGTCCTGGCGTCCCTGCAGGCCGGCAACGTCGTGCTGCTGATCCAGCCGCCCCGCGGCTTCGGCGAGAACCCCGTCGCGATCTACCACGACCCCGACATGGCGCCGTCGCACCACTACCTCGCCGCCTACCGCTGGCTGCGGGCCCAGCCCGAGCGCGGTGGCTTCGGCGCGCACGCCGTCGTGCACCTGGGCAAGCACGGCTCGATGGAGTGGCTGCCGGGCAAGAACGCCGCGCTGTCGGCCTCGTGCGCGACCGACGCCGCGATCGCCGACCTGCCCCTGATCTACCCGTTCCTCGTCAACGACCCGGGCGAGGGTGCGCAGGCCAAGCGCCGCGCGCACGCCGTGATCGTCGACCACCTGATCCCGCCGATGGCGCGCGCCGAGACCTACGGCGACATCGCCCGGCTCGAGCAGCTGCTCGACGAGTACGGCAACATCGCCGCGATGGACCCGGCCAAGCTGCCGGCGATCCGCGGCGAGATCTGGACGCTGATGCGCTCGGCCGAGATGCACCGCGACCTCGGGCTCGAGGAACAGCCGGATGACGAGTCCTTCGACGACTTCATCATGCACGTCGACGGCTGGCTCTGCGAGATCAAGGACGTCCAGATCCGCGACGGCCTGCACGTGCTCGGGCAGTCGCCGACCGGTTCGGTGCAGGTCGACCTCGTGCTGGCGATCCTGCGCGCCTCGCAGGTGTGGGGCGGTGAGTCCGGTGCGGTGCCGGGCCTGCGCGCGGCGCTGGGACTGAAGGACGGCGAGGCCACCTCCGCGGTCGACGCGATCGAGGCCCAGGCCCGCGCGCTGGTCGAGGGACTGGCGGCCTCCGGCTGGGACCCGGCGGCGGCCACCGGTCTCCACGACGACCCGGGCGTGCAGAGCGTGCTGCAGTTCGCGGCCACGCAGGTCGTGCCGCGCCTCGACGGCACCGCGAACGAGCTCGACGCGATCCTGCACGCGCTCGACGGCGGCTTCATCCCGGCCGGACCTTCCGGCTCCCCGCTGCGCGGGCTCGTCAACGTGCTGCCCACGGGTCGCAACTTCTACACCGTCGACCCGCGCGCCGTCCCGTCGCGCCTGGCCTGGGGCACGGGCCAGGCGATGGCCGAGTCGCTCCTCGCGAAGTACCTCGAGGAGACCGGCGAGTACCCGGCCTCCGTGGGCCTGTCGGTCTGGGGCACGTCGGCGATGCGCACGAGCGGCGACGACATCGCCGAGGTCCTCGCGCTGCTCGGCGTCCGCCCGGTGTGGGACGAGGCCTCCCGCCGCGTCGGTGACCTCGAGGTCGTCTCGCTCGAGGAGCTGGGCCGTCCTCGCATCGACGTCACGGTGCGCATCTCGGGCTTCTTCCGCGATGCCTTCCCGCACGTCGTGGCGATGCTCGACGACGCCGTCCGCCTCGTGGCGGGCCTCGACGAGCCCGCCGACCGCAACTTCGTGCGTGCCCACACGCAGGCCGACCTCGCCGAGCACGGGGACGACCGTCGTGCCACGACCCGCATCTTCGGCTCGGCCCCCGGGTCGTACGGCGCGGGCATCCTGCAGCTCGTGGAGTCAGGCACGTGGCGTGACGACGCCGACCTCGCCGAGGTCTACACGGCGTGGGGCGGCTTCGCGTACGGCCGCGACCTCTCCGGCGTGCCGGCGGCCGACGACATGCGCACGTCGTACAAGCGCATCAAGGTCGCCGCGAAGAACATCGACACCCGTGAGCACGACATCGCCGACTCCGACGACTACTACCAGTACCACGGCGGCATGGTCGCAACCGTGCGCGCGCTGACGGGCTCCGACCCCAAGGCGTACGTCGGCGACTCCACCTCGCCAGACTCGGTGCGCACGCGCACGCTGCAGGAGGAGACCAACCGCGTCTTCCGCTCGCGCGTGGTCAACCCGCGCTGGATCGGGGCGATGCGTCGCCACGGCTACAAGGGCGCGTTCGAGCTGGCGGCCACGGTCGACTACCTGTTCGGCTTCGACGCCACCGCGGGGGTCGTGCACGACTGGATGTACGAGTCGCTCGCGAAGGAGTACGTGCTCGACCCCGAGACGCAGGACTTCATGCGCACGTCGAACCCCTGGGCGCTGCGCGGCATCGTCGAGAAGCTCGACGAGGCGGCCGAGCGCGGCCTGTGGGCCGAGCCCGACCCGGAGGTCGTCGCGGCGATGCACGCGGTCTACCTCGAGGTCGAGGGCGACCTCGAGGACCGGGCATGAGGCCCCACCCGTCCCCTGAGGTGCGCCCTTCGAGGCTCGTCGTTCCTCCTCGCACCTCAGGAACCGGAGCCCTGGCGACGAGCCTCGAAGGGATCGATTGGATGTGACGCGTCACCTCACGCTCGTCGGCATGGGCCTGGGCGACCCGGGCCACCTGACGGTCGAGGCCGTCGAGGCGTTGCGCTCGGCGTCGTTCGCCCTGGTCACCGTGAAGCGGGAGGACGACCCGCTAGCGGCCGCCCGCCGCGCGATCCTCGACCGGTACGCCCCGGACCTGCGTGTCGTCGAGGTCGTCGACCCCGAGCGCGACCGGAGCACCAGCTCGACGTCGTCGGTGGCCGGCTACGAAGGGGTCGTGTCCAACTGGCACGAGGCCCGCGCCGCCGCCTGGGAGTCCGCCCTGACCGCCGCCTTCACCCGTCCCGCCGCCCCAGATTTGCTCCCAGATCCACCGAAATCACGAGTGGAATCGGTGGATTTGGGAGCAAATCTGGGGGAGGCGGATCGGACCGGGGTCCTGCTGGTGTGGGGTGACCCGGCGTTCTACGACTCGACGATCCGGGTCGTGGAGCGGGTGCTCGCGCGGGGTCACCTCGCCTTCACGTGGCACGTGCTCCCGGGGATCTCGGCGCTGCAGCTGCTGGCCGCGCGGCACCGCATCGTGCTGCACGAGGTGGGCCAGCCGATCACCGTCACGACCGCGCGGCGGCTGCGCGAGGCCGTCGAGGCCGGAGCCGACAACGTGCTCGTGTTCCTGACCGGCCGTCTCGACCTCGCGGGTCTCGAGGACTGGACGATCTGGTGGGGCGCCAACCTCGGCGTCAACTCCGAACGCCTCGTCTCGGGGCGCGTCGGCGAGGTCGTTCCCGCCATCGAGTCCGCCCGCGCCGAGGCGAAGGCCGCCGCCGGATGGGTCATGGACCTCTACCTCCTGCGCCGCTGAGCTCCGCCCCCTGAGGTGCGACGGAGGAGCCTCGAAAGGGGTACCGCCACCAACCGAGGCTTCGAGGCTCGCGCGCCAGGGCGCACTCGCACCTCAGCCACCGGGGGTTGCCGCTCAGCCGCGGACGTGCAGGCCGACCCAGTCGAGCAGGGGCCGGGCCTCGTGCCAGTCGGCACGGACGACGTCGAGGAGGGCGGGTGTGCCGACGACGTCGGGGCCAAAGCCGTGCTCACGGCTGACGAACAGCGACTTGTGGCGCAGCAGGTCGATCCTCGGGTGCTCGGGGTCATACCCGCGGGGGCGCGTCTTGAGCCGGTCCCCACCGCGGTCCCAGCCGGCGCGCTCCAGGCGACGGACCAGTCGCTCGAGCTCCGGGCCGAAGGTGTCGTGCGCGATCGCCTCGCGGAGGCTCGCCAACCTGGCCGGCGAGGTGTCGTAGAAGCCCACGCTGGTCCGGATCCCGGGCGCGCCGACCTGCACGTAGTAGCCGAGGGACTGACCGACCGCGACGAAGATCCCCTGGTGCGTCTTGTACGGCGTCTTGTCCTTGCTGAAGCGCACGTCGCGGTAGGGCCGGAAGATCTTCGCCTGGCCGAACTCGTCGCCGAGC
>CAYRZN010000022.1:0-21570 GCA_964428825.1 uncultured Aeromicrobium sp.
CGCGGTCGCGCGCGTAGTCGGCGAGCAGCTCGCGCAGCTGGCGGCGCCCGCGGTGCAGGCGCGACATCACGGTGCCGATGGGGGTCCCCATGATCTCCGCGATCTCCTTGTACGGGAAGCCCTCGACGTCGGCGAGGTAGACCGCGTAGCGGAAGTCCTCCGGCAGCGCCTGCAGGGCGTCCTTGACGTCGGAGTCGGGCAGGTGCTCGAGCGCGACCATCTCGGCCGACTTGAGGCCGGCCGACGTGTGCGCGGCGGCAGCGGCGATCTGCCAGTCCTCGATGTCCTCGCTGACCTGCTGCGGCTGACGCTGCTTCTTGCGGTACGAGTTGATGTAGGTGTTCGTGAGGATCCGGTACAGCCACGCCTTCAGGTTCGTGCCCGGGCGGAACTGGTGGAACGACGAGAACGCCTTGGCGAACGTCTCCTGCACGAGGTCCTCGGCGTCGGCCGGGTTGCGGGTCATCCGCAGGCCGGCCGAGTACAGCTGGTCGAGGTAGGGCAGGGCGTCGGCCTCGAAGCGCGCCTGGCGCTGCTCCGGGCTCTCGTCGGCACTGGCCGTGTCGGCCGTGCGGTCGATGTCATCCATTGGGGTCGAGCGTACCGGCCGAGCCGTGGGTGGCGCTTCGCAGACGAGCATGAGACCTCCTTTCCGATCGTCAACGACGACCGCCGGGGACCTATTCCGCGGGCAGGGGACGCAGCAGCTCCGGTCCGTTGTTGCGTACGTTGTTGACCGCGGTCGACACCGGCCAGGCCTGGAGACGGCCCGGGGTGGCCGGCTGCAGCAGGGCGAACAGCTCGTCCTTCGGGTGCGGTGCCGGGTCGAGCCAGGCGTCGAGGTGCTCCGGCGCCACCAGCCAGGGTGCCCGGTCGTGCAGGCGCCCGTCCTCGCCCTCGGCGGCGGTCGTGAGGATCGTGAAGGTCACCAGCCACTCGGCGTCCTCACCCTCGGGCACGTCGCTGTCCTTCGGCCTCCAGAACTCGTACAGCCCGGCGACCCCCAGACCCTCGCCCCCACCGTCAGGCGTGTGCCCCGTGATGAAGAACGGCTGCTTGGGCGGCTTGCCCGCCCCGGTGTCCGGGCCCTGGTACCACTCGTAGAAGCCGTCGAGCGGCACGACGGCTCGACGCTTGGCAAAGGCGCGCTTGAACGACGGCTTCTCGTCGACCGTCTCGGACCGGGCGTTGATCATGCGGTTGCCGATCGAGGCGTCCTTCGCCCAGCTGGGCACCAGACCCCACTTGGCCGTGAGCAGCTCCCGCGTGGTGGCGGCGGAGTCGTCGGCGGTCCGCGCGATGACGAGCGGAGCCCGCTTGGTCGGCGCCATGTTGAAGTCCGCGCCGATCTCGTCCTCGCCCACGGCCAGGGACGCCCCGAAGTCGTCGGTCAGCTTCTGGGAGGTCCGGGTCGTGGCGTAGCGGCCGCACATGCTCCCAGCGTGGCAGACCGACCCGCGGAGGACTACCCGGATCGGGTCTACTCCGTGAGTCGGGACAGCAGCCAGGTCACGGCGTCACCGTCGCTCGGCAGCCGCTCGACCCAGACGCGCGGCTCAGGCTCTCCGTCGAGGCCCTCGCGCAGGAGTCGCGTCAGCACGGCGAGCCCGACGGGATCGGCGTCGTCGGCCTGCGTGAACGCGGTGAACCGGTCCGGCGCGAGTCGGGCGACGGTCTCGTGCGCCGGGAACGCCACGGCGAGCGCGTGCCCGACCTCGAGTCCCCAGAGGTCGTCCTCCAGCGCGTGAGCACCCCGACGACCCAGCTCGACGACGACCAGCACGTGGGACACCGCGGGCTCCCCCCCGCGATGTCCTGCCTGCCGGTACACGTCATCGAGCCGGGTCCGCAGGTGCGGCACCGTCGTGAGTGCCGTGAGCGGGTCGTGACAGTCCGCGTCGGCGGCGGGAGGCGGAGCGCTCCCCGTCCACGCCTCCACCACCGAGCGAACTGCCACGTACGGGGGTTCACGGTCGGGACTGAGGTCGGCGATCGTCTCGATCGCCTCGACCAGTGGAACCCCTTGCGACGCTGCACTCGCTCCCACCACGAGTGCAACGTCGACCAGGGACTCCCGACCACCGAGAACGGCACGGGCGAACGCGGCGGTCGCGACGTCGTAGTCGTTCATCCGGCCCTCCCTCGATCGTGCTGTTCTCAGCAGGGGAACGGTCTAGCCCCGGGGTCGTGACGCGACTTCCTCGAAGTTTTTTCCGTTCGCGCGCACGCGCGGTCCGGGACCTAGGTCCTGACTTCGTCGAACCGCGTGACATGGACCCTCCATCAGTCGTTGACTGTTGGGGAGAGAGGGAGAAGCGTGAGCAGTTCTGGGAGCGGAAGCGCACCGGTCGACGACGTCGTCGACCCCGAGAGCGTGTCCGACGCCGCCCTCATCGCGGCCGTGCGCTCGGGTGACACCGTCGCCTACGGCACCCTCTTCGAGCGTCATCGTGCGGCCGCGGAGCGGCTGTCGCGCCAGCTCGTCCCCGGCCTCGGTGGCGACGACCTCGTGTCCGAGGCGTTCCTCAAGGTCCTGGGCGTCCTGCAGCGCGGCGGCGGGCCCGACGAGGCCTTCCGCGCCTACCTCCTGACCGCCGTGCGACGACTCCACATCGACGCCATCCGCTCCGCCAAGCGCGAGCGCTCCACCGACGACGAGACCGAGCTCGACCGCGCCGTCGAGTTCGTCGACCCCGCCGCGATGGAGTTCGACCGCGGCGCCGCCGGCGACGCGTTCCGCTCGTTGCCCGAACGCTGGCAGCTCGTGCTGTGGCACCTCGACGTCGAGGGACAGAACCCCGCCGACGTCGCTCCCCTGCTCGGCATGGCGCCCAACAGCGTCTCCGCCCTGGCCTACCGCGCTCGCGAGGGTCTGCGCCGCGCGTACCTGCAGCAGCACCTCGCCCCCACCCTCGACGTCGAGTGCCGCGAGACCACGGGCAAGCTCGGGGCCTACGTCCGCCACGGCCTCGCCGCCCGCGACACCCGCAAGGTCGAGGCCCACCTCGACACGTGCGCCCGGTGCACCGGGCTGCACCTGGAGCTGCGTGACGTGAACTCGAGCCTGGCGGCCGTCCTCGGTCCGGTCGTGCTCGGCGCCGCGGCGACCGGCTACCTGGGCACCGTGGCCTCCGTCGGGGGCCTGGGCGTCCTCGGCGCCGGAACCGCCGCCGGTCTCGCGATGTCGACCAAGACGGTCCTGCTCGAGACCGCCCGCGTCGCGACCGCTCCCGCGCGGCTCGCGGTCGGCACGAGCCTGGTCTCGTCGGCGCCGGCCGCCGTCGCCACGGTCGCCCTGGCCGGTGCCGCCTCCGTCGGGGTCGTCGCCACCACCGCCGCGGTCACGAGCCCGGCCACGACGCCGGTCACGGCACCGATCCAGGACACCGCCCCTGTGGAGGTCGACGACGGCATCCGCATCACGCAGCCCACACCGTCACCCACCCTTGCGGAGCCTGGTCCCACGCCGACCGCTTCGGAGCCGGCGTCGGAGCCGACCGAGCCCGAGCCCGACCCGGAGCCGACCCCCACGTCGAGCGAGGACACAGGTGCCGACGACGAACCCGTCGAGCCCGGCAGTGGCGAGCCCGAGGCGCCGGCCCCGCCGCCACCCCCGCCCGTCGTCGGTACCGACTTCACGCTCGGCACGCCCGCGGTCACCAACGACCGGCTGGGCCTCCAGCGGACCATGACGATCCCCGTCACCGGCACCACGACCGGTGGCGTCCCGGCCGACCGCGAGGTCTCGATCCGGGTCGACTTCGACCGCACCGTGCAGCTCCGCGCCGTCCCCGCAGGATGGAGCTGCTCCAGCAGTGCCCGGGACCGGGTCACCGGCATCACGTGCTCCACGACGATCGCCGCCGGCGGCGACGCGCGCTTCGCGCTGTCGTACGCCGGCATCCGGCCGGCCGGGACGGTCACGCTCACGGCCGACGAGGACCCCGACACCGGCAACAACACGGGGGCCTTCCTGAGCCCCGCGATCCTCCTGCTGTTCTGAGTCGAGCACGGACGGGTTGCCGGGTCGGCCCGATGCGGTAGACAAGGACCATGACCCTTCTGCGCACGGTGGCCCGTCCCATGCTCGCCTCGATGTTCGTCGTGAAGGGCATCAACTCCCTGCGCCACGCCAAGGCGCTCGCGCCGGCCGCGCAGCCCGTCTCCGACGCCTTGGCGCCCCTCGCGCCGCAGCTGCCCGTGACCCCCACCAACGTGGTTCGGGCCCACGGCGCCATCAACCTCCTGGCCGGCGCTGCACTGGCCACCGGTCGTGTGCCGCGCCTCTCGGCGCTGGTGCTCGCCGGCAACCTCACGCCGGCCACGGTGCAGGGCCACCGGTTCTGGACCGAGTCCGACCCGGCCGCCCGGTCCAACCAGCAGATCCACTTCTTCAAGAACGTGTCGATGATCGGCGGCCTCCTGATGTCGTCGCTCGACCCCGACCCGCACAAGAAGATCCTCGTGCGCCGCGCGAAGGACAGGGTCGTCGAGGCGAAGGACACCGTCGCCGCCCAGATCTCGCGCTGAGGCACGGGCGCGCGTCGCGGACGCTACGCTGACCCGCGATGAGTGAACCCCTGCCGTGGCTGGCTCCGACGCCGCGTGGACCCGTGGTCGGCCAGATCATCGTGCCCGGCTCCAAGTCGCTGACCAATCGCGCGCTGGTGCTCGCCGCGGTCGCCGAGCGCCCCTCGGTCCTGACCCGCGCACTCGGCTCGCGCGACACGAACCTGATGATCGGCGCGCTCACGGCCCTCGGCGCCCGCGTCGACCGTGACGGCATCGACTGGACCGTGCACCCCATCGACCCCTCCCTGGAGGCGCCCGTCACGGTCGACTGCGGCCTGGCCGGCACCGTCATGCGATTCGCACCGGTGCTGGCCGCCCTCGGCTCGGCGCCGGTCACGTTCGACGGCGACGAGCGGGCCCGCGAGCGGCCCATGGCGGTCACGATCTCCTCCTTGCGTGCCCTGGGTGTCGAGGTCGACGAGCACGGCGGCGCCGGCCGACTCCCCTTCACGGTCCGCGGCAGGGGCCGGGTCGAGGGTGGGCCCGTCACGATCGACGCCTCCGCCTCGAGCCAGTTCGTCTCCGCGCTCCTGCTGGCCGCTCCCCGCTTCGAGCGGGGCCTCGACCTCGCGCACGAGGGACCGGCCATGCCGTCGGCCCCGCACGTCGCGATGACGGTGGAGCAGCTGAGGGCCCGAGGCGTGCGGGTCGACACCCCCGACGCCCACCGCTGGAGGGTCGCTCCCGGTCCCGTCGCCCCGCTCGACACCGAGATCGAGCCCGATCTCTCCAACGCCGGCGTGTTCGTCGCCGCGGCCCTCGTCACGGGCGGCGAGGTGCGCGTCCGCAACTGGCCCTCGTCCACCGACCAGGCGGGCGACGCCTGGCGTGACCTCGCCGTGGCCTTCGGCGGGACCGCCGAGCTCGACGGCGACGACCTGGTCGTGACCGGCCCCCAGGAGCTGACCGGCGTCGAGCTCGACCTCGGCGACGTCGGGGAGCTGGCGCCGGTCGTGGCCGCCGTCGCCGCCCTGGCCGAGACGCCGTCGCGCCTCACCGGCATCGCGCACCTGCGCGGCCACGAGACCGATCGCCTCGCGGCGATCGCCACGGAGTTCAACCGGCTCGGGGGTGACGTGGAGGAGCTCGACGACGGCCTCGAGATCCGGCCCCGCCCGCTCCACGGCGACGTGTTCCGGACCTACCACGACCACCGCATGGCCCACGCCGCCGTGGTGCTCGCCCTGCGGGTGCCCGACGTGTTCGTCGAGAACGTCGTCACGACCGTCAAGACCTACCCCAACTTCGCCCCCGTCTGGGAGCGGCTGGTCGACGCATGAGGACCCACGGGTGAGGGACGACGACGAGCACGCGCGCTTCGAGCGCCCTCGGCGCCGCACCCGGCCCCGCACGAAGGACCGCCCCGACTACTCCGGGCTCCCGCTCGGGCGGGTCGTCACGGTCGACCGCGGCCGGTACACGGTCCAGGTCGAGCAGGCCCAGGCTGACGGCAGCCAGGCCGACGTCGGTGCCGCCGTCACCGCGTCGAAGGCCCGCAGCATCCGCGGCGTCGTGGTCGGCGACCTCGTGCGGCTCGACGGCGACGTCTCGGCCGACGAGGGCACGCTGGCCCGCATCGCCGAGGTCCTCCCCCGCACCACGGTGCTGCGCCGCACCGCGGACGACGACGACCCGATCGAGCGCATCGTCGTCGCGAACGCCGACCAGCTCGTCGTCGTCACGGCGCTGGCCGACCCGCCACCGCGACCGGCCCTCGTCGACCGCTGCCTCGTCGCGGCCTACGACGCCGGCATGGACCCGCTCGTGATCCTCACCAAGTCCGACCTCGCGTCGCCCGACGACATGATCGCCGCACTGTCCCCCCTCGACGTGCCGGTGCTCGTGATCGGTCCGGGGGCCGACCTCGACCCCGTGCGCGCCGCACTCGCCGACCGCACCAGCGTGCTGCTGGGCCACAGCGGCGTGGGCAAGTCGACCCTGGTCAACCAGCTCGTGCCCGACGCGCTCCGGTCGACCAGCCACGTCAACGCGGTGACCGGGCGAGGCCGACACACCTCGAGCTCGGCCGTCGTGCTGGACCTGCCCGGCGGCGGACGCATCGTCGACACCCCCGGCTTCCGCTCGTTCGGGCTCGCGCACGTGCAGGTCGACCAGATCGTGCGCGCCTTCCCCGACCTGAACGCCCTGACCCGCGACTGCCCGCGTGGCTGCCACCACAGCGGCGACGACCCGGAGTGCGCGCTCGACGTCGCGGTCGCCGCAGGAGACCTCGCCCCAGCGCGACTCGCGTCGTTCCGACGCATCCTTCAGAGCCGCGAGCAGGTCTGACCACTACCGTGGCCCCATGGCCCACTCGTACGCCGACGACCTGCGCCTCGCGCACGTCCTCGCCGACTCCGCCGACAACCTGTCGATGGATCGATTCGGGGCGATCGACCTCGAGGTCTCGACCAAGCCCGACATGACCTGGGTGACCGAGGCCGACAAGGCCGTCGAGGAGGGCATCCGCCGCACGCTGCGGACCGCCCGTACCCGCGACGCCGTGTTCGGCGAGGAGGGCGGTGCCCAGGAGGGCGCGGCCTCGTCGTCGCGTCGCTGGATCATCGACCCGATCGACGGCACCGCCAACTTCGTCCGCGGCGTCCCCGTGTGGGCCACGCTCATCGCGCTCGAGGAGGAGGGCGAGATCGTCGCCGGGGTCGTCTCGGCGCCCGCCCTCGGCCGCCGCTGGTGGGCCCACAAGGGCAGCGGGGCTTTCACGGGCAAGTCGGTCATGAACGGCCGCGAGATCCGGGTCTCACGCGTCGGCGACCTCGCCGGCGCCTCCCTGTCGTTCAGCTCGGTCGAGAGCTGGGAGGACATCGGCAAGGCGCAGGCGTTCGCCGCCCTGACCCGTCAGTGCTGGCGCACCCGCGCCTACGGCGACTTCTGGTCGTACGTGCTCGTCGCCGAGGGGGCGGTCGATGTCGCGGCCGAGCCCGAGCTCAACCTGTGGGACATGGCCGCGCTCGACGTCATCGTGCGCGAGGCCGGCGGCCGGTTCACGTCCCTCGCCGGCCAGGACGGACCGTGGGGCGCCAACGCGATCGCCACGAACGGCCGCCTCCACGACGCCGCGATGGCCTACTTGGGCCACTTCCCCGACACCGAGCCGCACGGCGACGGGTGGGACGACGAGGCCGAGGTGGATGTGGCCCGCGCCACCGACCTCGGCAACGTCCTCGACTTCGACCGCTGAGCCAGGGCTCGCCCCACAGCGAACGATCGTCTTGACGTCGATGCGTTACCGATATATCGTTAACGCATCATCTACACATCGTCGATGGCGTCGCACCCCTCCCCGCTCCTCGCGGCGACCGGGTCCGCCTCGACCCACGACCGGAGGAATCTCATGCACCCCCATCACCACGATCCTGACTACGACCACCAGCACCCGTTCCAGGCCGACGGCCACCGCGGAGCGGGTCCCCGCCGGGGCGGCCCCCACCCCCGCGGCGACTTTGCCGGACTCGGCGAGTTCCGCGACCTCGGCCGGGGCAGCGGCCGCGGACGGCGTCGCCGCCGCGGCGGCGACGTCCGGGCCGCAGCGCTCCTGCTGCTCGCCGAGCGGCCCCGTCACGGTTACGACCTGATCCAGGAGATCAAGGAGCGCAGCGACGGCATGTGGTCACCGAGCCCCGGCTCGGTCTACCCCGTCCTGCAGCAGCTCGAGGACGAAGGACTCGTCGAGTTCGACCGCGTCGACGGCCGCAAGACGGCCTCGCTCACCGACACCGGACGCGCCTACGTCGAGGAGCACACCGACGACCTCGGCACCCCCTGGGCCACGGCCAAGGCGGGCAGCGAGGGCGTGCACGAGCTGGGCCAGGCGGTGCGGTCGCTCATGGGCGCGTTCCGTCAGGTCACCTCCGACGGGACGCCCGAGCAGCGTCGCCAGGCCGCAGCCCTCCTCGAGGAGACGCGACGCGGTCTCTACCGGATCCTGGCCGGCGACCAGGCCTGACCCGCGCACCGTCCGTGACCTCGGTCACCGGTGAGAACCCGGGCTGACGGTGAGCCGTGTTTCTCGCGTCAGCCCGGGTTCTCGGCCGTGGCACGAACCCGCTGGTACCTCGCCTGCCGCGTCCGGTGCGCGCACGCCGCGGAGCAGTACCGCTGGCGGTGGTGCTCCGGGAGCAGGACGATCCGACAGCTTGGCGTCGCACAGGTCGCGATCCGCTCCCGACCACCGTCACGGACCAAGCCGATGCAGTCGGCGGCAACGACGCCCAACCAGGACTCGACCCCTGGCCCCCACAGCCGTCGCCGCACGTGGAGCTCACCTCGCGCGTCGAGGTCCAGCCCCCAGGACGGCGCCGATTCGGTCTCGTAGCGGTTCACCACCGCGAGCGAGGAAGCTCGCGGCCGCGCGAGCAGGATCTGCTCGACCGCACCCCGGACCTCGCGGAGCGCGTCGAGCCTGTCGCCGTCGACGGTCAGGTCGTCGCCGAGCTCGCCCGACGACAGCGTCCCGGCCACGGCCGCGAACCACGAGCCTGCCGACACGACGTCCGCCAGGGCGTCGCCCTCGTCGGGCGCGGCGACCACGGAGTTGACCAGGACGAGGGACGGCCGGACCTTCGACCCGTGGTCCTGCACGTCGAACTGCATGCCTGACGCTAACACGACGATTCTTGCGTCGCACTCGCGGAATGAGTCATCTGTTCGGTTCTGCTTCCGTCCGCCCGCACCGCGCCGTAGGCTGGACTGTCGTCCCTCCCGACCTGAGGTTGTCCCCATGCTGCTCACGAACCGGCTCTCCCGGCTCGTCGCGATCGCCGTCGTCGCCACGGTGGCTGTCGCCGCGTTCATCACGTTCGCCTTCACGTCCGACGCGATCGGTGGAGGCGACTCCCGTTCAGAGGCCGACGCCGCCCGTCCCTCCGTCTCGACCGAGCCGACCACGCCAGCGCCGGGAGCCGGCACCGTGACGGCCGAGGCCGAGCCCGGCTCGAACCCTGAGCCCAGCGACGCCGCAGTGCCTCCGGTCGAGCCCGTGACGGACAGCGGCACGAGCTCGTCGGGTTCGGGCAGCAGCCGTCCCGGCACGTCGCCCACGTCGCCCGCTCCCACGGCGGCGCCCACGACCCCCGCCACGACGCCGACGCCCGCGCCCACGACCCCGGCGCCGGCGCCGTCGCAGCCCTGCAGTGTCGTCGGCGCCCTGCTCGGCACCTGCCGCTGACGCGAGCCACTACGGCAGACTGGGCGCGTGCTCGAGATCGTCCTGACCGTCCTGGCCGTGGTCCTCGTGGCCGTGCTCGCCGTCGTCGCGCTCGGCGCCTGGCGCTTCCTGCGGGCGACCCGTGGCGCGCGCCGTCGCCTGCGTGAGCTCGGTGGTCACCGTGAGGTGGCCGTCCTGCTCGGACGCGCGTCGGCCGGGCGCGACCAGAACATGACCGTCGGCACCCTCGTGCGCACCGACGACGCGATCGCCCTCGTCCCCGCCACGGTGGGTCACGAGGTGCACGTGCGCCGCTCGAGCATCACGGCGGTCTCGACCACCACGACCTTCCTCGGCCGGACGTTCGGCGAGCCCGTCCTCCTCCTGACGTGGGAGGAGGACGGGCTCGGTGACGCCGTGGCCGTCCGGGTCGAGGACCCGCAGACGTGGATCACGGCGCTGACGGTCACTCCGGGGTCGTGAGCCGCCTCAGCTCGTGACCGATCTCGGCGGCCATGGCCGCCGCGAGGGCGGCCGGGGTGTCCGCCGCGGGCTCCGGCAGCACGCGGTGCACCGTGCCCTGCTCGCGCAGCTCGAGCACCGAGACCCGCTGCTGCTCGGCCATCTGGGCCGCGTGCGCCACGTCGCCGTGCACGATCGCGCTGGCGCCCTCGGGGGGCAGCGGGGAGAGCCAGGCGTGCTCGGTCGCGAGCGTGACGTCGGCGGGCAGCAGCGCCAGCGCCCCGCCTCCGCACCCCTCGCCCAGGAGGACCGACACCGTGGGCACCTGCATCGTCGACATCGTCGCGATGCACCGCGCGATCTCACCGGCGATGGACCCTTGCTCGGCGTCCGGCGAGAGCTCCGCGCCTGGGGTGTCGATGACCGAGACCAGCGGCAGACCCAGCTCGTTCGCCAGCCGCATGCCGCGGCGGGCCTCCCGCAGCGCGGCCGGGCCCATGGGTGAGTCCGGGGTCTGGGTCGTGCGGTCCTGTCCGATCACGACGCAGGCGACCCCGTCGATGCGGGCGAGCGCCACGAGCATCGCACTGTCGCGCTCACCCTCGTCGGTGCCCTGGAGCCGCAGCGTCGTGTCGCTGCCGTGCCGCAGCAGGTCACGGACCCCCGCCCGCTCCGAGCCCCTCGTGATCTCGATCGAGGCCCACGAGTCGTGCCCGCCGTCGGTCGCGACGTCGCCGACCCTCCGCTCGCGCGAGGACTCCCCCACCGGGTCCAGCAGGAGGCCGAGTGCCTGGTCGACGACCGCGGGGAGGTCCTGGACCTTGACGACGGCGTCGATGATGCCGCGGTCGGCGAGGTTCTCGCTGACCTGCACCCCGGCCGGGAACGGCCGGCCGTTCAGGAGCTCGTAGACCTTCGGCCCCAGGAACCCCACGAGGGCTCCGGGCTCGGCGACGGTGACGTGCCCGAGCGAGCCCCACGACGCGAACACGCCACCGGTCGTGGGGTGGCGCAGGTGCACGAGGTACGGCAGACCCGCGGCTCGGTGGTCCATGATCGCCCGACTGATGTCGACCATCCGCACGAAGGCCGGCGTGCCCTCCTGCATGCGGGTGCCGCCGGACGCGGTCGAGGCCAGCAGCGGCAGGCCCTCGGCGGTCGCCCGCCGCACGGCGGACGTGAGGCGCGCCGCGGCGTCCCGGCCGATCGATCCGGCGAGGAACCCGAACTCGTTGAGGACGAAGGCCACGGGCCGGCCGCTCACGGTGCCGCGACCGGTGATGACCGACTCGTCGACGCCGCTGCGCTCGGTGGCCCGCTCCAGCTCCGCCCGGTACTGCTCCGGGTAGCCACTGCGGTCGATCGGCTCGTCCCAGGACACGAACGAGCCGGCGTCGAGCACGAGACCCACGAGATCGTGAGCCGAGACACGCTGGGGGACACGCTCACCCATCGCGGCGCTCCTCGCCCTGCTCGACCCACTCGCGGATCGTCTCGCCGTGCTCGTCGAGCACGGGTGGCGCGCGGTGGCCGCGGAACGTCGTCTCGGTGTCGCCGTCGAAGAAGCGCAGGGGCGGCCCGGGGAGCTGGATGCGGCCCAGCGTCGCGTGGTCGACGTCGATCAGCAGCCCTTGGCTGTGCGTCTGCTCCCAGGCGAAGACCTCGTCGATCGAGCGCACCTTGCCGGCCGGGATGCCGACCTCGGCGAGGCGCTCGAGCAGCTTCTCGGCCGGCCAGTCGGCGAAGACCCGCTCGACGATCTCGATCGTCTGCTCGCGGTTGCCCACGCGCTCCGGGTTGGTGCCGAAGCCCGGCATCGCCGGGTCCAGGTCGAACCCCGCGCAGAAGTCGTGCCACAGCCCCTCGCTGCCGACCGCGATCTGCACCACCCCGTCCGCGCACCGGAACAGGCCGTACGGCGAGATCGACGCGTGGTGGTTGCCCGCCGCCCGGCCGACCGTCTCGGCGATCGTCCAGCGCGTGCCCTGGAAGCCCAGGACGCCCACGGTGGCCGAGAGCAGCGACGTGCGGACGACCTGGCCCTTGCCCGTGCGCTCGCGCTCGTGCAGCGCCGCCATCAGGCCGTACGCGCCGTACATGCCGCCGAGGATGTCCGAGATCGGCGTGCCGACCTTTTGCGGGTCGTCGGGGGCGGAGCCCGTGATCGACATGAGCCCGGCCTCGCCCTGCGCGATCTGGTCGTAGCCCGACCGACCGCCCTCGGGGCCGTCGTGGCCGAAGCCCGTGATCGACAGCACGACCAGGCGCGGGTTGCGCTCCATCAGCGTGTCGAAACCGAGGCCGAGCCGGTCGAGGACGCCCGTGCGGAAGTTCTCCACGAGCACGTCGGCCCGGTCGACCAGGCCCAGCAGCACGTCGCGGTCGGCCTCGTCCTTGAGGTTGAGCGCGATCGACTCCTTGTTGCGGTTGGCCGACAGGAAGTACGTCGACTCGCGGGCGGCCGGGTCGCCGTCGTCACCCTCCGACGGCACGGTCCCGACGTGGCCCTCGCCCGCGGGCCAGCGGAACGGTGGGCCCCAGCCACGCGTGTCGTCGCCGTGGCCCGGGTTCTCGATCTTGACGATCCGGGCGCCGAGGTCGCCCAGCATCATCGTGGCGTGCGGTCCGGCGAGGGCCCGTGACAGGTCGACGACCAGCAGGTCGGACAGGGGTCCCCCGACTGCGGTGGAGCTCGTCATCACGCCCCCCAGCCCGGCAGCACCAGCGCGGCCCAGACGAGCAGCGGTCCGACCAGGACCACGATGACGCTGTACCGGATGATCTGCTTGTAGTACGCCTGCTCGCTGATCGTGTCGGGACGGTTGGCCAGCATCAGCGCGCCGTTGGTCGAGAACGGGCTGACGTCGACGATCGTCGAGCTCACCGCGAGCGCGGCGACGAACATCGCCGGGTGGATGCCACCGTCGACGATCAGCGGGATCGCGATCGGGACGATGACGGGCAGCAGCGCGGTGGAGGACGCGAACGCCGAGACGACGCCGCCGACGTAGCAGAGCACGAGGGCGCCGATCGCGACGGCGCCGAGGCCCGCGGCCCAGTTGCCGACGAACTCCGGCGAACCGGCCTGCGTGAGGATCGCGGCGTAGGTGCTGACGCCCGCGACGAGCAGGACCGTCGGCCACGCGATCTGGTTGACCGCGCCCTTGTGCTGGTTGCCCGAGAGCATCGCGAGGATGACGGCGGCGGTGATCGCGACGAAGCCGATGTTCTTGTCGAACGCGAGGGCCGTGACTGCGGTGCCGACGAAGGCCAGGAGGGTCAGGAACTGCTCGAGGCGGACGCCCGAGGTCTGGGTGCCCATCACGGTGTCGGTGCCCTGGCCACGGGTGGAGACCGGCGTGCCGCCCGAGGTGCCGTCGGCGTGGACGCCGCCGTCGACCTCCTCGTCGGGATCGATGCGCTGCGACATCAGGCGACGACCGCCGAGGGCGAAGAACAGGATCGTGGCCATGATCAGGTTGACGATCAGGCTGGCGAGGAAGACCGTCATCTCGCTGACGGGCAGACCGTTCTCCTCCATGACGGAGTTCGTGATGGTGCCGTAGATGCTGATGGGGCTGAAGCCGCCGCCCTGAGCACCGTGCACGACGAACATGCCCATCATGAGCGGGCTGATGTTGTACCGGCCGGCGAAGCCGAGCGCGATCGGGCCGATGATGGCGCACGCCGCCGGGCTGGCGGCGCCGATCGCCGTCAGCAGCGCCGTGACGCCGAACATGACCCACGGGATCAGGGCGACGCGGCCACCGACGGCCTTCACGGCGGTCTCGACGATGAGGTCGACCGTCCCGTTGTTGCGCGCGATCGCGAACAGATAGGTGACGCCGATCAACGTGAGCACGAGATCACCGCTGATGCCGGCGAGGATCTCCTTCTCGTCCAGGTCGAGCGCGTACATGCCGACGAGCCACGCGGCGACGTACGCCAGCGCACCCATGTTGATCGGCAGCAGCGTGCCGATGACGAACAGCGCGACCAGCGCGATGATCGCTACCCATTCCGGTCCCATGAGGGTCCTTCTTCCGTCCCGTGTGACTGACGTCACTTCCAGTGGTTCAGTGGCCTAGCCAATAGGTCAATGTGACGAATGTCAATACGATGGCGCCATGTCCCGCCTCGAATCACCCCGCCTCCAGCAGCTCAAGCCCGTCCAGCGACCCCGGCTGTACGAGCAGGTCGCGGGCCAGATCACGGAGTGGATCACGACCAACGGCGTCCGCTCCGGCGACCGCCTGCCGCCCGAGCGCGAGCTCGCGACGCAGCTCGGGGTGAGCCGGGCGACGATCAGCCAGGCCCTCGTGGCCCTGGAGGTCGTGGGGGCGGTCGTGGTGCGCCACGGCGACGGCGCGATCGTCACCGACGTCGCCGGCACGCCGCGGATCGTCGAGGCCATCCGCGCCCACGCGAACCGGCTGCCGGAGATCATCGACGCCCGCGACGCCTTGGAGTCGAAGATCGCCGCACTCGCCGCCGAGCGTCGCACCGAGGCGCACCTGGCCGAGATCGATGCGGCGCTCGACGCGATGGAGGCCGACATCGACGCCGGTGGCCGGGGCGTCGAGGGCGACGAGCTGTTCCACGCGGCCGTCACGGCGGCGGCCGCGTCGGGGCTGCTGTCGAAGATGATGCGCGAGATCGGCGAGCTCGTGCTCGAGACCCGCATCGAGTCGTTGGGCCAGCCCGGCCGTCCCCGCGAGTCGCTCGCGGCTCACCGCCGCATCGCCGACGCGATCCGCGCCGGCGACCCGGCAGCGGCTGCCGCCGCGATGCACGCCCACGTCGTGCAGGTCAGCGACGTCGCGATCCTCCACGACGGCGCGTGAGCCTGCTCGAGCAGCTGGCCGTCGTGCTGGCCGGCCTCGGCGCCGGCATCGCGACCTCCTCGATCGGCGTCGCGTCGCTCGTGAGCTTCCCGGTCCTCATCGCGCTCGGGGTGCCCCCCGTCGCGGCGAGCTCGTCGAACACCGTCGGCCTGGTGCCCGCCGGGATCAGCGGCACCTTCGGGTACCGGCGCGAGCTGGCCGGGCGGCGCCGGCTCGCCTGGGCGGTCGTCGGGCTGAGCGGCACCGCCGCGATCGCCGGTGCGCTCCTGCTGCTGCGCCTGCCGTCCGACGTGTTCGAGACGCTCGTGCCCTGGCTCATCCTGTTCGCCTGCACCCTCGTCGCGACGCAGCCGCGCATCTCGGCGTACCTGAAGCGGCGCAAGGCCGCCGCGACGGGCACGGACGTCGTGGGCGACCGCACAGAGATGACGCCCGCCCTGGCCGCCGGCACCGCCGCGTGCGGCGTCTACGGCGGCTACTTCGGCGCGGGCCAGGGCGTCATGATGATCGCGGTCCTCGCCTTCGGACTGGACCTCTCCCTGGCCGTCATCAGTGCGCTCCGAACGCTCGCGGTGTTCGCCTCGAACCTCGTCGCGACGCTGGTGTTCCTGTTCATCGCTCCTCTGGACTGGCAGGTCATCGGCCTGCTCGCGGCCGGGTCGGTCGTCGGGGGCTGGGTGGGTGCCCAGATCGGGCGCCACCTGCCGGCCGAGGTGTTCCGCGCCCTCGTCGTCGTCGCCGGCGTCGCGGTCGCCCTCAGCTACTGGGTGTAGACCCCACCGGCGGTTGAGGTGTGAACGCGCTCCAGCGCGTGAGCCTCGAAACCATCAGGAGATCACGCGTCGACCCAACCGAGGTTTCGAGGCTCGCGCCGCAGGCGGCACTCGCACCTCAACCACCGGTGGCGGAGTCGACGGCGTCCGTGCGGCGCGTCACCGACTCGATCCGCACCGTCAGGTCCTGCAGCTCGTCGAGGATCGCCGACGCCGTCCAGATCCGCTGGCTGCGGCGACCCTTGGCGGTCAGGACACCGGCCGCCTGCAGGCGATCGATGCCGTGTCGCAGCTCGGCGCCGGTGTACCCGGTCTGCTGCGACGCCAGGTCGACCGTGATGATCGGCTCGGCCACGAGCAGTCGCAGGAGCCGGCTCTCGGGGCTGCCGACGAGGACCCCGCCGAGCGCGTCCTCCCACTCCCGGCCGATCTCGTGCAGGTTGGTGGCGGTGCGCCGCGCCTCGTGGCTCGCGATCAGCGTGGCGTTGGTCAGCATGCCGACGAGCGGGCGCGCGTGCCCCTCGCGGTACGCCGCGAGCGCGTCGAAGTAGCGGTCGCGGTGTGCCACCAGGCCCGAGGCGATCGGCACCGTGAGGTTGCGCGTGGCTCGGCGGCGCCGCAGGACGGCGTGGATCAGGGTGCGGCCGATGCGCCCGTTGCCGTCGACGAACGGGTGGATCGACTCGAACTGCGCGTGCACGACGGCCGCCTGGACGAGCACCGGGACGTCGTCGCGGTTGGCGTAGGCGAACAGGTCGGTCAGGTATCCCTCGACGGTGTCCGGGGGCGGGGGCACGAACAGGGCGTTGCGGGGCGAGTAGTCACTGCCGCCGATCCAGTTCTGGACCGTGCGGGTGCTGCCCGCCTTCTCGTGCATGTCGGGATGGCGGCGGAACAGCTCGCGATGCGCCGCCAGCATCGCCGCGAGCCGCAGCTCGCCCGTGCGGCCGGCGTCGGCGATGACGTCGGCGAGCGCCCGGGTGGCGGCAGCCATCGACACCGCCGACGCATTGGCCTTGCCACCATGCAGGGCCTTGCCGTAGTCGCCCAGGCTCGCCTCGATGTTCTCGATCTTCGACGACGACACCGACTCGGTGCGCAGCAGCAGCTGGTCGAGGGCGCCCAGCTTGCGCCCGTGGGTCAGGTCAAGCTGCGCCAGGCCGGCGAGCGCAGCGTCCATCGTGACCTTGAGCGAGCGGTCGTGCGTCATCGTCAGGGCGGCGATCGTGGGCGGCCGCCGCACCACGATCTCGCGGATGTCGCGGTCGGCCTTCGGGCCCTGCGGAACGGTCTGGGTCCACGGCACGACCTCGTCGACGTGCGGCGCCCAGTCACGGGGCAGCTGGGCGTCGGGCGTCACGGGAGCAGTCTGGCAGCCTGTTCCACCGCCGCGGCCGGATCGCCGCGCCAGGGTCGACCGTGGCCGGGCACCACGAGGTCGGCGTCGACCGCCCCGAGCCGGGTCAGCGAGGCGCGCGCGTCCGCGCGGCCGTGGTCAAAGAACTCCGGCAGCAGCTGGGGACCCGAGCGCCCGGACAGCGGGTGCCCGGTCACGAGCGCGTCACCCGTGGCCACGACACCGGCGCCGGGCAGGAGGTAGGCCGTGCTGCCGGAGGTGTGCCCCGGCAGGTGCACCGGGACCGGACCACCCGGCAGGTCCAGCGGTCCGTCGTCGGCGAACGACTCCGCGTGCGCCACGACGCACGGGCGCGTCGCGCCGGCGCGGCTGATCGCGAGCGACCAGCGCAGCACCGCCGGACGCCAGGCCCGCACGACGACGTCGGCCGTCGTGGCGCTCTCGTGCCGCTCCCCCGTGGCGTTCGGCACCTCGTCGGGATGCATCAGGGCGGGCGTCCCGAACTGCTCGTGCAGGTGGTTCAGCGACCCGACGTGGTCGACGTGGGCGTGTGTCACGAGCACCGCCCTGACGTCCTCGGGCCGGTGGCCGATCGACGCAATCGACGCCAGGAGCGCTTCGACGTCGCCCGGGTACCCCGCGTCGATCAGCGTCAGGTCACGCCCCTCGCGGACCAGGACCCAGTTGACGGCCGTGCCCTCGACGCAGAAGACGTCCCTGGCCACGCGGTGGATGCTCATCGGTGCCGCACCAGCCACGGGAGCAGGTGCTCGGCCGCGAGCGGTGCCAGCAGCAGCTCACCGGGCGCCGCCGGGTCGACCCAGCGGGACTCCTCGATCTCGGCGGCGACCACGTGGTCGGCCGACACGAGGTCGAGCAGGAACACGTGGGCGACCAGCGCGTGCCCAGGCTCGTTGGCCGCGTCGGTCTCGAACGTGCCGAGCGGCTCGAGCGCGGCGCTCTCCACGAGCAGCCCGATCTCCTCCTCGAGCTCGCGCACCAGCGCGTCACGGTGCTCCTCGCCCGGCTCCGGCTTCCCGCCGGGGTTCATGAACGCCGCGGTGCCGCGCTTGCGCACGAGGAGGGTGCGGCCCGCGGGATCGACGACCACGGCGGCGACGACCTCGATGACCGGAGGGGGGCTGACGGGAAGCGGGCTCACGGCACCATGATGGCCCCATGACGATCGGCACCCCGCTCAGCCCGAACGCGACACGCGTCCTGCTCCTCGGAGCCGGCGAGCTCGGCAAGGAGGTCACGATCGCGCTGCAGCGGCTCGGCGTCGAGACGATCGCGGTCGACCGCTACCGCGACGCCCCGGCGATGCAGGTCGCCCACCGCAGCCACGTCGTGGACATGACCGACGCGGCGGCCGTCCGTGCCGTCGTGGAGGCCGAGCGTCCGCACCTCGTGGTGCCCGAGATCGAGGCGATCGCGACTGACGCCCTGCTCGCGATCGAGGCCGACGGCCTGACCACCGTGATCCCCACGGCCCGCGCCACGTCGCTGACCATGAACCGCGAGGGCATCCGCCGGCTCGCCGCCGAGGAGCTGGACCTGCCCACCTCGCCCTACCGCTTCGCCGACTCGGCCGACGAGCTCGCCGCGGGCGCGCGGGCCGTGGGCTTCCCGTGCGTCGTCAAGCCCGTCATGTCGTCGTCCGGCAAGGGCCAGAGCTTGGTGCGCTCGGCTGACGAGGTCGAGGACGCCTGGGCGTACGCCGCTGCAGGCGGCCGCGTCGACTCGGGCCGTGTCATCGTCGAGGGCTTCGTCGACTTCGACTACGAGATCACCCAGCTCACGGTGCGGGCCGTCGGCGCGTCCGGCGAGATCGAGACGTTCTTCTGCGACCCGATCGGCCACCGCCAGGTCGACGGCGACTACGTGGAGTCCTGGCAGCCCCAGGCGATGACGGCGACCGCCCTCGAGGGTGCACGCGACGTGGCGGCCCGCATCACCGCCGCCCTCGGCGGACGCGGGCTGTTCGGCGTCGAGCTCTTCGTGCGTGGTGACGAGGTGATCTTCTCGGAGGTCAGCCCGCGCCCGCACGACACCGGCCTGGTGACCCTCGCGACACAGCGACAGAACGAGTTCGAGCTGCACGCCCGCGCGATCCTGGGCCTGCCCGTCGACCCGACGCTGCGCCGCCCGGGGGCCTCGGCCGTCGTCTACGGGGGTGTCGAGGCCGTCGGCGTCGCGTTCGAGGGCGCGGCGGACGCCCTCGCCGTCCCCGAGAGCGACCTGCGCCTGTTCGGCAAGCCGGAGAGCTTCACGCGCCGCCGCATGGGCGTCGCGGTCGCCGGGGCCGACACGACCGACGAGGCCCGCACCCGCGCGACCGAGGCCGCGTCCCGGGTCCGCCCCGTCAGCTGAACGAGCCGTGGCGGCCCTCGCCACCGGCGAAGCGGGCGGCGCCCGCGGTGGCCTCGCGCAGGGAGTCGAGGCCGTGCTCCCACTCGCGATCGATCGCGGCCGGCAGGTCGAGGCCGTCCTGCTCATAGGTCGAGAGACGATCGCGTCGCAGGCAGGTCTGCGGGAAGGCGGCGAGCAGCGAAGCCAGCTCGATGGCCGCGTCGAGGACGCCGCCGGGCGCACTCACCCGGTTCGCCAGACCGATCGCGAGGGCCTCGTCGGACTCGACCGACCGCCCGGTCAGGACCAGGTCGAGCGCGCGGGACTGGCCGACGAGCCGTGGCAGACGGACGGTCCCCCCGTCGATCAGAGGCACGCCCCAGCGACGGCAGTAGACCCCGAACACGGCTGCGGGGTCGACGACCCGCAGGTCGCACCACAGCGCGAGCTCGAGCCCGCCGGCGACCGCGTGCCCGTCGACCGCGGCCACGACCGGCTTGCCCAGCAGGAGCCGGGTCGGCCCCATGGGTCCCGGGACGTCGTCACCCCCGGGCGGCTCGACCTGCATGCGCCCGTCGCTCACCGCACCGAGGTCGGCACCCGCGCAGAACGTGCCCCCGGCCCCCGCCAGCACCGCGACGCTCGCGGAGTCGTCGGCGTCGAACGCGCGGAACGCGGCGTGCAGCGCGTGGGCGTGCTCGGTGTCGACCGCGTTGCGGACCTCGGGTCGGTTGATGGTGACGACCGTGACCGGTCCACGGCGTTCGACGTCGATGCTCATGACGGCACCTTTCCAGAGAGACCTAGGCTCGCACCATGGCCACCGTGATCCTCGTCCGCCACGGCCGGACGACCGCCAACGCGTCCGGCGTGCTCGCCGGCCGCACCCCGGGCGTCCTGCTCGACGACCTCGGCGAGGAGCAGGCCGCCAAGGCCGGCGAACGGCTCGCCGTCGTGCCCCTCGCCGCGATCGTCTCCAGTCCGCTCGAGCGCTGCCGCCAGACGACCGAGGAGATCCGCCGCCGCCAGAGCGCGCCGCCCGAGGTCTCGGTCGACGAGGCCATCTCCGAGTGCGACTACGGCGACTGGCAGGGCCGGGCCCTGGTCGACCTCGCCGGCGAGGACCTGTGGGAGACCGTGCAGCGTCACCCGTCGGCCGCCGCGTTCCCCGGGGGCGAGTCGATCCACACGATGCAGTCGCGGTCCGTCGCGGCCATCCGAGCCCACGACGCGGCGATCGAGGCCGAGCACGGCAAGGGCGCCGTCTGGGCCGCCGTCAGCCACGGCGACATCATCAAGGCGCTCGTCGCCGACGCCTACGGCATGCATCTGGACCTGTTCCAGCGCGTCCAGGCCGATCCTGCCTCGATCACGATCATCCGCTACGGGCGGTCGCGGCCGCACGTGGTCAGCGTCAACACCCACGCCGGGGACCTCGCATGGCTCGCCCCGGCCTCCGACGCCGCCGCACCCGACGAGGACGCCACGGTCGGCGGAGGGGCCGGGCCCGCGACGGCTCCAGGGGGACGCTCCTAGCATGGGAAGCATGTCCCCCACCGTGCATGCCTTCGACTGGCCGGACCGCTTCGTGGTCGGCACCGTCGGCGAACCCGGTCAACGCACCTTCTTCCTCCAGGTCAAGACGGGTCTCGACGTCCTGAGCGTGTCGCTCGAGAAGCAGCAGGCGGCCGCCCTGGCCGACCGCATCGACGAGGTCCTCGACACCCTGATGGCCGAGGACGGCAACCCGTTCAGCGTGCCCGGCGGCACGCCGGTGGAGCTCGACGACGTCGACCCGCTCGACGAGCCGGTCGACGAGCTGTTCCGCGCGGGCACCATGAGCCTCGGCTGGGACCCCGCGACCTCGCAGATCGTGGTCGAGGCGTTCGCCATCGCGGAGATCGAGCTCGACGACCTCGCGACGCAGCTCAACGCCGAGGCCGACATCGTCGAGATCGAGCTCGAGCCCGACGAGCTCCTGCGCGTCAAGATCCCCGTCGGCAGTGCGCGGGCGTTCGCGAAGCGGGCCCGCGACGTCGTGGGGGC
>CAYRZN010000023.1:0-21065 GCA_964428825.1 uncultured Aeromicrobium sp.
GGTACCACCAGCCGAAGACCAGGCCCATCACGACGTTGCCGACGGCCTGGCCGAACCCCTGGTAGAGGTGGTAGCTGCCGCGGATCAGCGCACTCGTCACGATGATCGGCCACGGGCCCCAGCCCAGGTCCCGGAGCCTCTCGTGGAGGTAGCCCACGACCACGACCTCCTCGAGGAGCCCGTTCTGGAGCGCGGCGGCCACCAGGATCACGACGGTCCACCAGTAGACCGTGTCGGGTGCCGTGACGATCTCCGCGGTGACACCCAGGGCGCGTCCGGCGAAGTACAGCCCCAGGCCGGGCACGCCGATCACGAGCGCCAGCAGGGCTCCGACGGTGGTGTCGCGTCCGGGGGAGCGGCGGTCGAGGCCGATCGACCGTCCCGCGAGCAGGTAGATCGCCAGGAACACCGGCACGAGGGCGAAGACGATGGACAGCACCTGCAGGGTCAGGTCGAGCCACTGCTGGTCGGCGCGGGTCGCGTTAAGCGAGGCGGTCGACTCGCGCAGGCCGCCGTTGGTGAGCTTCACGACGAGGCTCAGGACGGCGTAGACCGCCGACTGCCCGAGCGAGAGCCCCAGGACGATCCAGATCTCGGCCCGGACCCGGCGCCGGTCGGGCGCCTGGTCGGTGGGCGCTGCGGCGCTCACAGGTCGTCGGTGCCGAACGTGTCGCAGGAGTCGATCGTGCCGGACTCGTAGCCGGCGAGGAACCAGCGCTGCCGCTGCTCGCTCGAGCCGTGCGTCCAGGAGTCCGGGTCGACGGTGCCCCCGCCGAGCTCTTCCTGGATGTGGTCGTCGCCCACCGCGGCGGCTGCAGAGAGGGCGGACTCGATGTCGTCGCGCGAGAGCGGCTCGATCAAAGTGACGCCGTCGGCGTCCTCGGTGGTGGCCGCGTGGTGGGCCCAGACACCGGCGAGGCAGTCGGCCCGCAGCTCGATCCGGACTCCTGCGCTGGTGGGACCGGTGGAACGGTCCTGCTGGCCGGCCTCGAGGTCGCCGAGGACCTGCTCGACGTGGTGACCGTACTCGTGGGCCACGACGTACATCTGCGCCAAGTTGCCACCGTCGGCACCGAAACGGCCCGAGAGCTCGTCGAAGAACGTCGCGTCGATGTAGACCTGTTCGTCAGCCGGGCAGTAGAACGGTCCGACCGCCGCCGTGGCGGTGCCGCAGGCGGACTGGGTGGAGCCCGAGAAGATCACGGTCTGCGCCTCGCGGTAGTCCACGCCGGCGTCGGCCGGAAGCGCGTCGACCCAGTAGTCCTGCACGCTGTTGACGGTGCCCACGATCCGGCAGACGTCCGTGCGGTTGGCGTCGGCACCGGTCTGGCACTCCGACACGTCGACCGACGAGCCCGAGTCGCCCTGGAGCACCTGTGACGGGTCGAACGGGAGCGAGCCGGAACCGGACCCGCCCCCCAGGAACACGAACACGAGCAGCAGGATGATGCCGCCGACCCCGCCTCCGGCGATCGCGCCGCCCTTGCCGCCGAGCACCTGGCTCGTGTCGAGCCGGGCGTTGTCGTTGAAGGTCACATCGGGAGTCTACGCAGCGACGAGCCGATCGTCGGGTCCGTCGATACGCTGCAGCAATGCCCGCCGAGACGACGTCGTCGTTCGCCATGCCCGCCGAGCTCTCGGGCAAGGACGTCGAACGGAAGCGATCGCTGCGGCGGATGCGCACCGTCGCGACGTCGCTGCTCGTGGTGGCCGCGATCGTGTTCGTCCTGACTCGCGACGGGGAGGGGTGGGTCGCCTACGTCAACGCGACCTCCGAGGCGGCCATGGTCGGCGCCATCGCCGACTGGTTCGCGGTCACGGCGCTGTTCCGCCATCCGCTCGGGATCCCGATCCCGCACACCGCGATCATCCCGCGGCGCAAGGAGTCGCTGGGGGAGAGCCTGCAGGACTTCGTGGTCGACAACTTCCTGCAGCCTGACGTGGTGCGGGAGCGGCTGATGACCGTCGGGGTGGCCGATCGCGCCGCGTCGTGGCTGCTCGAGCCCGGCCACGCGGAGCGCCTGGTCCGTGCGGGTTCCCGGATCGCGGCGCACGGGCTCGACCGCATCAGTGACGACGACGTCGAGGCGCTCGTGCGCGACGTCATGGTGCCCAAGCTGTCGGCCGAGTCCATGGGTCCCGCCATCGGCCAGATGGTGTCCGAGATCGTGCGCGACGGCGCGCACACGGGTCTGGTCGACCTCGTGGCCGAGGAGCTGCACCGCTGGCTGGTCAGCAACGAGGCGGAGGTCGCCCAGATCGTGGAGCAGCGTGCGCCGTGGTGGACCCCGCAGTGGGTCGACGACCGCGTGGCGACGAGGCTGCACCTCGAAGCCGTGCGCTGGGTCGCCGAGATCCGCGACGACCCCGACCACCGGGCCCGTGCCGCGTTCGACCACTGGCTGACGCAGCTCGCCCACGACCTCCAGTTCCATGCGCCCACTCGCGAGCGGGCCGACCGCCTGAAGGAACGCGTCCTGAACCAGCCTCAGGTCGTTGCGACCGCGGTGTCGCTGTGGACCTCCCTCAAGGGGGCACTCACCGAGGCTCTCGTGGAGGACGGGCTGCTGCGCCGCCGCGCCGTCGAGGAGGTCGAGGCCCTCGGTCGCCGGCTCCAGACCGACGAGAAGCTCGCGGCTCGGGTCGACGACATCGCCGCCGACGTCGCGTCGTACGCCGTCGAGCGTCACGGTGACGAGCTCGCGACCGTCATCTCGGCCACCGTGGCCCGGTGGGACGGTGTCGAGACCGCCCAGCGCATCGAGCTCCACGTCGGCCGCGACCTGCAGTTCATCCGGATCAACGGCACCGTCGTGGGCGGTCTCGCAGGCCTGGTGATCCACACGCTGTCGCACCTCGGGTGAGCGCGGGGACCCGATTCGGACCCGGCCAGGGTCTTTGCTAAGGTGGCACGCGCTGCCGAAGCCGGTCAGGTGGGAGCAGCGAGTCACACGTCCGGGTGGCGGAATGGTAGACGCGCTAGCTTGAGGTGCTAGTGCCCTTAATGGGGCGTGGGGGTTCAAGTCCCCCCTCGGACACACGGGAACGGCGGGCCGGAAGGCCCGCCGTTCCGTCGTTTCCCGTGCCGGACGACCGACGTGGCAGGATCGTCGCCATGGCCGATCCGACCTCGACACGCTGGTTCACCGAGCGCAGCGAGCGGCAGCGCCGCGAGTACGCGGAGCGTTTCGTGCGCATCGCCGCCGAGGGGGCCGACATCGACGGCGAGGCCCGACTGATCGACGCGATGGCGTCGCCGGGCAGCACGATCCTCGACGCCGGTTGCGGGACCGGGCGGATCACCCACGCCCTCGGGCTTCGCGGCCACCGCGTCACCGGGGTCGACGCCGACCCCATCCTCGTCGACGCCGGGCGCGAGCAGCACCCGGACGCCGACCTGCGCGTGCTGGACCTTGTCGACCTGACGCCCGAGGTGGGCGGACCCTTCGACCTCGTGGTGTGCACGGGCAACGTGATGCCGTTCGTCCAGCCCGGGACCGAGCAGTCGATCGTGGCGGCCATGGCCGGAGTGCTCGCCCCCGGCGGTCGCGCGGTCTTCGGCTTTCACCTCGACCGGGCGTACGCGCTCGCCGACCTGGACCGTCACGCCGCGTCGGCGGGCTGGACCCTCGAGCACCGGTTCGGCACCTGGAACCTGGATCCCTTCACCGCCGACAGCGACTGGGCCGTCTCGGTGTTCCGGGGATGACGTCGGACGCCGCGGGTGGACACGTGAGGGGATGGCGCTTCGTCGCGCGGATCGCTGCGGCCGTGTTCTTGGTCGCCGTGACATGGATGGGGTTCACCACGATCGGTGAGGACGCCAACCTGGACTGCGGCACGGCGCTCGCGCCGGACTACTCGGCGTTGCCCGACGACGGCTCCGAGGCGGACGTCGGCGACGCGTTCGACGCCGAGTCCTTCGCGGTGGCATGTCGCGACGACATCGCCACCCAACGCTTCCTCATGCTGCTGCTGGCCATCGCGGGCACGGCAGCGCTCGTGATCGGGATGTCGAACGAGGAGCAGGTCGCGGACGACCTGGGATCGCCGGACTCAGCCGAGAGCTGATGCGGCCCGGAGGGTCGAGGCGATGGCCGCCGCGGTGTCCGCCGGGTCGATGACGTCGTCGATCTCGAAGACACGGGCGACGTTGAGCGCGCTGGCGTGCTTGCGCAGGTCGGCCGTGTGCTGCGCGACGGCGGCCTCGCGCTCGTCCTCGGGCATCGCTGCGAGCTCGTGGGCCAGTGACAACCGCACGGCGCCCTCCAGGCCCATCGCCCCCAGGTGGGCGCCCGGCCACGCCACCGTGAGGTGGGGACGGTGCGTGCTGCCGCCGAGCATCGCCTGGGCGCCCAGGCCGTAGCCGCGGCGGAGCACGACGCCGACGAGCGGGACGGTGAGGCGAGCCCCCGCCGTGACCAGGCGCGACGCCTCCCGGACGAGGCCCGTGCGCTCGGCCTCGGGTCCCACCATGAATCCCGGGGTGTCGACCAGGGACACGACCGGGAGCCGCCAGCGTTCGCACAGGTCCAGGAAGTCGGCCGCCTTGGCCGAGGCGCCCGTCGTGAGTGCTCCGGCGAGGTGCGTGGACTGGTTGGCGACGATGCCGACCGGCAACCCGTCGACGCGCGCCAGACACGTGACGAGCTCGGGCGCGAAGGCGTCGCGCAGCCACAGGACCGAGTCCGGGTCAGCGAGGGACTCTACGACGCCACGGACGTCGAACGCCTCGCGGTCGTTGTCGGGCAGCGCCGTGCGCAGGTGCTCGGCATCCGCTGGCGCGCTCCGGGGGCCGGGTCCGTCGAGGAGTGCCAGCACCTGACGCACCACGGACACGGCCTCGGCCTCGTCGTCCACGACGACGTCCAGGACCCCGTTCGACGCCTGGTCGGAGACCGGTCCGATCTCCTCCGGCGTGAAGGTGCCGAGGCCGCCGCCGGCGATCATGGCCGGGCCGGCCATGCCGAGGTTGGCGTCCGGGGTGGCGATGCGCAGGTCCGCGCAGCCGGCGATGACCGCGTTGCCCGCGAAGCACCGCCCCGAGACCACCGCGATGCGGGGGGCCACCCCCTGGAGCTCGGCCCACAGGGCGAACGACCCGACGTCGAGCGCCGAGACCAACGGGATGTCGGTGTCACCGGGACGGCCGCCGCCGCCCTCCGTGAAGAACACCGTGGGCAGGCGCATGCGCCCGGCGAGCTCGATCAGCCGGTCCGACTTGCGGTGGCCGCGCATCCCTTGGGTGCCGGCCATCACGAGGTAGTCGTACGACAGCACGGCGCAGGCGCGACCGTCGACCGTGGCCGTGCCGCCGATGATGCCGTCGGCCGGGGTCTCGACGACGAGGTCGGCGAGGTCGCGCCGTGACTCCTGGGCCGCCGTGACGAATCGCCCGTACTCGACCATCGAGCCGGCATCGACGAGGTCGGCGATGTTCTCGCGTGCCGTGCGACGACCCTTGGCGTGCCACCGGGCCACCTTCTCGGACCGGGCCTCGTCGGTCGTCAGGAACCGCCGCGCGAGCACCTCCAGGAGTCCCTCGGCTGGGACGTCGGCTGGGACGTCAGCGGGCGGTGAGTCGTCGTTCTCGGTCACGGGCGTTCGGTCACTCGTAGACGTAGGGGACGACGCGGACCTCGACCTCGGCCTGGATCGTGGCGCCCTCGCAGTCGGGGACCGGGGTGTCGCGGCCCTCGTAGATCACGTCGAAGTCGTACTCGCCCTGGCGGTCGATGCGCTTGCCGACGAGGTGGTTCTCCAGCTTCGCCTGGACACCGGCGCGGCTGGCGCCGGTGCACTCCGGGCCCCCACCCTCGACCCGCAGGAAGGTGATCTCGGCCGACGAGATCTCGACCTCGTCGCGCTCGCGGTTCTCGACCGTGTACAGGACGGTGACCTCCTCGCCCTGGGGGACCTCGACGCCGGGTGCACGCTGCACCTGCATCTCCTTGCCCTTCTTGGTCTCGCTCTCGGAGCTGCCGAACAGCCCCGGCGCGAAGACCTGCTGCAGCGCGAAGGCGACCAGGGCGACGGCGATCACCGCCCAGCTGATGGGCTTCTTGAGCCAGTCGCCCAGCGTGCTCACGTTCTTCTCGGTCATGTGGATCCCCCGTCCAGTGGCCAGTGTCGGGGTTCAGTCTGTCCTACGCCGACTCCCGGGTCACCCGAGGACCGCGAGCATGACGCCGGTCGCCGTGAAGGCCACCACGAGCAGTGCTGCGGCGATCGAGGGTCCCAAGGCGCTCGGCGGGCGCGGATCAGCGCTCGTCAGACGCCGGTGGGCCCGGCGGTACCGCTGCGTGCCGTAGACCACCGCGGCCAGACCGCACAGGATGAGGGGCATCGCGGCGACCACGCTCGCGGGCGAGACCTCGCGGTCGTCGGCGAACCTCATCACCGCGAGGCCGACGACCAGCACCGCCGCACCCGTGCGCAGCCACGCCAGATGGGTGCGTTCGTTCGCCAGATGGTCCCGCCAGGTGTCGTCCTGCACGGTCCCACTGTGCCAGTCAGGGGTGCACGTGACCGGTGGTCGGTCGGTCGGCGCGCAGGAGCCCGGACCATCGCAACGACGTGCCGCCGGTCGGACGCTCCTCGACGAGGAACGTGCCGCCGTGACGCTGCGCTCGCCGCTTCAGGTTCGCGAGGCCGCTGTGCCTGATCATGGGCCCGAGGCCCACGCCGTCGTCGAGCACCGAGATCGTGAGGCTGTGGTCCGTGATCGCGACCTCGACGTCGATCGAGTGCGCGCGAGAGTGACGGACGGCGTTCGTCAACGCCTCGGTCACGACGGCCTCCAGGTCGTGCGACAGGACGTCGTCGGTCACGAGGTCGACGGGCCCCACGAACACGACCGTGGGCCGACGCGGCAGGCTGGCGCCGATGCGCTCGACGATCTCGGTGATGCGCGACCGCACCGTCGAGGCAACCAGCTCATTCTCGTTGTTGAGCGCGAAGATGCTCTGACGGATCTGCGTGATGGCGCCGTCGATCTCGTGCACGAGATCGACGAGGCGCCGTCCCGAGTCCCCGTCGACCTGCGTCGCGGTGGCCTGCAGGCTGAGCCCGGTGGCGAACAGACGCTGGATCACGTGGTCGTGCAGCTCGCGCGCGATGCGGTTGCGGTCCTCCAGCATCGCGACCCGCTGCCGCGTGCGCCGCACCTCCGCACGATCGAGCACGATGCCGACGTGGCTCGTGAAGGAGCGCACGACCTCCTCGTCGCGACGACCGAGCTCGCTGCCCGTGCCGCTGTTGGCGACACCCAGTGCGGTGCGCTGCCCGGGGGAGCTGTCGAACGGGACGAGCAGCAGGTGGCACTGCGTCGCGAGCTCGCCTCCGGCGGTGTCGAGCACGAGGGACACCTGGTTGAGCACGACGGACTCGCCCCCGGTGCACGGAGCGAAGCTCACGTCGACGGGGTGCACACGAGTCGTGGCCAGGACGGCGCTGCTCCGACCGACCACGTGCTCGACGATCAGCTCGTCGGTCTCGTCGTCGATCGTGCAGATCAGCGCGACCTCGGTTTGCGCGGCGTCCCTCATGCGCTCGAGCAGACGGGGGATCTGCTCGCCCTCCTCGTCGACCATGACGCCGCGCGCGGCCTCGGCCAGGGCCCTCGACCACCGCTCCCGCCGGATCGACTCGTCGAACTGGCGAGCGTTCTCGATCGCGATGCCGGCCGTGGCCGCGAGGGCCTCCGCCAGCTCGACGTCGTCGGCCGTGAAGCCTCCGCTGCGACTGTTGGCGAGGTAGAGGTTGCCGTAGATCTCGTCCCGCACCCGGATCTGCGCACCCAGGAAGCTCTCCATCGCCGGATGCCCGGCTGGGAAGCCGACCGACCGGGGGTCGTCACCGAGCGCGGTCAGGGTCACGGGCCGCGGCCCGTCGAGGACGGCGCCGAGGAGCCCCTTGCCCTCGGGCTGGCGTCCGATCGCGGCCTCGATGGCCGGGTCGATGCCGGAGTGGATGAACGTCTCGATGCGCCCGTCCGGACCCAGGACGCCCATCCCGGCGAACTCGGCGTCGATGAGCTCCGCCGCCATCGTCACGATGCGGTGCAGGACGGAGTCGAGGTCGAGATCGCTGGTGATCGCCTGGTTCACGCGGATCAGGTTGCGAAGGCGGAACTGCGAGACCCTCACCTCCCTCAGCGCGGGAGGCCGGCGGCCTCCGGCGCCATGCTAGGTCGGCGCAGGCTCACGGAGCGGTCAGACGGGCAACAACCGGGAGATGAACTGCTCGAGCTGCGTGATGGTGCGGCACTCGTGCATCTCCACGACCTCGGCGTACTCCGGCGCCACCGAGTCACCGAGTCCCCACGAGCCCGGGTGCTCGGGGTTGAGCCAGAAGCTGCGCCGCGACCGCTGGACGATCTCGTGCAGGTCCTCGAGCCGCAACGCCTGATTGTTGTTGCGTGCGTCGCCGAGGATCAGCACCGAGGTCCGCGGACCCACGGCGTCGAGGTGGTCCAGGGCGAAGTCACGGAAGGACTCGCCGTAGTCGCTGCTCGTGTGCCACTTGGTGATGCGCGCCTCCTCGGCGATCCGGCGGCGGACGTCCACCCCCTCGCGCACGATGTCGGTCACCTCGTCGACCGTGTTCACGAACGCGAACACGCGCACCTTGCTGAACTGCTCACGCAGGGCCTGCACCAGCAGCATCGTGAAGTCCGAGAATCCCGCGACGGATCCCGACATGTCGCACAGCAGGACCAGCTCGGGACGAGTCCGGCGCGGGGGAGCGTGCACGGGTCGCATGGGCACGCCGCCCGTGCCCATCGCCCGGCGCATCGTGCGCCGGATGTCGATGCGACCACGTCGCGAACGGCGCCGCCGGGCCGAGAGACGGGTCGCGAGCTTGCGCGCCAGCGGCTGGACCGCCTGCCGCAGGTCCGCGAGCTGCTGGGCGTTGGCGGACAGGAAGTCCACCTCCGACGTGCTGCGACGGACGGCGTGCTGCGTGACGACGTCGCGCCCTCGGACCTCCGCGGTGCGGCGCCGGGCCTCGGCCTCGACCATGGTCCGGAACAGGTCGATCATCCGGCGCACCTCGTCCCGGGTGAGGGAGTCGGCCACGTCCCCGCCGCCGAGCCCGGGGGAGGACCCACCTGAACCGGTTCCGCCGCCCGGACCGTTGCCCTGGCCCTGGCCCTGACCACGCTGCTCGGCACGCATGGCCTCGGCCGCCGCCGTCAACGTTCGCGGGTTGAGGCGGTCGAGGGTCTGGTACGCCGACCAGCCGCCCTCGCTGCTGCCCGCCGTGGGCACGGAGCCGAGCGTCTCCACGGCCAGCTCAGCGAGCTGCTGCATCATCCGAAGATCACCCTCGGCGATCGCCATGAGCAGGAGGTCGCGGAGGTCCTCGGCCGACTCCGCGTCGATCTCCGACGCGGCCGCACCGACCCCGATCCCGGCCGGGAAGTAGAGGTCATAGGTCATGTCGAAGACCTCGCGCTGCCCGCCACGGCGGACCAGCGCGCTCGCCAGACCCTCGCGCAGTCGATGACGGTCGTCGAGCCCGAGGGCGGCCATCACTGCCGCGGCGTCGACGGTCTCGCTCGTGCCGGCGCGGACGCCCTTGCTGCGCAGCGCCTCGACGAAGTCGACCAAGCGCTCGGCCAGGTCCGTCGGCGACTCACCGTCGCGCCGGGGATCGGGACTCATGTCAGTTCGCGGACGGCGTCAGGATCGACGGCAGGTCGAGCTTGGCGCGCGCCTTGGCGATGTCGTCCTGGTGCTTCAGGATCACGCCGAGGCTCTCGCCCACGACCTGGGGGTCGAGCGTCTTCGCGCCGAGCGCCACGAGCGTGCGGGCCCAGTCGATCGTCTCGGCGACCGACGGCGCCTTACGCAGTCCGAGGTTGCGCAGTGCCGCGACGACCCGGATCAGCGAGTCCGCCAGGGCGCCGTCCAGCTCCGGCACCTTGAGGCGCACGATCCGCTGCTCGAGCTCGGCCTCGGGGAAGTCGACGTGCAGGAAAAGGCACCGGCGTCGCAGGGCCTCCGACAGCTCGCGGGTGGCGTTCGACGTCAGCACCACGAACGGGCGGTTGGTGGCGGTGATGGTCCCGAGCTCCGGGACCGTGATCTGGAAGTCGCCGAGGACCTCGAGCAGCAGGCCCTCGATCTCGACGTCGGCCTTGTCGGTCTCGTCGATCAGCAGGACGGTCGGGCCGTCGTTGCGGATCGCCTTCAGCAGCGGCCGGGCGAGCAGGAACTCCTCGCTGAAGATGTCCGAGCGTGCCTCGTCCCACGACTCCTCGCGCCCGGCGGTGATCCGCAGGAGCTGCTTGGCGTGGTTCCACTCGTACAGGGCGCGAGCCTCGTCCACGCCCTCGTAGCACTGCAGGCGCACGAGCTCTGCGCCCGTCGCCGCTGCCACGGCGCGGGACAGCTCGGTCTTTCCCACCCCGGCGGGTCCCTCCACGAGCAACGGCTTGCCGAGGCGGTCGGCGAGGAACACGGTCGTCGCGACCGAGTCCGACGCGAGGTACCCCACGTCGGCGAGCCGGGCGATGACGTCGTCGACGCTCGCGAACGCGGGCGTGACCGGGGTGTCGTGACCTGACGGTGGGGTGCTCATGACGTCCTTTCCATCGGCGGACCGGGGCGCCGCCGCCTACCATCGTGCCGTGGAGGGTATCGAGATCGTGCGCGAGGTGCCGTTGACGCCCGAGGAGGCGTGGGCACGGATCACCGACTGGCCGCGTCACGCCCAGGCCGTGCCGCTCACGACGATCCACCGGACGTCGAACGGGTTCGTCGCCCGCACGGGGATCGGCCGACTCGGATTCGACGACCCGATGCGCGTCGTCGAGAACGACCCGCCGCGGTACTGCCGCCTGGTCAAGGACGGCCGCGTCGTCACGGGCTACGCCGAGATCCTCGTCGAACCGTCCGCCACGGGGAGCCGGGTCACGTGGCGCGAGTCGCTGCACGTCCGCGGAGTCCCGCGCGCCTTCGCGGGCCTGGAGCGGTGGTCGTCGCGCATGCTCTTCGGCCGCGTGCTGGACGACGTCCTGGCCTGAGTGCCGGGCCGCGTGCGTCTGCGTACGATCGGGACATGTCCGCTCCGCAGCCGGGTACGGCCCAGTCCGAGGTCCTCGAGATCTGTCGCGACCTGATCCGCATCGACACCTCCAACTTCGGTGACGACTCGGGTCCGGGGGAGCGTGCGGCGGCCGAGCACGTCGCAGCGCTGCTCGACGAGGTGGGCATCGAGTCCGAGATCATCGAGGCCGCCCCCGGCCGAGCGTCCGTCGTGGCCCGCTGGGGCAACCAGAGCTCGCCCCGCCCGGGGCTCCTGATCCACGGCCACCTCGATGTCGTGCCGGCGCAGGCCGCCGACTGGCAGGTCGACCCGTTCGCCGCAGAGGTCGTCGACGGCTACCTGTTCGGTCGCGGCGCCGTCGACATGAAGGACTTCGACGCGATCGTGTTGGCGGTCGTGCGCGAGCGCCAGCGCGCCGGACGCGTCCCCGACCGTCCGATCACGCTCATCTTCACCTCCGACGAGGAGGCCGGTGGCGTGCTGGGTGCGCAGTGGCTGGCGCGCCACCGCCCGGACGTCCTGGAGGGCTGCACGGAGGCGATCGGCGAGGTCGGGGGCTTCTCCACTGAGGTCGGCGGTCAGCGGTTGTACCTGATCGAGACGGGGGAGAAGGGCATCTCCTGGATGCGCCTGACCGCCAAGGGCACGGCCGGGCACGGCTCGATGAAGGCGCCCGACAACGCCATCGTCCATCTGTCCCGCGCCCTCGTGGCGCTCGGTGAGCACGCGTGGCCCGCTGAACCCGGACCCTCGATGCAGGCCCTGTTCGACAAGGTCCGCGAGCTGACCGGCGAGACCAGCACCGACCCTGACGAGCTCCTCGCCCACTTCGGTTCGGCCGTCCGCATGCTGGGTGCCGGCGTCCGCAACTCCACGAACCCGACGATGCTCGACGCCGGCTACAAGCACAACGTCATCCCGGGCGAGGCGGTCGCCTACGTCGACGGGCGCTACCTGCCGGGTCACGGCGAGACGTTCCTGCCGGCGGTCCAGCAGGTCGTGGGCGACCGGGTCCTCGTCGAGCCCCACATCACCGACATCGCCCTGGAGTACCCGTTCACCGGGGACCTGGTCGACGCCATGACCGTCGCGATCCACAAGAACGACCCGGGAGCCCACGTCGCGCCGTTCGTGATGTCGGGCGGCACCGACGCCAAGGCGTGGGACCTGCACGGCATCACGTCCTACGGGTTCGCCCCGCTGCGACTGCCGGCCGACCTCGACTTCACGGCGTTGTTCCACGGGGTCGACGAGCGGGTGCCGGTCGACGCACTCGAGTTCGGCTGCCAAGTGCTCGACGACTTCCTCGACATCGCGTAGATCAGACGAGGGTCGGGCGCATCCGGATGATCTTGCGCCGCAGACGAACGGTGCGTGTGCCGGAGGGGTCGCGGCGCAGCCGGGCGAGCTCCCATCCCTGGTACTCGGCGGCCTCGGTCAACATGCGGCACACCGCGTTTCGCGACTTGGTGCGCGAGATCGTGAGGTCCCAGAACTCGTACTCGACCATGGTGACTCCTGTTCGCTACCGGGGGCTCGACACGTCGTCGAGGGCCAGGATGATCTCGGGCGGGAGGGCGATCTCCTCGGCGCCGAGCAGCTCGGTCAGCTGCGCCGTGGTGCGGGCCCCGACCACGGCGGCGGAAACGGTCGGCCGGTCGCGGACCCAGGCCAGAGCCACCTGGGCCGGCGTGTGACCCAGGCCGTCCGCCGCCCGGCTCACGGCCTCCACCACCGCGGAGGGGCCGGGACCGAGGTACTCCGCCAGCCAGCGGCTCCAACCGTCGTCGGCGCCACGCGAGTCGGCGGGTGTGCCGCTGCGGTACTTGCCCGTGAGGACGCCGCGGCCGAGCGGTGACCAGGCCAGGAGGCCCATGCCGAGGTGCTGGAGGGCGTCGACGAGACCGGACTCCGGGCTCCGGTGCAGCAGCGAGTACTCGACCTGGGTGCTGACGAGCCTCAGGGCGGCAGGACGACCGGCGAGACGCTCGTGGGCGAGGGCCGTCTGCCAGGGGGTGAAGTTGGAGAGACCGACGTACCGGACCCGCCCGGAGTCGACGGCGTGCTCGAGCGCGGCGAGGGTCTCGTCGAGCGGCACGGAGTCGTCCCAGCGGTGCACCTGCCACAGGTCCAGGTGGTCGGTGCCGATCTGGCGCAGGGTGCGGTCGAGCTGGGCCAGGACGGCGCCACGGGACGCGTCGGCGACCGCACCACCCTCGCCCGGTCCGAGGCCGCACTTGCCGGAGATCTGGACCCGGTCACGGACGCCGCGGTCGGCGAGCACGGCACCCAGCACCTGCTCGCCCGTGCCGTCGCCGTGCACCGGGGCGGTGTCGACGAGGGTGCCGCCGGCGTCGAGGAACGCGTCGAGCAGCTCGCCAGCGGTGTAGCGGTCGACCTGCGATCCCCACGTCATGGTGCCGAGCGCGAGTCGGGAGACCCGGAGGCCGGAGTGACCGACCCGACGCTGCTGCATGCGCACAGGCTAGTCAGGACCCGGTCACGCGGCCGGTAGGCTCACCGGCGTGGATGACGTCCTGCGCTCTGCCGTACTCGGCCTGATTCAAGGACTGACGGAGTTCCTCCCGATCTCCAGCAGCGCCCACCTCGCGATCTTCCCGAAGCTCTTCGGGTGGTCCGATCCCGGCGCCGCCTACACGGCGGTGGTCCAGATCGGCACCGAGCTGGCGGTCGTCCTCTACTTCTGGCGCGACATCTGGACCATCGGGTCCGGCTGGGTCCGAGGCGTGTTCTCACGGACCGCGCGCCAGGAGCCCGAGTGGAACATGGGCTGGTTCGTCATCATCGGCTCGATGCCGATCGTGGTGATCGGCCTTGCGCTCGAGGACCTGATCGACAACGAGTTCCGCAACCTGTGGGTCATCGGAACGATGCTCATCGTGCTGGGCGTCGTGCTCGGCGTCGCCGAGCGGGTCGGACGCAACGCCAGACCGATCGACGAGCTCACCTGGGGCCACGCCGTGCTGCTCGGTCTCGCGCAGGCGGCCGCAGTCGTGCCCGGCGTGTCGCGGTCGGGTGCCACGATCAGCATGGGGCTGTTCCTGGGCTACGAGCGGGCCGCCGCGACCCGGTACGCCTTCTTGCTGGCGATCCCGGCCGTGGTGGGAGCGGGGCTCTACAAGCTCAAGGACATCTCCGGTGAGGAGAACGCGTACGGCTGGGCGCCCACGATCCTCGGCACGGTCGTGGCCTTCGTCGTCGGCATCGCCGTGATCCACTGGCTGCTGCGCTACGTCAGCACGCGCTCGTACGCCCCGTTCGTGGCGTACCGCATCGTGCTGGGCTCGGTCGTGCTGATCCTGCTCGGCACGGGCGCCATCACGGCCGACATCGCGATCAACGGGTAGCTCGGGTCCTTCGGATCACTCACGTCCTGCGGTGCGGACGTGGTGGGGGAGCGTCGTAGGTGTGACCGGTGGGCGTGGTCCAGCGGACCGTGCCGCCGGCGTCTCGGGACACGTGCCAGCCGGGTAGCTCCTTGACGAGGTTCGAGAGGCGGCACAGGCCTTGGGCGTTCTCCTGGGTCGTGGGTCCGCCTGAGCGGTGCGGCCTGATGTGGTCGATCTCGCGGATGCGGCAGCCGCATCCCGGCTGGCGACACCGGTGATGGTCGCGGGTGCGGATCCAGGACGCCAGGGTGCCGGTGAAGCATCGGCGGGTCCGGTCGAGCCCGGCCAGTGAGCCCGTGGAGTCGGTGAACAGCCGACGGAACCAGCTCTGGTGCGCGCCATCCACGAGTTCCGCGGCCAGCTGAGGCGAGATGGGGCCGTGGCCCGCGAGCTCGGCTGCGACAGGCTGACCCTGGAGGGCCTCGATGGGCATCAGGACCGACAGCTCGATCTCGGGGCCTGCGACGGTCTCGATGCCCGTGGCACGCTCGAAGAGTGTGTTGACCATGATCTGTCCACGATCGCGCTCGTCGCCGCGGGCCCGTAGCCGGTCGGCGTGTGCCTGCAGCGACTGCTGGATGCCGACGAGCTGCTCGGCGGGGCCGTGCACGATCAGCGTGCCGACACCGTCGGGTTCGTCCCAGTACGACACGTACTGCTGGGCTCGCGCGGCTTTCTCGCGCTTGGCCGCGGCCTCGACGTCGTGCTCCACGACGGCAGTGCGGGCCAGCTCTGCGGCACGGCGGGCGCTGACTCCGTCGAGCTGGCCGGCGAGGGCGGTGTCGACCGCCGTCGTGGTGTCGACGTCGAGGTCACGCAGGACTCTCACGACCGCCCTGACGGTGCCCTCCGACACACGGCCCTCTCCGAACGCCTCGCGCAGGACCGGCATGGATCGCAGGTGCACGGCCGTCGCGAGCATCGTGCGACCCGCGGAGGGCGACATGCCGCGCGCGAGCGCGGCCTCGGCCGCGACCGTGAGCGACGGGTCGCCGTCGAGCGAAGGTCCGGTGGACCTGCGGAGGGCGTGGAGGGCGGCCACCTGCTCGACGATCCGGGCCTGCGTCACCCGCTGAACTCGTTCCAGCGCCGCGATCGCGTCGATGTGCTTGCCGCCCATCAGGTCGACCGGTTCATGCACCCCAAAATCGGTGCTCGCCACGGCGGCGAGCACGTCTTCCGGAGCCAGGTCCTCGAACATGAGACCAGTCAAACGACCCCCACCGACACCCTCCGAGAGCCGGGGCCTGTCCTGGGGGAAACTGTGGACAACCCTGCAGCCACGGCACTCGGGGTGCACCACGATCGCCCCGAGGCGCTCTACCTCACAACCACCCCGACCTCTTGAATCGGCGGTAGGTGTAGACACAGGCCGCACCCATCAGAGCGAGGCACAACGGGTAGCCGGCAGCCCACGACAGCTCGGGCATGTGCTCGAAGTTGTTGGAGTAAAGATGCACACCCGAATGGTCAACCGATCAGAGAAGCGTCGAGTACGGGCTCGTAGCCCACAGACCTGACGCTAAGTAGATGTCAGTTCGTGGAGAGGACGCCATCCGCCGTCGGATCGCCCTGCCCAAGGCCGCCAATGGAGAACTGCGGGCGTTGCCCTTGCTACTTCGACGTCGGTCTCGGAAGGTTCACAGAAGAGGGACAACTGCGGCCTGAGTCCGTCGACGGCTCGGCCGCGCTGCATCACTTCCGTCCTCGACGACGCGATCACCAGGACCTCTACCGCGCCGTATCGGCCGGTCGGATCTGTGCCGTAAAGGATCGCGACCACCGAGCCGTCAGGCAACTGACGCATAGCTTTACTGGTGGGCCTGGTCATGACAAAAGACTAGGGCTACAACCATCCGGACTTCTTGAACCTTCGCCAGACCCACGCGCAGATGCCAGCCGACACAGCCACCACCGTGTAGAACCCCCACACGTGCTGCTGGAACCCCGTCAACTCGAAGTTCATCCCGTAGACGCCGGCGATGGCCGTCGGGATGGCGAAGAGCGTCGCGCCCGCGGCGAGCTTGCGCATGTCGGCGTTCTGCTGGACGCTCAGCTGCGCCAGGTGGGCCGTCAGCGCGTTGTCGAGCAGGTGGTCGATCGTGTCGATGGCCTCTGCAGCGCGACCGAGGTGGTCGGCGATGTCGCGGAAGTACGGTCGTGCCTCGGCGGGCTCGGCCACCTCGGAGAATCGCACCACCGGCTCCTTGAGGGGTACGACCGCGCGCCGGAACTCGAGCGCCTCCCGCTTGAGCCGGTAGATGCGGGTGGAGTCGCTCGTGAGCTCGGCCGAGAACACCGACGTCTCGACCTCCTCGACGTCGATCTCCAGCTCCCGGGCCACCTGCTCGTACCGGTCGACGATCGTGTCGACCACGGCGTGCAGCGCGGCCGTCGGGCCGTGGGCGAGGGCGTCGTTGCGCTTCTCGGCCCGCCGACGCGCTTCCACGAGGGACGGGCCCCCGTGACGCACCGTCAGCAGGTAGTTGCCGCCGAGGAACAGGTTGATCTCGTGGGTCTGGATGTCGTCATCGGAGTACGACACCATCCGCATCGACATGATCAGGTGGTCGCGGTACCGCTCGATCTTGGGTCGCTGGTGCACCTCGAGCGCGTCCTCGACGGCGAGCGGGTGCAACCCGAGCACGTCCCCGATGCGACGCATCTCGGCGGCCGTCGGGTTGTTGCACCCGATCCAGAGGAAGTCGTCCTCGCCCAGGCCCGCCAGCGCGGCCGTCAGCTCCTCCGAGGACGGTCCGGTCTCCTCCCGGGCCCCGTCGCGGTACACCGCGCAGTCGATGATCACGGAGCCATGGTGCCAGCGCGCACGGTCGACCGACCGTCGCACCGCCGCTGGTGCCCGGCCGATAGTCTCGGTGCATGCGCAGCTGGTCGAGTCCCCTCGTGCCGTCACTGGCCTCCGAGGGGCTCGGTACCGGTCCCGTCCCCGTGGTGCACGACACCGCCTCGGGGGCCCCGAAGCCGCTCGACGGCGAGGCCGACGCGCGTCTCTACGTCTGCGGCATCACGCCCTACGACGCGACCCACCTCGGCCATGCCGCGACCTATCTGACCTTCGACCTGCTCCAGCGCACGTGGCTCGACCAAGGGCGCGGCGTCTCCTACACGCAGAACGTCACCGACGTCGATGACCCGCTGCTCGAGCGAGCGCAGGCGACAGGCGTCGACTGGGTCGAGCTCGCCGAGCGCGAGACGCAGCTCTTCCGCGAGGACATGACCGCACTACGGATCCTGGCCCCCCAGAACTACATCGGTGCCGTCGAGTCGATCGACCTCGTCGTCGACCTCGTCGGGCGGCTCGAGAAGGCCGGCGCGGTCTATGCGGTCGACGACGACCTCTACTTCGAGGTCCACGCCGACCCGGGATTCGGCTCGGTGTCCGGTTGGGACGCCGGCACGATGGCCCGGATCTTCGGTGAGCGCGGCGGCGACCCCGAGCGAGCCGGCAAGCGGGACCCGCTCGACTGCCTCCTGTGGCAGGCCGAGCGTCCCGGAGAGCCCGCCTGGGACTCCCGCCTCGGTCGCGGACGCCCGGGATGGCACATCGAGTGCGCCGCCATCGCGCTGGCGCACCTCGGCACCGACTTCGACGTGCAGGGCGGGGGATCGGACCTGGTGTTCCCGCACCACGAGATGTCGGCCTCCGAGGCCAGCGTCGCCACGGGTGAACCGTTCGCGCGGGCCTACGTCCATGCGGGCATGGTGGGCTTCGAGGGCGAGAAGATGAGCAAGTCCAAGGGCAATCTCGTGCTCGTCTCGGCGCTCCGGTCCGACGGCCGCGACCCGATGGCGATCCGGCTAGCCCTGCTGGCACACCACTACCGCAGCGACTGGGAGTGGTTCGACACCGAGATCACGTCGGCCGAAGCTCGGCTCGCCGCCTGGCGCACCGCCGCGGCACGGGGATCGACGCCCCCGGCAGCCCCCGTCGTCGCCGCACTTCGCGCAGCACTGGCCGACGACCTCGACGCCCCGGCGGCTCTCGCGGTCGTGGATGCCTGGGCCGCGGAGCAGGGCGACGACACCACCGGCGCGGGTCAGGTGCGCCTGGCGGTCGACGCACTGCTCGGCGTCGCGCTGTAACTACCGGTCGTCGTTCGTGCCCCGGCGACGGAGGTAGCGCTCGAACTCGCGCGCAATGGCGTCGCCCGACGCTTCGGGAAGATCGCTCGTGTCGCGCTCGGACTCGAGCGCCTTGACGTACTCGGCGATCTCCTCGTCGTCCTCCATGACCTCCTCGGCACCGCGCTGCCAGGCATCACTCAGCTCGTCCAGCAGGCCCTGCGGCAAGGGGATCGAGAGGGCGTCCTCCACGGCGCCCAGCAGAGCGAGCGTCGCCTTGGGGCACGGCGGCTCGGCGAGGTAGTGCGGCACGGCGGCCCACAGCGACACGGCCGACATGCCGAGGTTCGTCGCCTCCTCGACCAACGCGGTCGTGATGCCGACCGGACCGCTGTAGTGCGACACCTCGACCCCGGGCGCCACCCGCGCCGACAGGCCGTTGCTGGAACCGCTCACCGGCACCGGACGGGTGTGCGGGGTGTCGGCCAGGAGGGCACCGAGCGTGATGACGTCGGTGACCCCGGCCAGCGACGCGATGCCGAGGACCGTGCTGCAGAAGCCGCGCCACCGAAAGTTCGGCTCGTGGGCCCGCAGCAGGATGACGTCACGCTCGGCCCCGCGCGGACGCGCGACGTACAGCGTGGGCGTGGGCCACACGAGGCTCGATGTGCCGTCCTCGTCGCGGCGCAGCAGCGGCCGGTTCACCTGGAAGTCGTAGTACTCCTCGGGATCGAGCTCGCCGAGAACCTCCGCGTCCCACTCGTCGACCAGGTGCGCCACGGTGCCCGACGCCGCGTCGGCGGCGTCGCTCCAGCCTTCGAAGGCTGCGAGCAGCCACGGGTCGCGCAGGGGTGGGATGTCGTCGAACGTCACGTGAACAGCCTAGGACCGTTCACTCGTTGTCGGAGCGGTAGCCGAGGTTGGGGGAGAGCCAGCGCTCGGCCTCGTCGACGCTCCAGCCCTTGCGCTGCGCGTACTCGGTGACCTGGTCGCGACCGATGCGGCCGACCACCGTGTACTGCGACTTCGGGTGCGAGAAGTACCAGCCGCTGACCGAGGCGCCGGGCCACATGGCCATGGAGTCGGTCAGCTCGATGCCGGTCTGCGCCTTGACGTCGAGGAGGTCCCACAGGATCTGCTTCTCGGTGTGGTCGGGGCAGGCGGGGTATCCCGGTGCGGGACGGATGCCGACGTACTTCTCGGCGATGAGCGCCTCGTTGTCGAGCGACTCCTGGGGCTGGTAGCCCCAGAACTCGGTGCGGACCCGCTCGTGCAGCCGTTCGGCGAACGCCTCGGCGAGCCGGTCGGCCAGCGACTCCAGGAGGATCGCGTTGTAGTCGTCGAGGGCCGCCTTGAATTCGCTGACCTTCTCGGAGCTGCCGAGTCCTGTGGTGACGGCGAACCCGCCCACGTAGTCCTGCAGCCCCGTCTCCTTGGGCGCCACGAAGTCGGCCAGGCACTTGTGGGCGACGCCCGCGCGGTGCTCGGTCTGCTGCCGTAGGTGATGCAGCGTCGTGCGCACCTCGTCGCGGTGGCCGTCGGCGTACACCTCGATGTCGTCGCTGCCGACCTGGTTGGCCGGGAACAGACCGATCACGCCGTTGGCGTGGAGCCACTTCTCCTCGATCAGCTGGTCGAGCATCTGCTGCGCGTCGTCGTAGAGCTTGCGCGCGGTCTCGCCCGTCGAGGGGTTGTTGAGGATGTCGGGGAAGCGACCCTTCATCTCCCAGGCGTTGAAGAACGGCTGCCAGTCGATGTAGGGACGCAGCTCCGCGAGCGGGTAGTCGGTGAACGTGCGCACGAACGCACCGTCACCGTCGAGCTCCGGCGGCACCGGCGGCACGTAGTCCGTCCAGTCGAGGTCGATCGCGTTGGCGCGGGCCGCCTCGATCGTGAGCAGCGGCTTGGCGTCGGACCGCGCCGCGTGACGCTCACGCAGGGAGTCGTAGTCGGTCTGCAGGTCCGACAGCAGGCTGGGGCGCTGGTCGTCGGAGAGCAGGGCCGCGACGACCGGCACTGAACGGGACGCGTCCTTCACCCACACGACCGGTCCGTGGTACTTCTGGTCGACCTTGACCGCGGTGTGGGCGCGCGACGTCGTGGCCCCACCCACGAGCAGCGGGATGTCGAATCCCTGGCGCTCCATCTCGGCGGCGAAGTTGACCATCTCGTCGAGCGACGGCGTGATGAGACCCGACAGGCCGATGATGTCGGCGTCGTGCTCCTTGGCCGCGTCGAGGATCTTCTGCGCGGGCACCATGACCCCGAGGTCGACGACGTCGTAGTTGTTGCACTGCAGCACGACTCCGACGATGTTCTTGCCGATGTCGTGGACGTCGCCCTTGACCGTGGCCATGACGACCTTGCCGTTGCTGCGACCGGCGTCCTCGGGGCTCTTCTCGTCCTCGATGAACGGGATCAGGTGGGCCACGGCCTTCTTCATGACGCGCGCCGACTTGACGACCTGGGGCAGGAACATCTTGCCGGCGCCGAACAGGTCGCCGACCACGTTCATGC
>CAYRZN010000024.1:0-2486 GCA_964428825.1 uncultured Aeromicrobium sp.
CGTCGACGACGCGTGGCCAGGAGTCAGCGGCCGGGGGCGCGCTGTGGTCGAACGAGCCCGCAGCCTCGAGGTCCAGGAACCCGTGGATCGTGGCACCGAGGAGCCGCACGGCGTGCACGTGGTCGACCTCGGGGACGTCGTAGCCCCGCAGGATCGAGGCCGACAGCGCGGTGTGCCGCGGTCCGGCCCCGGCGAGCGCCTCCGCGCGTCCCAGCGGTCGGTGGCTGGCGGCGTACCGCCCCGGGTGCGCGAAGGCGTACGTGCGGAAGGCCTGGGCCCACGCCGCGAGGGCGTCACGGCCCGACCGCCCGGACACCGCGTCGGCCGCCCGCTCGGCCATCTCCTCGAGCGCCAGCTGCGTGACCCGGCCCAGCAGGTCGTCGGCACCGTCGAGGTGCGCGTAGACACTGGCCGGCTTGACCCCGACGAGGCGGGCGACCGCCGAGACGGTCACGCGATCGAGGCCGTCGCGATCGGCGAGGGTCGCTGCGGCGACGACGATCAGATCAGGGGTCAGTCCCACGCGCGGCACGACGGTCAACCTACACCACTGGACCATTTACCTACAGGGTGTAGGTTTGGTGGCATGGAAACCGTCGACCCTGCCACCGTCCGACGTTCGTTCGTGAACTCCTCGCGAAGCCGCGCGGCAGCGGTGACGTTTCCGCAGCCGTGGCCGCCGGCTGGGCCCGATGATCAGGACTTCCTCGCCTGGAGCGACCCGAAGGCGCCGCTTCGCGCGTACCTCGTCGTCGGTCCGCCCGTGGCCACCGAGCTCGTCGCGGTGGAGCTGCGCCTCGGCGAGTCCGCCGGTCCGCGACGCAGCAGCCACTGCGACTGGTGCCACACGCAGGACGCCGCCGGAGGTTCGCGGCTCGTCGTCGCGCCGCGTGCCGGCGCCCGCGGCCGGTCGGGCGATAGCGTCGGCACCTACGTGTGCGCCGACTTCGGGTGCTCGGCGCGGGCTCGACGCCCGCTCCTCGCCCACCAGCGCTCCGTCACGGGTGCCCCCGACCTGCGGGTCGAGGAGCTGCGCGGCCGGGTCAGCACGTTCGTCGACCGCGTCCTCGAGTCGGCCTGACGGCCCCGGCCTGAGGACGCGCTCAGCCCGCCGCGCGCAGCACGCGCGCGACGTGCGAGCCCACCCACGCTTCGTCGAAGGGACCGGTCCGCAGGAGCCACCGGTGGAAGACGGGACCGAGGAGGAGCTCGGTCACCTGCTCGGGATCGGCGACGCCGGCGCGACGGAACCGGTCGGCGATCGCCGCGGTCTGCGGTCCCAGCAGGCGGTGCTGCAGCTCGTCCGAGAGCTCCGGGTGCACCTGCAGCCGGGTCAGGACGGCTCGCATCATGGCGTCGGCCGCCGGTTCGGTCAGCTCCGCGACGATCCCGTCGACGAGCACCCGCAGGTCACGCGTGAGGTCACCGGTGTCGGGCACGTCGACGCGACCGTCGCGGGCCTCGGACCGGGCGAGGAGGGAGTCGAACAGCACGTGGAGCGGGGACGACCAGCTGCGGTAGAGGGTCTGCTTGCCGGTACCGGCCGCTGCGGCGAGCCCTTCCATCGTGAGTCCCTCGACCCCGACCTCGTCGACCAGGGTGAGCACGGCCCGATGGACGCGGAGCACGGTGCTCGCGCGGGCCATCACGAGGCCGTGGCCTCACGCTCGGCCGCGACGAAGCGCGGGTCACGCCGGTAGTCGTCGAGCCGGCCCTGGAGCGCGGCGGCCACCATCGCGGGGGCGTCGTCACCCAGCAGGACCCGGAGGCGCTCGTCGGACGGATCCGTCGCGTGATCGACGATCGCCGCCGCGACGGCGGCCGGAGCGGTGCCGCCCCCCGTGCCCTCGGCGCCCCAGGGGACGTCGGCGGTGCCGAACTGGCGCTCGCGCAGGGCGTCGTACGCGGCGACAGGCCGTGCGAACTGCATGCTTCCGGTGCCCCAGGCGGTGTCGACGCTGCCCGGCTGGACGATGCTCACCCTCACGCCGTGCTCCGCGACCTCACCGGCGAGCGCCTCGGCCAGGCCCTCGAGCGCCCACTTCGACGCGTTGTAGAGACCAAGCAGGGGCATCGTGCCGACCGCGCCGACGGTCGAGACGAACACCAGACGCCCGGACCCACTGGCGCGTAGGTGCGGCAGCGCAGCCCGCGCGACCCGGCCGGCACCGAGGAGGTTCGTGTCGAGGATCCGCAGGAGCTCGTCGTCGGTGCTCTCCTCCAGGGCACCGACGAGTCCGTAACCGGCGTTGTTGACGACGACGTCGAGCCGGCCGTGCTCGCGCACGATCCGGTCAGCCGTGGCCTCGACCGCCGCGGCGTCGGTGACGTCGAGCGCCATCGGCACGATGCCGGCGCCGGACGGGAGGTCCGCCAGCACGCGCCCGGTCGCCACCGCGACGTCGCCCCGCTGCGCGACCGCCTCGGCCAGCGCGCGCCCCAGGCCTCGCGAGGCCCCCGTGATCCACCAGACAGCAGAAGTCATG
>CAYRZN010000024.1:2586-20983 GCA_964428825.1 uncultured Aeromicrobium sp.
GATGATGTCGGCCTCGCCCGGGCGGTCGGACTCGCCACCACCCTGCATGTCGGGGCGGTGGAGCAGCATGACCATGTCGGCGTCCTGCTCGATCGAGCCCGACTCACGCAGGTCGGACAGCTGCGGGGTCTTGTCGGTGCGCTGCTCCGAACCACGGTTGAGCTGGCTGATCGCGATGATCGGGACCTCGAGCTCCTTGGCCAACAGCTTCATCTGGCGGCTGAACTCCGAGACCTCGACCTGACGGTTCTCGACGCGCTTGCCGGAGGTCATGAGCTGCAGGTAGTCGATGACGACCAGGCCGAGACCGTGCTCCTTCTGGATGCGGCGCGCCTTCGAGCGGATCTCGGGCATCGTCATGTTGGGGGAGTCGTCGATGACGATCGGTGCGCTCATGACCCGGGGCATCGTGCGGCTGATGGCGTCCCAGTCGAACTTGTTGACCGACCCACCGCGCATGTGGGAGATGCTGACCTTGGCCTCGGCCGAGAGCAGACGCATCGCGATCTCGGCGGCCGTCATCTCCAACGAGAAGATCGCGCTGGGGGTGTCGCCCTTGATGGAGGCGGCCCGCACGAAGTCGAGGCCGATCGTGGACTTGCCGACACCGGGTCGGGCCGCCACGACGACCATCTGACCCGGCCGGAAGCCGGTCGTGTACGCGTCGAGCTCGGGAAAGCCGGACTCGACGCCCGCCATCTCGCCGTCGCGGCTCGCGATGTCCTCGATCTCCTGGATGGCCTGCGGCATGAGGTCGGCCATCGAGCGGTAGTCGTCGGCCCCGCTGGCCCCGTCGACGTCGAGCACCGCGGCCTGCGCCTGGTCGACGAGATCGGCGACCTCGCCGGTCTGGTCGTAGCCGATCTGCTGGATGCGCGTGCCGACCTCGACGAGGCGGCGCAGCACGGCCTTCTCGCGGACGATGGCCGCGTAGTAGTTGACGCTGGCGGCCGTGGGCACCCCGGCCACGAGCGTGTGCAGGTACGGGGCTCCGCCGACGCGGGCGAGGTCACCGCGGCGCTGCAGCTCCGCCGCGACCGTGATGGCGTCGGCCGGCTCACCGCGACCGTGGAGGTCGACGACGACGTCGAAGATCTGCTCGTGCGACGGACGGTAGAAGTCGCGCGCCTGGAGCACGTCCATCGCCGGATCGACCGCGTTGCGCGAGAGCAGCATGGCCCCGAGGACGCTCTGCTCGGCAGCGACGTCCTGGGGCGGGACACGTCCGCCCGCGGTCTCCTCGCCGGCCCCGGAGGGGTAGAGATCGGACACGCTCACGCCGCCACGTCCTTCCTCACCGTCGCCCTGTCGCTCCGTCGGAGCCTAGGTGCCGTCACGGACAGAACCGGAGGCACGAGCGCCCACACTAGGTGCCCGGACGGGTGCCGGTCGACCTGTTGCGGCGATTCCCGGGCGCGCCGTCCACACCCCTTGTGGACAAGTGTGGAAAACCTGTGCAACACGCCGCGCACTGTGTGCACATGTGGTGGACAACTTGTGGACAAGTTCTCCATGTGACGCAGCACACGTGCTCTGACCTGCGCAAACGTTGTGCACCGGTGTGGACCGAAGAAATACGGCGGCGGATGACCGTCCACCGCGGCCTGTGGGTAGACATGTCGACACGACACGCCGAGGGCGTGGCGCGGGCCCACGAGGGAGTGATCAGGCGCGGAAGCCGACCGCGGTCCAGTCGGTCACGCCGAAGCGCCGTGCGACCAGGTTGACTACGTCGTCGCCCACCGCGAGGACGTACGGCTCGACCACGAGCGGGATCAGCACGTACGTGGACAGGACGGCGGTGTCGAAGGCCGCAGCCGCAGCGGCGAACGCGGTGGGGTCGCTGGCAGCGAGGAGCCCCGCAGCGGCCTGGGCGACCGTGGGGTCGGCCAGGCCGGTGAAGTTCATCGGGCCGTCGACGGGCTGCACGCGGGCCACGGTGGCGGTGGTGTCGAGCGGATCGGTCGACCACAGGAAGGTGACCAGGTCGAAGTCGAGCGGGACCACGACGTCGCTGAAGAACGTGTCGACCGGGCGCGGCTCGACCACGACCTCGATGCCGACGTCGGCCAGGTCGCCCGCGATCGCCTCGGCACGGGTGGCGACCGCCTCGTTGCCCTCCGGCACCGCCAGGCGCAAGGTCAGCGGCGAGCCGTCGGGACCCGTCCAGCCGTCGCCGGCGGCGGTGTACCCGGACGCCCCGATCAGCGCACGGGCCTGCTCCGGGTCGCGCTTCAGCGTGTCGTTGACGGTGTCGACGTGCCCCTCCTGACCCGGCACCGTGACGACGCTGCCGGCGAGCTCGGCGTCCGGGCTGGTGGCCTCGACCAGGTCCGTGCGGTCCAGCGCGAGCGCGACGGCCTGTCGCACCGCCGGCGACGTCAGCGGACCGCGTGCCGCGTTGAGCGTGAGGTTGCTCCACTCGTGGCCCGGCGAGGTCGACACGACCCCCTGGTCGACCCCCTCGGCGCCGGCCGGGGCCAGCTCGATCGCGTCGAGGTCTCCGCTCGCGTAGGCGTCGGCCTGCGCCTGGGCATCGAGCGCTCGGTACTCGATCGCGTCGAGCGCCGGCGCGTCGCCCCACCACTGCGGATTGCGCTCGAGCCGCACGAGACCGCCATCGCGGTCGATCTCGGACACGACGAACGGACCGTTGCTGGGCGGCGCGGCGTCGACGAAGGTGTTGTAGGTCTCCGCAGCGGTGGCCTCGGCCGGCAGGCCGGGGTAGACGAGGCCGGGCCAGTCGGACGTGGGGCGGGTGAACAGCACGGTGTACGACCACTGGTCGGCGCCCGGGACCACGCCCGCCACGACCGACCAACGTTCGAGGTCGGCGACCGTCTGGCCGCCCGCGGCCAGCTGGGCCGCGACGAACGCCTGCATGTCGGTGACGTCGATCGGCGAGCCGTCGGACCAGACGGCCTCGGGGTTGAGCGTGACCGCGACCGCGAAGGGCTCGGTCGTGGCGATCTCGACCGATGTCGCGTACCGCTCGTCGACGCTCCAGCTGCCGTCGTCGGCGACCATGACCGCGCCGCCGCGGGTGGCCTCGAGAACGGTGTCGGCGGAGTCGCCGACCGGAGCGGACCAGGGGTTGAACGTCGAGGGGAGCGCATCGATCGCGAGCTGCAGGGTGCCGCCGTCGCGCACCTCGGCACGATCGACCTCGAGCGTGTCGGGATCGGACCCACACGCGACGAGCGCGAACGATCCGACGAGCAGGAGCACGAGGGCACGACGCAACACCCCGGCCGACCGAGGTCGACCGGGGTGAGACGTCGTGTTCACGGTGCTGATGGGCGAACTACTTGGAGGCGACCACGTTGAGCTTGACGGTCGCCGCGACCTCGGGGTGCAGACGCACCGCGACGGTGTGGGCACCCAGCGCCTTGATCGGGTTGCCGATCTCGATGCGGCGCTTGTCGACCGCACCGGCCTGGTCGGCGATGGCCGAGGCGATGTCGGCGACGGTGACGGCGCCGAAGAGGCGGCCGCTCTCGCCGGACCGGACGGGCACGTTGATGGCGCCGCCCTCGAGACGACCCTTCAGCGCGCGGGCGTCGTCGAGGTCGTGGATGGCGCGGGCGTCGCGACCGGCCTTGATGGACTCGACCTGACGGGCCGCGCCCTTGCTCCAGCGGATCGCGAAGTTGCGCGGCAGCAGGAAGTTACGGCCGTAGCCGTCCTTGACCTCGACGATGTCGCCGGGGCCACCGAGGTTCGTGACCTCGTGGGTGAGGATGAGCTTCATGAGTCAGTCTCCTTCGCTCAGCGGCCGTTGGCGGTGTAGGGCAGCAGCGCCATCTCACGCGCGTTCTTGATCGCCTTGGCGATCTGGCGCTGCTCCTGCACGGAGACGCCGGTGACGCGACGGGCGCGGATCTTGCCGCGGTCGGAGATGAACTTGCGCAGCAGCGCGGTGTCCTTGTAGTCGATCGTGGTGACGTTCGCGGCCTTGAGCGGATTGCTCTTCTTCTTCGGCGCGCGGATGACGGGCTTGGCCATGATGCTCCTGATTTCGTGCTGAAAGTATGTAGTGAGGTGATCAGTCGGACTGATCAGAAGGGGGGCTCGGACGAGCCGCCGCCACCCCACGGGTCGTCGGCGGGTGCGGCGTTGCCGCCACCACCACCGCTGCCGCTGCTGGCGGGCTGTCCGCCCCAGGCGTCGTTGCCGCCGGCGGGACGGCTCGCGCCACCACCGCCTCCGGCTCCGCCGCCGAAGCCGCCGCCGCCGTCGTTGCCGCCGCTGCGCGCCACTCGCTGGACCTGGACGGTCGCGTTGCGCAGCGAGGGGCCGACCTCGTCGACGGTCATCTCGACGCTGGTGCCACGACCACCGTCGGAACGCTCGTACTCGCGGACCTTGAGCGGGCCCGTGACGATGACACGAGTGCCCTTGGTGAGCGAGCCGGCGACGTTCTCGGCCAGCTGGCGCCAGGCCGAGCAGCGGATGAACAGCGTGTCGCCGTCCTTCCACTCATTGGTCTGACGGTCGAACGTGCGTGAGGTCGACGCGACGGTGAAGTCGGCGACGGCCGCACCCGCGGGGGTGAAGCGCAGCTCGGGATCGCGCGTCAGGTTGCCGACGAGCGTGATGGAGGTTTCGCCTGCCATGGGGATCAGCCTTTCGGACCCGGTGAGGGTGGTCGAGGTCGAGTGTGGCTCAACTGTCGGACAGACCGCGAGGGTCGGTCCACAGTCAAGACGTCACGCGACTCCGGGACGGATGACCTTCGTGCGGACGACGGACTCGTTGAGGCCCAGCTGACGGTCGAGCTCGGCGACCGCGGCCGGCGTGGCCTGCAGGTCGAGCACGGCGTAGATGCCCTCGTTCTTCTTGTTGATCTCGTACGCGAGGCGGCGCTTGCCCCACACGTCGACGTTGTCGACGGTGCCACCCTCGCCACGGATGACGTTGAGGTAGGTGTCGAGGCTCGGGGCGACGGTGCGCTCGTCGAGGCTCGCGTCGAGGATGACCATGACTTCGTAATGACGCAAGGACACTTGCGTCCTCCTTCGGTCTGAACGGCTGCGGACGGTCCGCAGCAGGAGGTGCTGCCCGACGGGCAACCCTCCGAGTGTAGGGGAAGCCCGGGACGCCGGCCAAATCTGAGGGTCGGTGCACGTAGGGTGGGAGGGTGCCGGACGCGACCCCGATGTTCCCGCTCTCCCGCCCCCTGATGCCCGGCATGCCGCTGCCGCTGCGGCTCTTCGAGCCGCGCTACCTGGCGATGCTGGAGGCCGTGCTCGTGCGCGAGCCCGCCGACTTCGGCGTCGTGCTGATCGAGCGGGGCACGGAGGCCGGCGGCGGCGAGACCCGGTTCGACATCGGCACGATGGCCCGCGTGGCCCAGGTCGCCCCCGACGGCGAGACGTTCGTCATGATCGCCCACGGCAGCAGCCGGTTCACGGTTGATCGCTGGCTGCCCGACGACCCGTTCCCGCAGGCGGAGGTCGAGCTGGTTCCCGACCTCGTCTGGGACGACGAGCTCGACGTGGCCCTGTTCGCCGCGGAGGACGCGATCCGCTCCGACTTGGTCCGGGCGTCGGAGCTCGTCGACCTCGAGTGGTCGCCCGACACCCCCCTCGGCGACGACCCCGTCGAGCGGAGCTGGCAGCTCGCCGGCATCTCGTTGCTGGGCGAGCTCGACCAGCTCGAGCTGCTGCGCGCGACGAGCGTCGGCCAGCTCCTGGAGCAGACCGTCGAGGCCTCCGCGGCGGCGCTCGAGCTGCTCGAGTTCCGCCACGGCTCCTGACCTCGGACCTACTGCGCTCTTGCTATCGGGGCAGGATCCCGCGCAGGTAGGCCGCCTGTCCCGCGTGCTCGAGGTCGTCGTCGAGCACGCTGACGAGCCGGACCCCGAGGGTCACGGGCGGGTCCCACCGCTCGTCGACGACCCGGTCGAGGTCGGACGCTGGCACGTCCGCGACAAGTGCCACGGTCTGGGCGTGCACGGCCTTCAGGTACTCCAGCAGCAGCTCCGCCGGCGCGCGCACCGCGGCGACCTGGGCCGCGTCGTGCCCGTAGCCGGTGTCGGAAGGGTCGTGCTCGAAGCACTCGCCCAGCTGCTGTGCGAAGCCCTGGGTGGTGTAGACCTGCTCGACGTCGAAGGCGTCCGCGAGGTGGTCGTCCTGCACCCGGGTGAGGTGCCAGACGAGCCAGGCGATCGAGTTCGCGTCGGCCGTGGGCCGGTGGGTGAGCTGCGCGTCGTCGAGGCCGTCGAGAGTGCGCTCGACGGACTCGACCACGCGGCCGAAGCCGTCCTCGAGGAGCTGTCCGGTGTTCACAGGTCGGCCGATACCTTCCAGAGGTCGATCGCCGCGTCGGTGCCGGCGAGCTCGTCGATGCGCGCCAGCTCGTCATCGGTGAAGTCGGTCTTCGCTGCGGCCTCGAGGTTCTCATCGAGCTGCTCGACCGACGACGCACCGATCAAGGCCGAGGTCACGCCGCCGGGGCGCAGGATCCACGAGATCGCGAGCTGCGCCAGTGACTGGCCGCGCTCCTCGGCGATCTCGGCGAGGCCCCGCAGACGCTCCCGGTTCTCCGGGGTCACGGCGTCGTCGGTGAACGATCCCCGTCCGACCCGCTCGGCCGGTTCGTCGCCCAGGTACTTCGAGGTCAGCAGGCCCTGCGCCAGCGGCGAGAACCCGATCGACCCGAGCCCGTGCTCCCCGAGAACAGTGAGCAGGCCGTCCTCGACCCAGCGGTTCAGCATCGAGTACGACGGCTGGTGGATCACCAGGGGCGTGCCGAGGTCGCGGGCGATCGCGACGGCCTCGGCCGTCCGCTCGGGGGAGTACGACGAGATGCCGGCGTAGAGCGCCTTGCCCTGACGCACCGCGGTGTCGAGGGCGCCGATCGTCTCCGCGACGGGCGTGCCGGGGTCGGCACGGTGCGAGTAGAAGATGTCGACGTGGTCGACGCTCATGCGCTGCAACGACTCGTCGAGGCTGTTCAGCACGTGCTTGCGGCTGCCGAGCTTGCCGTAGGGGCCGGGGTACATGTCCCAGCCGGCCTTGGTCGAGAGCACGAGCTCGTGGCGGTACGGCTTGAAGTCGGTGCGCATCATGCGCCCGAAGTTCTCCTCGGCCGAGCCGTACGGCGGCCCGTAGTTGTTCGCCAGGTCGAAGTGCGTGACGCCCCGGTCGAACGCGTGCCGGAGGATCTCGCGCTGCGTCTGGAAGGGTCGGTCGTCGCCGAAGTTCCACCACAGTCCCAGGGAGATCGGGGGCAGCAGCAGCCCGCTCGACCCCACACGGCGGTACTCCAGGTGCTGGTACCGATCGGCCGCTGCGACCCACGGCTGATGGGTCTCGGGAACTTCGTCCGCGTAATAACGCTCCTCGCTCATAGGATCGACGCTAGCGCCGTCACGCAGGTGGCGCACGAACGGACGGACGCCCATGGCGATGCAGCACTCGTCGGCCTTCGGGTCGTGGTTGCTCGGTCCCGTCGACCAGGGGTCCCGTCGCCTCCGGGTCCGCGTGCAGGTCCTCCTGACCGTCCTGCTCGTCATCACCAACGTCATCGGCGCCGTGATCGTCGCGGCGCTCACGCTCGTGATCGTCCCCGGCGAGGACGTCAACCGGGAGTTCGGCATCGCGATGGCGATCGCCACGCCGACCTACGTGCTGGTCGCGGTGCTGTTCGGCGCCACGTACGGCACGATCAGCGCGATCCGCGGGCTGCGGTGGGCGCTCAACGACCAGGAGCCGTCCGACCTCGAGCGGCGGGCTGCACTGCGTCTGCCCTGGCGGCTCAGCGCGATGCAGGCCATGCTCTGGGGCGTCGCCGCCGTGCTGTACCCCGTGCTCGCCATCGCGTACCAGCCGCGCGCCGTCATCAGCGTCGCGTTCGCCGTCGTGATCGCGGGTCTGGTCGTGAGCACGATCGCGTACCTCATCGCCGAGTTCATCCTGCGGCCCGTCGCGGCGCGAGCGCTCGACGGAAAGGAGGACCTGCGGCGCGGGCGCATGGGTGTCCAGCGACGGATGCTGATCTTCTGGGGCCTCGGCACCGCGGCCCCGACCCTGGGCCTCGTGGTCGGCGCGATCGTCGTGCTCACCTCGCCCGAGGCCCGCACGACGCAGTTCGCGATCGTCGTGCTCGGGTTGTCCGGCATCATCCTCGCCTTCGGCCTGCTCGTGACCGACCTGACCGCGCGCTCGGTCGTCAACCCGCTGCAGTCGGTCACCGACGCGCTCACGCGGGTGCGTGACGGCGACTACGAGGTCGAGGTGGTCGTGTACGACGGCACCGAGCTCGGCACGCTCCAGTCGGGGTTCAACGACATGGCCCAGGGCCTGCGCGAGCGCGAGGTCATCCGCGACATGTTCGGCCGCCACGTGGGGCGCGAGGTCGCCGAGGCGGCGGCGCGCGGCGAGGTCGAGCTCGGGGGCGAGACCCGGGTCGTGTCGGTGCTGTTCGTCGACCTCGTGTCGTCCACGACCTACGCCACCGAGAACTCACCGGCCGAGGTCGTCGGCGTGCTCAACCGATTCTTCGGCGTCGTGGTCGAGGAGGTCGACCGTCACAAGGGCCTGGTCAACAAGTTCATGGGTGACGCGGTGCTCGCGATCTTCGGCGCCCCCGTCGCCGACGACGACCACGCGGCCCAGGCGCTCTCGGCGGCGCGCGCGATGGCCCGGCGCCTGGCCGACGAGGTGCCCGAGGTCGGAGCCGGCATCGGGGTGGCCACCGGCGAGGTCGTGGCGGGCAACATCGGCGACGAGTCCCGCTTCGAGTACACCGTGATCGGCGACGCCGTGAACTCCGCGTCGCGCCTGACCGACCTGGCCAAGGAGGTCCCGGGCCACGTGCTCGTCATGGAGGCCACCGTCGAGGCCGCCGGCGACGCCGAGTCAGGTCACTGGAGCACGTCCGACCCCGTGACCCTGCGCGGCCGGACCGACCCCACCCCGGTCGCGATCCTCACCGCCACCCCCGACGCCTGACGTTCCGCTCGCGAGTGAATTCTCGCCCCGCGGCGAGTGGATTCTCGCCCCGCACAAGGGCGGGAATCCGCTCCCGATGGGACAGAAACTCACTCGCGAGCGGTCATCAACGGAGGCGGGTGATCTCGACGCCGACGGAGAGGGTGGAGTCCCCGTCAGTGGCGTAGATGCCGCGCAGCGGCGGGGCGTCGGCGTAGTCGCGTCCGCGCGCCACCACGACGTGACGTCCGGCCGGGGCGACGTCGTTGGTGGGGTCCCACCCGATCCACTCGCCGTCGAGCCACTCGATCCACGCGTGCGACTCACCCTCCACGGTCTCGCCGACCTGGGGGTCGGAGGACGGATGGAGGTAGCCCGAGAGGTAGCGCGCCGGGATGCCCGCGACGCGGAGCACGCCCACCATCAGGTGTGCGAAGTCCTGGCAGACACCCGACCGGGCGGCCCACGCGTCGGACGCCGTCGAGTCGACCGTCGTGGTGCCGGGCAGGTAGGCGAGCGACGCGTTGAGGAACCGCCCGACCGCCACCGCGAAGTCGCTCGGCGTCGCCGAGTCCGCCCGCACGGGCTCCAGGGCCGCCAGGAGATCCTCCGGCGGGGTCGTCCACGGCGAGGCCATGAGGTATTCGCACCACTCGTCGGCGAGCGAGTCGAGCTCGTCCCACGTGGTGCCGGCCGGCACGGGGGTGGCACCCGACGTCTCGACCGTGGACGTGGCGACGACCTCGAGCTCGTCATGGTCCTCGTGCACCTCGAACGCCGTGACCGTGGAGCCCCAGTAGTCGCGGAACTCGAAGGTCCACGGACTCGGACTGATCTCGAGCCGCGACCGGAGCAGCGTCTGGTCGCTCGTCGTGAGCGGCGTCATCCGGGCCTCGTTGTAGGACGCGGTGGCGCCCTCGGGATAGGCGTACCCCGTGGTGTGGCGGATGCGCAGCTGCAGCGCCCGCGGCGCCGCGGGCTGAGCCTGGAACTGCGACTGGAACTCGCTCACAGCGTCACTCCTTCGCTCCACACCCGCGACTCCGCCAAGGAGAAGTAGCGCGAGGTCACGGCCTCGCTGGCCGCCGCACAGCTGCGCTGCAGCCGTTCCATCTCCGTCGGCAGGTCGTAGACGATCTCGGCGAGCGGACGGTACTCCAGCTCGGTGCGGGCCCGACCGAGCAGGCGCAGGCCCTCGTCGCTGAAGCCGGAGCGCTGGCCGCCAGCCTCCAGGGTCGAGAGCGCCTTCTCGGCCTCGACGAGCGCCGAGACGACCGAGCGCGGGAACCAACGGTCGAGCAGGAGGAACTCCGCCGCGAGGCCGTCGGCCTCGACGCCGCGGTACGCGCGGATGAACGCCTCGTACGCGCCGCACGCGCGCAGCGTCGTGGGCCACGCCAGCTGGGCCTCGCCCGCGAGTGACGCGGTGGAGAGCAGCCGGGCGGTCATGTCGACCCGCTCGATGCTGCGGCCCAGGACGAAGAACTGCCAGCCCTCGTCGCGCGTCATCGTGGAGTCGGCGATGCCGGCGATCATCGCGGTGCGGTTGCGCACCCACGCGAACATGTCGGTCGAGCGCATCGCGCGGGCCGACGGCAGACCGCGCCACATCGTGTTGATCGCGGCCCACATGTCGGTCGACAGGGTCTCGCGAGCACCCCGGGCGTTCTCCCGCGCCGCGCCCACGGTGGAGGCGATCGAGGAGTACGAGTCGGGATTGTGCGCGAGCAGGTCGAGGACGGTCCACCGGTTCACGACCGACGGCAGCTCCTCGACACCCATGACCTTGAGCAGCTGGCGGCAGGAGTGCTCCTCGTCGATCATCGGGTCCTCGACGAGCACCTGGAGCTCGACGTCGAGGATGCGCGCGGTGTCGTCGGCGCGCTCGAGGTAGCGGCCGATCCAGAACAGCGACTCGGCGATGCGGCTGAGCATCACGCCACCTCCCCGTCGGTGGTGGGCGCGTCGACCGACTGGCTCTGCGACTGACCACCCTGGGACTGCGCCTGCACCTGGGCGACCCCCGACCGGGGCTTGTCCTTGCGGCCCTTGTCGCGGCGGGAGCTCTCGGGCTCCTCGATCGCGACCTCGTCCAGCGGATCGGGGTCGACCAGCGGGTCGGCCAGCACCCAAGTGTCCTTCGAGCCTCCGCCGCGGCTGGAGTTGACGATGAGCTCACCCTCCGGGAGCGCGACCCGGGTCAGGCCGCCGGGGAGCACGTGGACGTCGTCGCCGGTGTTGACCGCGAAGGGACGCAGGTCGACGTGTCGCGGGCGGATGCCCTGCTCCACGAGCGTGGGCACGGTCGAGAGGGAGATGACCGGCTGGGCGATCCAGGCGCGCGGATCGGCGTGGATCTTGGCGCGCAGCTCGTCGAGCTCGGCCGCGGATGCCGCCGGTCCGATCACGATGCCCTTGCCGCCCGAGCCGTCGACCGGCTTCAGCACGAGCTCGTGCAGCCGGTCGAGCACCTCCTCGCGCTGGTCGGCCTCGCCCACGCGCCAGGTGTCGACGTTGCGCAGGATGGGCTCCTCGCTCAGGTAGTACCGGATGAGGTCGGGGACGTACGTGTACAACAGCTTGTCGTCGGCGACGCCGTTGCCGATCGCGTTGGCGATGGTGACGTTGCCGGCGCGGGCCGCCGTGATCAGGCCCGGCACGCCCAGCATCGAGTCGGGACGGAACTGGGCGGGGTCGATGAACTCGTCGTCGATGCGCCGGTAGATGACGTGCACCGGCTCGAGACCTCGGGTCGTGCGCATCAGGACGCGCCCGCCCTGGCAGACGAGGTCGCGAGGCTCGACGAGCTCGACGCCCATCGTGCGGGCGAGCAGCGTGTGCTCGAAGTACGCCGAGTTGTAGACGCCCGGGGTGAGCACCACGACGGTCGGGTCGCTGACGCCGGCCGGCGAGGCGGCCCGCAGGGCCGCGAGCAGGTTGCGCGAGTACTGCTGCACCGGTCGGATGCGGTGGTCGGCGAAGACCTCCGGCAGTGCGCCGGACAGCGCGCGGCGGTTGGTCATGACGTACGAGACGCCCGAGGGCACACGCACGTTGTCCTCGAGCACGCGGAAGTTGCCGTCGCCGTCACGGATCAGGTCGACGCCCGCCACGTGGACCCGCACCCCGTTGGCGGGCTCGAGCCCGGCCACGACGCGGTGGTAGTGCGGCGAGGTGACGACGGTTTCACGAGGAACCACGCCGTCGTGGAACAGCTCGCCCGGGCCGTAGACGTCGGCCAGGAAGGCCTCGAGCGCCTTGACCCGCTGCTGGACGCCGAGGTCGACGTGGCGCCAGTCGGCGGCCTCGATGACGCGGGGCACGATGTCGAGCGGGAACGGCCGCTCCTCGCCCGCGACGCCGAACGTGACGCCCTGGTCGAGGTACGACGACGCGAGCGCGTCGGCACGGACCCGGATCTCGTCGTCACCCATCGTGCGAAAGGCCTCGTGGATGGCGCCGTACTCGTCGCGGACGGCCGGTCCGCTGGCAGGTCCGGCGTACATCTCGTCGAAGCCGACCATGGGGCCGTAGTCGTCGAAGAGACTCGTCTCGCTCACTCGCGCCACCCTAGGTCCGGTTCGTGTCAGACGTGTTTCACAGCCCTCCACGTCTACCGGAGATGCGCCCGCACCGCATCCGGCCCGGCGCCCGGCGGGGGTGCCGGGCCGTGGGCGGCGAGGGCCCGGCGGGGGTGCCGGGCCGTGGGCGGCATCACGCACAGAGCCTGCAACGGCAGCCAAGTCGACACGCCAAGTTCATCCCCCGCCTCGCGGGATGTGTCTATTCTTGGGCTCGGAGAGGCACACGATGTCCGAAGCCCACGTGCTGGTGCTCAACGCCAGCTACGAACCGCTGCAACGCGTGTCCCTGCGCCACGCCATCAAGATGCTGGTGCGGCAGGTCGCGGTCATCGAGGAAGAGGCCGGTGGCACGTACGGTCCGTTCCCCCGGCCGAAGGTCCTGCGGCTCGTGCGGTACGTCGTGACCCGGTGGATGTACCGCCGTTCCGAGCTCTGCACGAAGTCGGCCATCAAGGCCCGCGACAAGGCGTGCGCGTACTGCGGCGGCCACGCCGACACCGTCGACCACATCATCCCGCGCAGCCGCGGCGGCATGCTCACGTGGGACAACGCCGTGGCTGCGTGCCTGCGCTGCAACCACCGCAAGGCCGACCGCACCCCGGCGGAGGCCGGCATGCCGCTGCTCATCGTGCCGAGGCGCCCGACGTACTTCACCCACGAGGCCGCGTCCTAGGGCGCGCGGCTCGTTCCTCGTCGCACCACCTGTTCGTCCCGGTTCCTGAGGTGCGAGCGAGGAACGAGTGAGCCTCCAAGGGCACCGGTGCCGGGCTTCGCCCGGGCGCCTGCCTCGTTTCGGTCGGCCGTTGGCTAGGGCGCAGGGCTGAGGCCGCGGTCAGGTGACCGACCTTTCGAGGCTCGCGCCGCAGGCGGCACTCGCACCTCAAGGAACGGGTGGTGGGGGCCTCCGACCAGCGGTCGGGCTTCAGTGGGTCGTCTACAGGCCGACGGACTCGTAGATGTCCTCGAGGGCGTCGAGGTACTGACCCTCGTCGCTCGCGGCGAGGGCCTGGGCCTGCATGACCTGCGGTGCGACCTGCTCAGCGACCTCGTCGTAGCGGGCCCGCCACTTCTCGGCCTCGATCTGCCAGTAGCCGCAGGTGTAGAAGTCGCTCTGCGGCCAGCCGAGCGTGCGGCGCAGGTGCCGACGGACCGTGCGGCTGGCCCGGGCCTCGCCCGCGAACCAGACGTAGCGTCCGTCGTCGGAGGCGCCCGGGAGGTCGGACTCCAGCACCGCGTTCTCCAGGGCCTCGGTCACGTCGACGTCGCGGTCAACGACGACCCACCGCAGGTCGACGTCGGCCGGGCTCGGCAGGGCGATGGCGTCGCGGGCGTCGGTGAGCACGCCGACCGCCCGCACGCGCTGGCCGGGCTCCAGGCCACGCAGGATGCGCGCCATGGCCGGCACGCCGGTGATGTCGGCGACGAGCAGCTGCCACGCCACACCGGCCGGGGCGGCGTAGAGGCCCTTCGGACCGAGCAGACCGATCTCGTCGCCGGGCAGGCAGTCGCGGGCCCAGGCGGCGCCCGGACCCTCGTCGTGGAGGGCGATGTCGAGGTCGATCTCGACGACGCCGTCGACCACCCGGTGGTGCGAGATCGTGTAGACCCGCCAGATCGGAGGCTCGGTGCCCTCGGGCTGCGTGATCTCCCAGTCGTCGCTGACGGTGGGCAGAACCAGCGGGTGACCCTCGGGGGCCAGCAGCACCCGGAGGTACTCGTCGGGCACGCCCGTGGACGGGTACCCGCCGTCGACCTCGACGGTGACGGTGACCAGATGGGGGCTCAGGACACGGCGGCGACTGACGCGTGCGGAGTGGACCTGCATGACGTCCTCACGGTGGGAAAAGCTCGGTGAGGAAAACCTTACCTTCCTTCACCGAGCCTGCCCACCGTGAGAACCGTCATGGTGGCCAGGGCGTCAGAAACGGCAGCTCGGCGGCGCCGTGGACGTGACCCACGTGCCCCCGGCCGCCAGGCATCGGGCCTGGGTGTTCACGTTCCCCACCGGCGGCGTGGCTCCGCCCCCGGGACCCGTGGGCGTGGGTGTGGGACTGGGTTCCACGCAGTTCGGGTACGTGCCCGTCTGCCCGGAGTCCTCGCACGTGATCGGGACACAGGCGTAGCCCGTGCCGTCGAGCTTCTGGTCCGGGCCGCACTGCGGAACCGGCTTGGGCTCGCAACCGCTCTGGTCACCGTTCAGCTGCTCGGTCGGACCGCAGCTCGGCGGCGGCGGGTTGTACACCTCGCCCTTGTCGCCGTCGATGTTCGCGGGCTTCGGGAACGATCCGCAGTCCTCGGAGTCGACCGCCTCGTCCATGAACGCCTTGAACGTCTCGGCCGGGTAGGCGCCACCGAAGGCGGGGCGCAAGAACCCGTCGAGCTCCTCGTTGCCGACCCCGCGGTTGTACATGACCGCGGTCGCGAGCTTGGGCGTGGCGCCGACGAACCACACGGCCGACGTGCGGACGTCGCCGTCGGCGTCGGTGGCCGTGGCGGTACCGGTCTTGCCGGCCGTCGGACACACGGTGCGACCCGCGGTGCCGGTGCCACCGCTGCCCGTGACGCCCTGCAGCGCCGCCAGGGTGTCAGCGGCGACGTCGGCCGGCACAGCCGCATCCGTCTCGTTCACACGCTCGTACAGCACCGAGCCCTCCGCGCTGCTGACCTTCTGCACGACGTACCAGTCGGCCTTGTTGCCGCTGGCTGCGAGCGTCGCGTAGGCGTTGGCCATGTCGATGGGCGCCACCGGGGCGTAGCCGAGCGACGTGACGGCCACAGGGTCGATGTCGTCGACCGTCGACTGCGGGATGCCGGCCTGGACCGCGGCGTCGAGGATCTTCTGGGCACCCGTGCTCACGTCGCCGCCGTCGCTCATCTGCACCGTGAGGTCGATGAAGGCGGTGTTGACGGACTTGGCCGTGGCTCTCTCGAGGTCGAGCGTGCCGTAGGAGGCACCACCGGAGTCGCCCGCGTTCTTCACCTGGGCGCCGTTGATGCGGTACGGGGTGTTGCCGTCGAGCCGCGTCTCCAGACTGAAGCCGTCCTCGAGCGCCGCGATCACCGCGAACACCTTGAAGGTCGAGCCGGGTTGGGTCTTCGCCGTGGCCCAGTTGACCTGGCTCGCCAGGAAGTCCGGGCCGCCATACAGCGCCCTGACCGCCCCGGTCCCCGGTTCGACCGAGGCCAGACCCGTGTGGAGTCCCTCGAGGTTCTTCGGGGCCACCTCGTCGACGGCCTCGACGGCCGCCTGCTGCAGGCGGGCGTCGATCGTCGTGACGATCCGCAGGCCGCCGCCCTGCACCTGCGAGTCACTGAACTCCTGCGCGGCCATGTCGTTCTCGACCATCTTCAGCAGGTAGCCGTTGGGACCGGCGTACCGATTGTTGACCGTGATCGGTGAGAACGCCGGCAGGACGCCCTTGAACTGGTCGGCCTCATCGGCCGTGATCGCGCCGGACTTCTCCATGCCGTCGAGCACGTAGTCGTAGCGGGGCAGGACTCGCTCGTCACGCGCGGCGGTCTCGGTCTGGCACTCCGGGCTCGCACCGTCGGCGAGGCACGACGGCGTGTACGGGTCGTAGAACGTGGGGCTGTTCAGGACCGTGGCGAGGTACGCCGACTCCGGAACCGTGAGCTCGGAGACGTCCTTGTTGAAGTACGTCTTCGCGGCGACCTGCACGCCGTAGGCGCCGTTGCCGTAGTAGACGGTGTTGAGGTAGCCCTCGAGGATCTCGGACTTGCTCAGCTGGTTGTGGATCTTGAGCGACAGGACCGCTTCCTTGATCTTGCGCGTGTAGGTGCGCTCCTGCGTCAGGTAGAGGATCTTGACGTACTGCTGGGTGATCGTCGAGGCGCCGCCCGTGATGCGCCCGCTCGTGGTGTTGTCACGCAGCGCACGGATGATGCCCTTGAAGTCGATGCCGCGGTTGGTGTAGAACGACCGGTCCTCGGCGGCGATGACCGCCGCCTGCATCGAGGCGGGGACCTGGTCGAGATCGACGTTCTCGCGGTCCTGCTCGGCGAACTCACCGAGCTCGGTGGTGCCGTCGGAGAAGTAGACCTTGGTGGTCTGGGTCTGGAACTCCGCGTTCGGGTCGGGGATGTCGATCGAGCGATAGACGATGAAGAAGGCGAGTGCCCCCGTCGCGAATCCTGCGACGGCCAGGAAGGCGAACCACCGGAGGGTCTTGACCCACCAGGCTCGGCCCTCGCCGCCGATCGCACGGAAGACCTTGAAGAGTCCGCCACGCTTCGCGGTCCGCTTGGCGGTCCGTCGTGCACCGCTGCCCTTGTTGCTGCGCGCCACGAGCGGGCACCTCCATCCTTCGTCAGGCCACCGGCCGGGGGTCCGGTTGGTCGCGATGATCCGCTCAAGTGTGCCTGTTGCTCCCACGCTCGCCAAACCTGTGAGTGACGGCGCGGCGACCCTGCGATGACGATGCCGTGCACGTCACACGACACCGGTGGTGCACGGGAGAGCCGATTCGATGTATCGTTCCGATATATCCATCCCACGTATCGAAGGTTGACATGGCACGGCGCGGCGCGGCACTCGAGCTGGCGGTCCTCGGACTGCTGCACGACTCGCCCATGCACGGGTACGAGCTGCGCAAGCAGCTCATCGCCCTGCTGGGGTGGGGTCGGGTGCTGTCCTACGGCACGCTGTACCCCTGCCTGAAGACGCTGGTCCGCCAGGGCCTCATCATCGCCGACGACGATCCGGAGGCCGCCATCCGCGGCCGTCGCAACCGCATCGCGTACCGGCTGACGGCGGAGGGCAAGGAGTACTTCGCCCACGTCATGGAGGAGTCCGGCCCGGCCACGTGGGACGACGAGAACTTCGGTGTCCGGTTCGCGTTCTTCGCGCGCACCGACGCACCGACGCGGGTCCGCATCCTCGAGGGTCGACGCAGTCGGCTCCAGGAACGGCTCGAGAACGTCCGTGACGCTTCCCTTCGGGGTCGGCGTGGCGCGGACAACTACACGCGAGAGCTCCAGCGCCACGGCCTGGAGTCGGTCGAGCGCGAGGTCGAGTGGTTGACCGAGCTCATCGACCGCGAGCGTGCAGGCGGCTACACGGTCTCCGGTGACGATGCCGGCGACCCCGACCCGACCAGCCAGACAGCATGACCCCGAGCACAGGCAACACGAGAGATACGGCAGAAGGAGAACCCATGGGTTCGGTACGCGTGGCAATTGTGGGCGTGGGCAACTGCGCCACGTCCCTGATCGAGGGCGTCGAGTACTACAAGGACGCGGATCCGACCGGCACGGTGCCCGGTCTGATGCACGTCCAGTTCGGTGAGTACCACGTCAAGGACGTCGAGTTCGTCGCCGCGTTCGACGTCGATGCGAAGAAGGTCGGCTTCGACCTCGCCGACGCGATCCGCAGCAGCGAGAACAACACGATCAAGATCACCGACGTCCCGCCGACCGGCATCACGGTCCAGCGCGGCCCGACGCTCGACGGTCTCGGCAAGTACTACCGCGAGACGATCGAGGAGTCCGACGCCTCCCCGGTCGACGTCGTGCAGGTCCTGAAGGACACGCAGGCCGACGTCATCGTGTCCTACCTCCCGGTGGGTTCCGAGGACGCCGACAAGTTCTACGCACAGTGCGCGATCGACGCGGGCGTCGCCTTCGTCAACGCCCTGCCCGTCTTCATCGCCTCCGACCCCGAGTGGGCCAAGAAGTTCGAGGACGCCGGCGTCCCGATCATCGGCGACGACATCAAGAGCCAGGTCGGCGCGACCATCACCCACCGCGTGATGGCCAAGCTGTTCCAGGACCGCGGCGTCGTGCTGGACCGCACCTACCAGCTCAACGTCGGCGGCAACATGGACTTCAAGAACATGCTCGAGCGTGAGCGCCTGGAGT
>CAYRZN010000025.1:0-20799 GCA_964428825.1 uncultured Aeromicrobium sp.
GACGCAGCCCACCCGCGCGGGTGCCGAGCTGTACTGCAACGACTCGCAGAACGTCGCGCCCGTCGCGACCGACAACCGGGAGGCGCTGAACGCCGCGATCGACGCCTACGAGCCGTACGGCGAGACCCCCATCGCCTTCGCCCTGCAGGAGGCCGGCAAGGACCTCGGCACGGAGGGCCAGCGCTCGATCGTGCTCGTCAGCGACGGTCTCGCGACCTGCGAGCCCGACCCGTGCGTCGTGGCCGAGCAGCTGCGGGCGGGCGGCGTCGACGTCCGCATCGACGTCGTGGGCCTGAACGTCGACGCCACGGCACGTGCGAGCCTGGAGTGCGTCGCCTCGGCGGGCGGCGGCACCTACTACGACGCGACCGACACCGCGAGCCTGATCGACGGCCTGACGGTCGCCCAGACCCGGTCCGCCCGTCCGTTCGACCTCACGGGCGAGCCGATCGAGGGCACGCCCGACGTCGACGACGCTGCCACCATGGAGGCTCCCGGCCAGTACCTCGACACGATGCCGATCGACGGCGAGCTCTACTACCGCATCCCGCGCACGCAGACCGGGTCGACGATCCACGCGGGTCTGACCTTCCCCTCGGAGTCCGGCACGGTCGGCGACGGGGTCAACCTGGCCCTCTACCCCGCCAGTGACGTCGAGGGGGTCTCGTGCGTCGCCACGGTGGCCTTCGGAAATGCCGTCGGACAGAGCAAGCCCTTCTTCTTCGGCGGCATCAGCACGTGGCAGGAGGACGCGGAGCACCCGTGCAACACCGACGACGAGGTGGTCCTCAAGATCGACAGCTTCACCGCCGTCAACGCCGGCAAGCCCATCGAGATCGCCGTGTACGAGGAGCCGCCGCTGGCGGGCGGTGCCGACCGCGAGCTCCAGCCGGCCCCCGAGGACGAGCCGTGGAGCCCGCTCGAACCGTCGTCGGACCCTGCCGACGACGTCGTCCCGGGGTCGAGCCTGGCGAGCGCACCCGTGCTCGAGGACGGCTCGTACACCCTCGACATCAGCCAGGGTGAGACCCAGGTCTTCGCCGTGCCGCTGGACTTCGGCCAGCACCTCCAGGCCCAGTTCGACGCCACCTTGACCGCCGAGACCGTCGACTCCGCGGTGGGGGGCAGCGGAATCCGGGTCGAGGTCATCGGCCCGCTGCGCACCGACGACGGGATCCCGTTCTACGGCGAGGAGCCGGACGACTGGACCCCCGGCGCCCTGGCCAACATGCGCGCGGGGGACCCCTTCCGCACCGGTGCGCAGTCGCACGAGATCTCCTACCTGAACCGCGCGAAGTCGCTCAGCGACCGTGGGCCGGCGATGCCGGGACTGCGGTACGTCCGTGTCTCGTTCGAGGCTCGCGAGGGCTCGGCCAACCAGCCGTACACCCTCACGGTGGCCACGAGCGGCGAGGCCGGCGACGGTGCCCCGGAGTACGACACGTCGAAGCTGCCCGCACCCGAGGCGGACTCCTCGCTCGTGTCGTCGCCCGTGCAGAACGTCGACACCGAGGCGACCTCGGCCGACGGCGACGCCGGCGACGACGGCGGGTTCCCGCTCCTGCCCGTGGGCCTGGGTGCGGCCGGTGTGCTCGCCCTCCTGGCGGCCGGAGCGCTGCTGCTGCGGTCGCGGGTCAGCGCACGCCGGTGACGACGGCCGCGACCACCAGGCCGACGCCGGCGAGCGCGAGCAGCCAGACGGTGGCCGGTGTCCCCCGGCGCGAGTCCCCAGAGCCGCGAACGGGCTCGCGCGGCGCGGCGGGACGGGCCACGGGCGGGGCCGGCAAGGGCTGACGCGGGGCCACGGGCCGACGGCGCGTGGGATCGACGTCGCGGATCGCGGTGGGGTCGACCTCGGTGGGGGTCGACGCCGTCGTCGGGTCGGTGCGTGCGGCGGCGTGGGCCCCCGCTGTGCTGCCGGGGCCGTCGGGCCCCCATCCCTCGGGCCACTCCGGCAGGTGCGAGAACACCTCGACGGGCTCGCCGACGGGCGCGGGCACCGCGACGGCGGCGAGCGCCCGGCCCGCCTCGGCGGCCGTGGCGTAGCGCTCCGCCGGATCGGGATCGACCAGCCGGCCGATGACCGGGGCGAAGGGACCGGCCGGCACCTCGACCGACCCGTCGGGTCGCGGCCGCTGGGCGGTGAGCATCTCGACCAGGACGACCCCGGCCGCGTACAGGTCCTGCCGGGGGTCCGGATCGGCGTCCGTGAAGACCTCCGGCGCGGCGTAGCCCGGCGTGTGGACGACCTCCCAGGCCCGCGTCAGCCGCGGCTCGTCGCGCACCGCGGCGATGCCGAAGTCCGACAGGCGCAGGACCGGCTCCTCGGTGCCCGTGGCCTCGAGCAGGAGGTTGGCCGGCTTGACGTCGCGGTGGACGAGCCCGGCGTCGTGGACGGCCTGCAGCGCCAGGAACAGCTGGCGTCCGACCTCGCGCACCCAGGCGGGCGGGAGCGGGCCGTGGTCGGCGACCACCTGGGCCACCGACCCGCCCCCGATGATGGGCATCGCGAACAGCACCGTGCCGTCCTCGGCCGACCATCCCGTGGGGGCGACGACGTGCGGGTGCACGACGCGGGTCGAGGACTCCCGCACGAAGCGCAGCAGGGACGCGCTGTCGGCCTGCCGCTGGAGCTTCGCCGCGCGGTACACGCCGTCGCGCAGGTCCCACACCCGCCAGACGTCGCCCATGCCTCCTCGCCCGAGGAGGTCGACGAGCTGGTAGCGCCCCGCGAAGACCTGCGTCACCCGGCCACCCTAGCCGCGCTGAGCGGGGTCGCGAGAGCGGCGATTGGCTTCTGGGGCCCGAGAGGAGGAAACTGAGGGGACCATGACCGCGCCCCGTCGTCTCGCCAGCAGCCCGTTCGCCCCGCCCGCCCAGCCCGCGACGCGGAACTACGAGGTGGGACAGCGCGTCACGCACGACGCGCACGGCCTCGGCCGCGTGGTGAGCACGTCGGGAACGACGGCCGTCACGGTCGACTTCGGCAGCAAGGTCTGCCACTTCTCGCTGCCCTGCGCCAGCCTCGACCTGCTCTGAGGGGCACGGCCCGCACGCCGCTACGGTCACCACTGACCGCCCTGCGGCGGCACTCGCCCGACGGCTCCCCTAGACTCGCCCCGCATCCCCGCCGACGTGTCCGAGGAGATCTTTCGTGAGCACCCCCCTGCGCCCCTCCCCGTTGCGCAAAGTCCTGATCGCCAACCGTGGCGAGATCGCCGTCCGCGTCATCCGAGCGGCGAAGGATGCCGGCATCGGCTCCGTCGCCGTCTACGCCGAGCCCGACCGTGACGCGCTGTTCGTGCGCCTCGCCGACGAGGCCTACTCCCTCGAGGGAGCGACGCCGGCCGACTCCTACCTGTCGATCGAGAAGATCATCGCCGTCGCGAAGACGAGCGGCGCCGACAGCGTCCACCCCGGCTACGGCTTCCTCGCCGAGAACGCCGACTTCGCCCAGGCCGTGATCGACGCCGGGCTCATCTGGATCGGCCCGCCGCCGTCGGCGATCGAGAACCTCGGCGACAAGGCCAAGGCCAAGCAGATCGCCCTCAAGGCGAACGCTCCGCTGGCGCCCGGCACCAAGGAGCCGGTCAAGGACGCCGACGAGGTCGTCGCGTTCGCCGACGAGTTCGGTCTGCCCGTCGCCATCAAGGCGGTCTTCGGCGGCGGTGGCCGCGGCCTCAAGGTCGCGCGCACCCGCGAGGAGATCCCCGGCCAGTACGAGTCCGCCGTCCGCGAGGCCGTGTCGGCCTTCGGCCGCGGCGAGTGCCTCGTCGAGAAGTTCCTCGACAAGCCGCGCCACGTCGAGACCCAGTGCCTCGCCGACAGCCACGGCAACGTCGTGGTCGTCTCCACCCGCGACTGCTCGCTGCAGCGCCGCCACCAGAAGCTCGTCGAGGAGGCGCCCGCGCCGTTCCTGTCCGACGACCAGGTCGAGCGGCTCTACGCGTCGTCGAAGGCGATCCTCAAGGAGGCCGGCTACGTCGGCGCCGGCACGTGCGAGTTCCTCGTCGCGGCCGACGGCACGATCAGCTTCCTGGAGGTCAACACCCGCCTGCAGGTCGAGCACTGCGTCTCGGAGGAGGTCACGGGGCTCGACCTCGTGCGCGAGATGTTCCGCATCGCCGCGGGCGAGGAGCTCGGCTACGACGACCCCGAGATCATCGGCCACTCGATCGAGTTCCGCATCAACGCCGAGGACGGCGGCCGCGGCTTCCTGCCTGCCCCCGGCACCCTCACCGCGTGGGAGCCGCCGTCGGGCCCGGGCGTCCGCCTCGACTCCGGCTACGTCAACGGTGAGACGATCCCGGGCGCGTTCGACTCGCTCGTGGCCAAGCTCATCGTGACCGGCCGCACGCGCGAGCAGGCGATCGAGCGCTCGCGGCGCGCCCTCGACGAGTTCGTCGTCGACGGCATGCCGACCGTGATCCCGTTCCACCGCGACGTCCTCGACAACCCGGCCTACAACGCCTCGGGTGGTTCGTTCGACGTCTACACGACGTGGATCGAGACCGACTACGACAACCAGCTCGAGCCCTACGTCGCGGCCGGGACCGAGGCCGACGAGCCCGCCGCCCGCGAGCGGGTCGTCGTCGAGGTCGGCGGCAAGCGCATCGAGGTCGTCCTGCCCGGGTCGCTCGGCGTCACCGCCGCAGCCTCCGGCGGCGCGAAGAAGACCAAGCGCAAGTCCGGCGGCGGGGCCGGCGCGGCCGTCTCGGGCGACTCGCTGACCTCACCGATGCAGGGCACCGTGGTCAAGGTCGCCGTCGAGGAGGGCCAGGAGGTCGCCGCGGGCGACCTGGTCGTCGTGATCGAGGCCATGAAGATGGAGCAGCCCATCAACGCCCACAAGGCGGGCGTCATCACCAGCCTGGCGGCCGAGGTCGGTGCCACGATCGGTGCCGGCGCCGTCGTCGCCGACATCGTGGACACCGACGCCTGACACCCGCGCACGACGAGGGCCCCTGCGGATCTCCGCAGGGGCCCTCGTCGTGCACGCCGGTCTCAGCGCGTCGTGAACGTCCCGTTCGGGTTGAGCACGAGGGTGCCGTTCTGGAAGCGCTGCGACGCGCCGCCGCCCGCGAGCGTCTCGGGACCCACGGGCCATCCCAGCTGCCCCGTCGGGCCGCCGCGACGCACGTACTCGGCGCCGATCATGCCCCACGTGGCCTGGGCGCCCGCGGAGGAGACCCAGAGCGTGCCGCCGTCGAAGCGCTGCACGGCACCGCCGGCCTGCGACCGCTCCGCCTCCGCAGGGAGCCCGAGCCGGCCGGTGTCACCCCCGTGGTTCGTGTAGAGCGTCCGGAGGAAGCCCCGGACCGGGTAGGTGCCCGCGGCCCGCGTGTAGAACGTCGACGCACTGAACGGCTGTCGTGACCCGCCGCCGACCGCGACCGCCGGCCCGTTCGGGTACCCGAAAGTCGCGTCGGCGTTCGCGCCGGCCGAGGTGAACGCGGTCCAGGCGGTACCCGTCAGGACCGTCGCCGCACGACCGTCGAGCGGCAGGAACACGCCGCCCTTCTGGAAGTCCTGACGAATGGCCCCGGGCACCTGGCGCTCGACGCTGGTCGGCGCCCCGAGCACAGCCTCGCCTCCGGCGCGCTGGAACTGGGTGAGCACGCCTCCCCGCACGGGGTACGCGGTGCCGCTCGTCGCCTCGGCGGTGTACACGAGACCGCGCTGGAAGTCCTGGCGGTAGAAGCCACCCGACGTCCGGACGAGGCCCGACGTGGGCCAGCCGAGGACCCCGGTCGGCCCGCCGACGCTCTGGTGGGCGACCGCGACCGGCCGGGGGACCACGACGACGCCGTTCGGCCAGACCTGGATCTGTCCGCCCTCGAAGTCCTGCACCGCGCCGTCGCCGACCCGCTTCTCCGCGCCGGTGGGCGCCCCGAGCGTGCTGTCGATCGCGCCGAGCTGCACGTAGGTGCGCCCGACGAGGCCCGAGACCAGCGTCAGCCCGGACGCCGACTGCTGCAGCCACCCACCCGTGAACGAGACGTGCAGGCCTGCGCGATCGGCCACCTGACCTGAGGTGGGCCAGCCGAGGGAGCCGACGGGGCCGCCACCGGCTTCGTACGCCGCTGCGATCTCGGTCGTCAGCGCGAAGGCCGTCGTGGCGCTCGGCTGGTAGATCGTGCCCTTCTCGAAGACCTGACGGGCCCCGTTGCCCCACGGCTGCGGCCGTGCCTTCGGCCAGCCGAGACCGCCGTCGACCCCACCCGCGGCGTTGTGCGCCGCGAGGATGGGTCCGCCCATCGCGAAGGCGCCGACGTTCGGCTTGCCGTAGATACGTCCCCCGTCGAACGGCTGCACGATGCCGTCACGGAGCGCGACCTCCGGTCCGAGGGGCATGCCCAGGCCGGAGTAGGCCTCGCCGACCGCCCGGTACTCGGTCCGGAACCCGCCCTTGACGGGCACCACGCCGGTCTCGGCGCGCCACCACAGGTCCATGTTCTGGAAGCGCTGCAGCGCCCCGGTGCCGGCCGCCACCTGCGGCGACGTCGGCGCACCGATCACACCCGCGGCCCCGCCGTTGTCGTTCCAGTAGCCGGCGATCGCGCCGTACACCGGGTACGACCCCGTCGCTGCCTGGACCTGGTCGCGCATCGTCGGCAGCCAGTTGAAGACCTGCTGCCCCGGGCACGCGGTGGCCTTGACGCTGCGGTGGCCGTCGATCCGCTGGATGTAGACGCCGCCGATCGAGTACCCGCCCTTCGCCGGCACGTTGAACAGCGAGTGCCGCCACGCCACGAGCTGCACGGCGGCGTTCTTCATCGCCTCGGTCGGCGCGACACTGGTGAACTCGCCCATGAGGGAGACACCCGTGGTGCTCGCGTTGACCGCGCTGTTGCCCGCGTGGGCGCCGTAGGGCGTCCTGGTGATCCCGCCGGCGCGACCCTCGAAGATCTGGCCGTAGCGGTCGACGAGGAAGTTGTAGCCGATGTCGCACCACTTCTGGCCGTCCATGTGGTACGCCTGCGCGGACCTGACGATGCCGGCCGACTGCGCCGCGGAGTAGTTGTTGCTGCCGGCCGTGTGGTGGACGATCGTGCCCTGGAACGTGCCGTTGGCCGGCGCGGACCCGCAGCCGGAGCCGCCGTAGGCACGGGCGCCCCACTGGGCGCGCGAGATGATGGCGGGCTGCGACGCCGCGGCCTGCGTGAGGGTGGGCGACTCCCCCGGGGCGACCGTGACCAGCGTGAGTCCTGCGGGGTCGATGTCCTCGCTCGCGACGATGCGCGCCTGGGCCGCCGTCGACGGACCGACCCACTTCGGCTCGGTGCCGGGAATGCCTCCCTCACCGGGCTCGGCGCCGGGATCGAGGATCGTCCAGTCGGACCACTCGCCGTCCTGCTGCCAGCGGACCTGCACCTCGCTGACGTCGACCGGCACGCCACCAGTCCAGGTGACGCCCAGGAGCTCAAACCCCGGGAGGTCGTGCGGAGCCAGCTCGGCGACGACGCTGCCCTGCTGGATCGTCGCGACCGACGGATCGGCCACCGCGACGAGCGAGGCGTCGGCCGGCGTGTACGGCTCGCGCTCGGCCACCGGCGTCGCCACGAACTCGCGCTTCTCCACCTCGGCGGGCGTGCCACTGGTGTCCTGCGGGCGCAGCTGCGCGACCGTGACCGCCACGAGCAGGGCCGCGACCAGGGTCGTGGCTGCCAGCAGCGGGACCAGGCGCAGCAGGGTCGCACGTCGGGTGCGCCGCACCCGGTCGCGACGGGTTCGTCGGCCGAACATGGATTCTCCCCATCCAGCGGTGACATCGGGGGAAGGCTCACCGCCAGGACTGATTAGACACCACTTCGGTCCCACACGCCACATGCTTCACAGAACTACAACGGTGTCATTTTGCCTGGAATCTCAGGCAGGACGACGCCCTGCGCTCACTCCGGCCGGTGGATGCGACGTGCGACCTCGGCGACGGTCCCCGACATCGACGGATACACCGTGAAGGCGTTCGCGACCTGGTCGACCGTCAGGCTCGTCATGACCGCGAGAGACACGACGTGGATCAGCTCGCTGGCGCGCGGACCCACGATGACGCCGCCGATCACGGTGCCGCTGCCACGACGGGCGAAGAGCTTGACGAAGCCGTCGCGGACCCCCTGCATCTTGGCCCGGGGGTTGGCGCCCAGCGGAAGCATCGCCACGTCGGCCTGGATGCCCTGCTCGTCGAGCTTCTTCTGCGACAGACCCACGGTCGCGATCTCGGGCGAGGTGAAGATGTTGCTCGAGACCTCGGAGAGGTCGAGCGGGTGCACGGCCGAACCGAGGACGTGGGACATCGCGATGCGCCCCTGCTGGGCTGCGACCGATGCGAGCATGAGCACGCCGGTGCAGTCACCGGCGGCGTAGACCCCCGGCGCCGTGGTGCGGGAGACCCGGTCGACCCGGACGAATCCCCCGTCGTCGAGCAGGACGCCGTTCTCGGCCAGACCGAGTCCTTCCGTGTTCGGGATGGAGCCGAGGGCGAGGAGGCAGTGGGACCCCTCCACGGTGCGACCGTCGGTCAGCGTGACCAGGACCCCGTCGCCGACCCGCTCGACCGAGGCCATGCGCGAGTTGCCGAGCACGTCCATGCCCCGGCGGCGGAACACGTCCTCGATCGTGTCGGCGGCGTCCGGGTCCTCGCCCGGCAGGACGCGGTCGCGGCTCGACACCAAGGTCACGCGAGCACCGAGGCCGTTGTAGGCGCTGGCGAACTCGGCGCCGGTGACGCCGGAGCCGACCACCACCATGTGCTCGGGCACCTCCTGCAGCGCGTAGACCTGCTCCCACGTGAGGATGCGTTCGCCGTCGGGCTGGGCGCTGTCGACGACGCGCGGATGCGCGCCGGTGGCGACCAGGACCGCGTCGGCGGCGATGGTCTCGACGTCGCCGTCGTCGGTCGTGACCTCGACGGTGGTGCCGCTCACCAGCCGTCCGGACCCCCGCACGGTACGGACGCCGCTGGACCCGAGGCGCTCCCCGATGTCGCCGGACTGCGCCAGCGCGAGGTCGAGCACGCGCCGGTTGACCTTGGCGAGGTCGGCATGGACCCCGGACGGGAGCTCGACGCCCAGCTCGAGCGAGTCGGCCACCTCCGTCAGGACGTCGGCCGTCGCGATCAGGGTCTTGCTCGGCACGCAGTCGGTCAGGACGGTCGAGCCGCCCCAGCCGTCGCGCTCGACGATCGTCACCTCGGCGCCGTGCCGGGCCGCCACCAGGGCTGCTTCGTATCCGCCGGGTCCGCCACCGATGATCGCCACGTGAGTCACCCGACCATTGTCTCGCACGCGGTCGGCGCTGGTCACGCGGTCCTGCGCCCCACCCGCCGGTCGAGGTGCGAGTGCGGAGGCCGGAGGGCCGGCGACGCCGGCGGTCCGCGCCTCAGCGCTGCCAGGCGGGCAGCTGCAGCGTGAGCTCGCTGAAGAGCGCGCCGTTCAGGCCGAAGACGCCCTTGACCTCCGCCAGGACGCGCTGCTGCTCGGCCGGGTCCAGGTCCAGCGTGTCCAGCCGCTGCCGGTAGGCGTCCTTGTACGGCTTCGGCTTGGGGATCGCGGGGAAGGCGTAGAACGCGACCCCGGCCCCGTCGAGCTCGAACTCCCGCGCCAGGAGTCGGCCGATGGCCTGGCCACCGGAGAGGTCACCGAGGTACCGCGTGTAGTGGTGCGCGACGAACGTGCCACCCCAGGCGGAGGCCTGCTGGATCCGGGAGACGTAGACGTCCGTGGCCGGACTGGCGTGCTCGACCATGCCGCCCCAGAACTCCAGGTCGGCGTCGATCGCTGCCAGGCGCTCGAGGCGAGGGTCGATCACGGCCGAAGCGATCGGATCGGTGACGAGCGTGGCGGCGGCGCCCTCCAGGGCGGCGTAGACGCGGCGCAGGCACGAGAGGTAGACGGCGTAGCCCTCGCGCGAGACGCGGCCAGCGAGCAGCTCGGTCATGAAGGAGGATCCCTCGGCCTCACGGTGCTCCGCGGTGGAGCCCTCCCGCAGCAGGGCCGACAGCGGCGTCACGACGGGTGACTCCTGGGCGATGGTCATCTCACTCCTGCAGGTGGCGACGGTCCCAGCGGGGCCGGGTCGGACTGGCTGAGGATATGACACCACGTCAGCAACGATCTGACAATGTGACGCGATCGAGGTGACAACCTGCCAGGTCATGTCCTAACCTTAGCCAAACCTTACTCAGGTTACCGTAGCCTAACTATGGCTGTCACCCTCCGGAGGATCCTTCCCGTGCTGCGCCGTCGCCTGCTCGCCGTCACGCTCGCCCTCACGCTCGCGGCGCCCTCGGCCTGTGTGCCCGGATCGGGCGCGGGCCATGGTTCGGTCGGGTCGGACCTGGCTCCCCCGCCCCTCGCGGAAGTCTCCCCGCTCGACGACCCCCACGACTGGGAGGGCCCCGCCCACGCGGGGCTCGGCGGCGTGAAGATCCGACCCGTCACCGACGACGCGACACCGCAGCTGCCGGCCACGGTCACCGATGCCCAGGGCACCGAGATCACGATCACCGACGTCGACCGGGTCCTCGCCCTCGACGTCTACGGCACGCTCTCCCAGACCGTCCACGAGCTCGGGCTCGGCGACACCCTCGTCGGCCGCGACGTCTCGACGCAGTTCGACGAGGCGTCCGACCTGCCGCTCGTCACGAGCAACGGCCACGAGCTGAACGCCGAGGCGATCCTGGCCCTCGACCCGACCCTCATCATCACCGACACCTCGCTCGGGCCCTGGGACGTCGTCCTGCAGATGCGCGACGCCGGGATCCCCGTGGTCGTGGTCGACTCGACCCGCAGCCTCGAGAACATCACGACCATCACGTCGCAGGTCGCGACGGCCATGGGCGTGCCCGACCTCGGGGTCCAGCTGGGCGAGCGCATCATGGCCGAGACCCAGGACGTCGTCGACGAGATCGCGGCCGTGGCGCCGAGCTCGCCGTCCGACCAGCTCCGCACCGTGTTCCTCTACGTGCGAGGACAGGCCGGCGTCTACTACATGTTCGGCGAGGGCTCCGGCGCCGACGACCTGATCACGTCGCTCGGTCTGTACGACGTCACCGCCGAGATCGGCTGGTCCGGCATGAAGCCCGTCAACGACGAGGGCATCATCGCGGCCCAGCCCGATCTCATCATCATGATGACGAAGGGGCTCGAGTCGGTCGACGGCGTCGACGGCCTGCTCGAGCGCCTGCCCGCGCTCGCCAACACCCCGGCGGGCCAGAACCGGCGCATCGTCGACATGAACGACAGCCAGGTGCTCAGCTTCGGCCCGCGCACGCCCGACATCCTCAACTCCCTCGCCGTGTCGATCTACGCTCCTGAGGCACTGGCGTGACCGTCATCGCCCCGCGGCCGACCGCCCCCTCAGGGGCCCCGCGCACTCGGCTCCCGAAGGCCGCCGTCGCCCGCAGCTCGGCTCTCTTCCTGGTCCTGCTGGTCGTCGGGGCCGTCCTGACCGTCGTCGCCGCCGGTCGCGGCCAGCTCGAGATCCCGGCCGCCGAGGTCCTCGGATCGATCCTGAACCGGCTCGGCATCGACGCCGGCACCATGCCGACCCATCCGCAGGGCGACGCGGCACTCTGGCAGGTGCGCTTCCCGCGCGTGGCCATGGCGCTGGTGGTCGGGGCCGCGCTCGCCGCAGCCGGTGCCCTCATGCAGGGCGTCTTCGGCAACCCGCTGGCGGAGCCGGCGGTCGTCGGCGTCTCCGCCGGAGCCGCTTTCGCCGCCGGCATCGTCATCGTCTACCAGCTCAGCTTCGCCGGTGAGTGGACGATCGCCCTCTTCGCGTTCGCCGGAGGACTCGTCACGACCCTGCTCGTCTACGTCATGTCGCGGGCCGACGGACGCACCGAGGTCGTCACGCTCGTGCTCACCGGCATCGCGATCAATGCGGTCTGCTCGGCCGGCCTCGCGTTCCTGCTCTTCATCGGCGACACCCAGGCGCGTGAGGAGATCGTCTTCTGGCAGCTCGGCAGTCTCAACGGCACCCGCTGGCAGTACGTGTGGGTCGCCGCCCCCATCGCGGCCGCCGGCCTGGTGGGCGCGATGGTCCTGGCGCGCAGGCTCGACATCCTCTCGCTCGGCGACCGCGCCGCCCGCCACGTCGGCGTCGACGTCGAGCGCACGCGCGTCGCAGCGATCGTCCTCGTCGCCCTCCTGACCGCGGCGGGCGTCGCGTTCGCCGGCATCGTGGCGTTCGTGGGCCTGGTCGTGCCGCACGTCGTGCGCATGATCGTCGGTCCGGGTCACCGCGTCCTGGTGCCCGCGTCAGCCCTGATGGGCGCGGTGCTGCTGCTGGGCGCCGATCTCGTCGCGCGCACCGCGGTCGACACGGCCGACCTGCCGATCGGCATGATCACCTCGCTCGTCGGCGGCCCCTTCTTCTTCTGGCTGTTGCGCCGCACCCGCCGCACCGCGGGAGGGTGGTCATGAGTCTTCGCGTTCAGGGCATCGACGTCGAGATCGCCGGCACCCGGGTGCTGACCGATGTCGACCTCACGATCGCGCCGGGCGAGCTGCTCGCCCTGGTCGGCCCGAACGGCGCCGGCAAGACCACCTTGCTCAACGTGCTCGCCGGTGACCTCGCGCCGCGGTCCGGCTCGGTCGAGCTCGACGGACGGCCCGTCTCCGGCATCCGCGTGCGTGACCTCGCGCGTCGACGTGCCGTGCTCCCGCAGGAGCAGCGGCTGGCCTTCGGCTTCCGGGTCGTCGACGTGGTCCGCATGGGTCGCGCTCCGTGGACCGGCACCGACGCGGAGGACCGCGACGACGAGGTCGTCGCGGCCGCGATGGGCCGCACCGACGTCCTCCACCTCGCCGACCGCGTCTACCCGACGCTGTCGGGAGGCGAGAAGTCCCGCGCGTCGCTGGCCCGCGTCATCTCCCAGGAGACCGAGATCGTGCTGCTCGACGAGCCCACCGCGGCGCTCGACATCCGCCACTCCGAGCAGGTCCTCACCGAGGCCCGCCGCCTCGCCCGCGCCGGCCACGCCGTCGTGGCGGTCCTGCACGACCTCTCGATCGCGGCGGCCCACGCCGACCGGGTCTGCGTCCTGGCGCGGGGCCGCGTGCGGGCCGACGGCCCGCCGGCCGAGGTCATGCGGCCCGACTTGCTCGCGGAGGTCTACGGACACCCCGTCGACGTCATCACCCACCGCGACCGCCTCGTCGTGATCCCCCACACGATCGACGACGCCCTCACCGAGGAGGCCCCGTGCACCCCCACCGCCTGACCACACGACGACGTCGTCCGACCGCCGCGCTCCTGGCCCTGCTCGTCGCGAGCGCCACCGTGCTGGTCGGCCCGGCCTCGCCCGCCGCGGCAGCCGGACGCGTCTCGATCGCCAACCAGGACGGCGCGGCCGTGATCGACGCGACCTACGCGACGACCCTGAACGTCTCGGGTTCAGGGTTCCAGTCGATCCAGGGCGGTCACGGCGGCATCTACGTCTTCTTCGGCACGGTCTCCCCCGGGTGGCAGCCCAGCGCCGGCGGGCAGACCGGACGCGACTACTTCTACGTGCCCGACAGCGAGAGCGCCGAGAACCAGGGCTTCCAGAAGTACGTCGCATTCCCGGGCAGCGACACCGGCGGTGCGGCCAACGGCGGCCAGATCGACGCCGACGGCACGTGGAGCACGACCCTCACGGTCCCGGGGGCGACGTTCCAGGCCGCCGACCGCAACGGCAACGTCGCCGAGATCGACTGCACGCACGTGCAGTGCGGCATCATCACGATCGGCGCCCACGGCGTGGTCAACGGCACCAACGAGTCGTTCACCCCGGTCGAGGTCGGGGACCTGTACGGCGGCCAGGCCCCGGCTGCCGCCGTCGACACCGCCCAGCAGGCCGTCGAGAACGCGCCCCAGCCCGGCACCGTGGCCGCCGTCGCGGAGCTCACGGTCGACCGCACCGCGGCCCTGCCCGGTCGCATCATGGCGTTCACGGCGGTCGGGCTCGTCCCCGGCGAGCTCGTCGTCGCCACGCTCGACGACGGCCTCGCCGCCGCCGGTCCCATCGCGGTCGGCACCAACGGTCAAGTGGCCGGTGCCCTGGAGCTTCCGCTCGACCTCGAGCCCGGCACCCACACCCTGAAGCTCTCCGGCGAGCAGGGACTCAGCGTCTCGTTCGCCGTCCGCGCCCTGGACGACGCCAGCACCACCCCGTGGCTCGCGATCGGTGTCGCCATCGGCGCCGGCGTCCTGCTGCTCGTCACGCTCGTGGGTTCGGCCCTCTGGATCCGCTCCGCCCGTCGAAAGGCCGTCGCATGATCGTCCTGCGCCGCGTGCTCGTCGCGCTCCTGCTCACCGGCCTGCTGGCCGTCTGGGTCGCTCCCGCCTCCGCCGAGGAGATTCCTCCCTCGGTCCCCGACGGGAGCACCGCCGCGCCGACCCCTGCCGAGCCCCCCGCGCAGGACCCGGCCGCGCCGGAGGCCGGGACCCCGACCGACCAGGCACCCGAGGAGCCTGCGGGCCCGGGAACCGAGGCACCGGTCGATCCCGGCACCGAGCAGCCCGACCTCACGGTCGCGGGCGTCGAGCTGCGCTGGGGACTCAACCACGAGTCCAACAACCGCGCCTTCGCACCGGGCACGTTCAACTTCTTCGCCGCCGGCAAGGTTGCCGACCCAGGCGCCGGAGGCCAGACCCTCACGACCGCCTCGGGCGGCGCGATCTGGTCCAACGGGCGTGCCGCAGGGTGGTCGGCCTCGTCGGGCAACGTCTCGATCGAGAAGTGGAACACGCAGACCTACCAGGCAGCGACCTGGGCGGGACTCTCGACCGACGAGACCGGCGCCACGATTCCTTCCCCGACGTCCGGGAAGTTCTCCGGACACCAGATCGTCTTCGCGAACGGCACGGGCGAGATCGATCCTCTGGCCGGCACGATGTCGGTGGCCTGGGACGGTGACGCCACGGTCCTCTACTACTCCGGCATGACGTTCTTCTACCTGAGCGACCCGCAGCTCGAGATCGCCGGAGGTACCGGCACCCTGACCGCCGAGCTGTCAGGCTTCACCTCGTCGATGGAGGACCTCACCCAGTGGGGCCCCGTTGCTCCGCGGCGCGTCACGGTCGCGACGTTCTCGTCGGCAACCTTGCCGGCCGACGGGGTGGCCACCCTGCGGCCCGACTATGTCGGCAGCTGGCCTGCTGAGTTCCTCGCCTTCCAGGAGGAGGCCGGCGCGGCGGCGTACTGGTACCAGAGCGGCGGCTCCGCGGACGCCCTGAAGGTGCCGCTCGACGTCACGGTCCTGACCTCTCCCGACGCCGCTCCCCCGGTTCCGCCCGTTCCGGCGGGCAACGCCTCACAGCCGGTCAACTCGGTGCTGCCGGCCCCGCCGCGCCTCCCTGCGCCCCGGCTCGCGGCTCCAGCCATCGCCCCGGTCGCCGCAGTGTCGGCGGCCGGGCCGCCCGGCTACCGGTCGGCGGGCGACCACGGATGGATGCTCGGCCGGACCCCGGTCTCCGACCAGCTCGTGTGGTGGCTGCTCGCCGCCGGCCTCCTCACGATGACCGCCTCGACCGCGACCGTCTCCGCGGTCTACGTGCGGCGCCTCCGTCCCTCCGCCTGAACGACCTCTCTCCCCCGAGTGCCGATTCGCCGGCACACCCTTCAGAAAGGCACGACATGTCCAGCAACAGACTGCGTCGCGCGTTGGCCACGGCCTTCGCCGCGACACTCGCGGTGGGGGGCCTCGTCATGACGACGAGTGCGCCGGCCACCGCAGCCCCCGCGACGGCGTCCTCCTCGTCCCAGGCGATCGGAGGTGCCACGTTCGTCTGGGGCCTCAGCGGCTACGCCCAGGACGGCATCTTCGGTCCGTGGACCTTCAAGGACTTCACGGGTCAGGCCACCTACCTGGAGGGCAACGTCGTCAACAGCCCGGCGAACCCCACCCCGCAGGCCGAGTACTCCGTCGCCCCGGTCCCCGCGACCTCCTTCCCGACGGCGAAGGCCGACCGTGCCGCCAACGCGGTCAAGTTCAGCAACGGCACGGGCTCCACGACCGGTGACGTCACGACGATCTCGTGGAGCGGCTCGTACACGGTCAACGCCTACCCGGCGATCTACAACGCGCCGAACGAGATCTACGCGAACCCGACGCTGGTCATCAACGGCGACGGCTCGGGTGCGCTCACGATGAACTTCACGATCGGCGCCGGCACCTCGATGGCCGGTACCCCGTTCGAGGCGAAGAACTTCGGCCGTCTCGCGATCGCGACGTTCGACGCGGGCTCGATCGAGACCACCGGCACGAACACGTTCCGCATCACGCCCGACTTCAACGGCGTCGACAGCGGCATGGAGAACCAGACCACGACGTGCTCCACGAGCAACGGTGCGACCGGCTGGGCCGGCTCCTGGCCGTCCGAGTTCGTCCAGGCGCTGAACTCGCACGAGGCCGGCCAGTCGGTCGTCCCGCACTTCTACTCGACCGGCTGCGGAGGCAAGCAGGACAACAAGCCCGCCCTTCCGATCGACGTGACCTACACGGAGGCCACCACCGCCGCCAGCGTCACCGTCTCCGAGACGTCCTTCGCCAGCGACGCCGCGGCCACCACGGTCACGGTCACGGGCACGGGCTTCGGTCCGAGCTTCTCGCAGGCCACGCGGGCGCCGATCGCCCCCTCGGGCGCCAACGGCAAGTCCGGCGGCTACTACATCGCGTTCGCCAAGGTCGCCGACGTCTGGCGTCCGTCCGCCGGGGCCCCGTCGTCGACGCGCACGCAGATGGGCCAGAACGCCGCTGACTCGACGAAGTGGGCCAACCCGACCTCCAACGGCTACAACGCCGGCCCGGCGAACGTCGTCCTGAACGAGGACGGCTCGTTCTCCGCCACGATCACGGTCGACAAGGCCGGGCTCGACCTGGCCAACCCGCCCGCGACCAACACGCAGTACGGGGTCATCGTGTACCCCGCCGGCGGCGGCGCGAACGCGGCAACCGAGGTCCTCGTCCCGATCACCTTCACCGACGCCGAGGAGCCCGAGACCCCCATCGACTTCACTGACGTCGCCGGCACCACGTTCGCGTCCGAGATCGCCTGGCTCTCGACGCAGGGCATCACGACGGGGTACGACAACGGCAACGGCACGTTCTCGTACCAGCCCTCGGGATCGGTCCTGCGCGAGCAGATGGCGGCCTTCCTCTACCGGTACGTCAACGACGGCAGCAACCCCGGCGCCGACGCCCCGGGTGCCAGCTTCGTCGACGTGCCGGCGAGCCACGTGTTCAGCAAGCACATCGCGTGGCTGGCGGACCAGAAGATCACGACCGGATACGCGGGCAACGTCTTCCGTCCGGGTCAGCCGGTCCTGCGCGAGCAGATGGCGGCGTTCCTCTACCGCGTCGCGGGAGAGCCGCCGTTCACCGCGCCGGCCACCTCGCCCTTCGCGGACGTCCCGACGAACCACACCTTCTACAAGGAGATCACGTGGCTCGCGTCGACGGAGATCACGACGGGTTACACCGAGGGTGGCGTGACCACCTTCAAGGGCTCGCAGCCCGTCCTGCGTGAGCAGATGGCCGCGTTCCTGTTCCGGTTCGACAACCTGGAGAAGTAGCACGACCCGAGCGGGGTGGTCCGGGCAACCGGGCCACCCCGTTCGCCGTTCCCGCGCGCCCCGTGCCGGGTCAGGCGCGGACGGCCCGCACGACGAAGTCAGCCACCGTCTCCGGATCGATCCGGCGCGGCTGGACGCACGCGTTGACGAGTGCCAGGGTCGCCCGGACGTCGTCGAAGCGGAACTCGCCCGCGGCGAGGCCCTCCTCGAGGACCTCGACCAGGACCTTCTCGACCTCGACCACGTGGTCACGCATCTGCGCCAGGGCTCCCGGGGACAGCAGCCCGAGCATCTCCGGTCCGAAGCCGAAGTGCAGGTCACCCTGCCGCTGGATGTGGTGCCGGACGTACGTGCGCAGCGCGTCCGTGGGGCCCTCGGCCCCCAGCAGCGCGGTGCGGACGGAGGCCACGTACTCGGTGGTCTCGTGCAGCGCCAGCTCCACGACGACCGACTCCTTGTCGCGGAAGTGGTTGTACAGCGCGGTCCGACCGACACCCGCGCGGGACGCGATGTCGCTCAGCGTGATGGCGCCGTAGCCGCGCTCCTCCATCAGCGCGATGAAGGCCTCGAAGACGTGGGACCGGACCAACGCGCGGTGGTCGGCGAGGGTGTCACCCACGATCTTCGGCATCGGTCCAGAATACGGGACACGCACCGTCCTGCGGGTCAGCTGGCTCCGGCGTCGAACCGCCTCGCTGTCGTACGGTGGCTCGGTGAGTCCCTATGAGAGCGCGCAACGCGCCGCCGACGTCCTTCGCGAGCGCACCGGGGGTGGCGACCACGACGTCGCCGTCGTCATGGGGTCAGGTTGGATGCCAGCCGCGGACGTGCTGGGCGAGCCCGAGCACGAGGTGCCCCTGGCCGACCTCCCGGGCTTCAGTGCTCCCGCCGTGGCGGGCCACGGCGGCACGGTGCGCTCGCTGCGACTCGGTGACCGCCGGGCCCTCGTGTTCCTGGGGCGCACCCACTTCTACGAGGGCAAGGGCGTCGAGGCGGTCGTGCACGGGGTGCGCACCGCTGCCGCCGCCGGCGTCCGGAGCCTGGTGCTCACCAACGGCTGCGGCGGACTCGTGCCTGAGTGGACACCGGGCACCCCGGTCCTGATCAGCGACCACATCAACCTGACGGCCTCCTCCCCCCTCGTGGGTGCAACGTTCGTCGACCTGACCGAGGTCTACTCCCGCCGTCTGCGCGACCTCGTCCACGAGATCGACCCGTCCCTCCCCGAGGGGGTCTACACGCAGGTCACGGGTCCGCACTACGAGACGCCGGCCGAGATCGGCATGATCCGGGCCATCGGCGGACACCTCGTGGGCATGTCCACCGCGCTCGAGGCCATCGCGGCCCGCGAGGCCGGGCTCGAGGTACTGGGCATCTCGCTGGTCACGAACCACGCCGCCGGCACGACCGGCGAGCCGCTGAACCACGAGGAGGTCCTGGAGGCCGGCCGCCAGGCCGCGACCCGCATGGGCGGACTCCTCGCCGACGTCCTCACACGGATCTGAGCATGGACGCCGACCTGCGCCGCCTGGCCGCTGAGTGGATCGCCCAGGACCCCGACCCCCAGACCCGTGACGAGCTCCAGGCCCTGCTCGACGCCGGCGCCGAGACGGAGGTCCGGGAGCGGTTCACCGGTCGTCTCCAGTTCGGCACCGCCGGTCTGCGGGGCGAGCTGGGTGCCGGGCCTCAGCGCATGAACCGGGTCGTGGTGGCGCAGGCCGCCGCCGGCCTCGCCGCCTACCTGCGCGAGCAGGAGGCGACGCCGTCCGCGGTCGTCGGCTTCGACGCCCGGCACAACTCCGACGTCTTCGCCCGCGACACCGCCGAGATCCTCGCCGGCGCCGGCGTGCGCGCGGTCCTGCTGCCCGAGCCGCTCCCCACCCCCGTGCTCGCCTTCGCGATCGGACATCTCGGACTCAGTGCCGGGGTCATGGTCACGGCTTCGCACAACCCCCCGCGCGACAACGGCTACAAGGTCTACCTCGGCGACACGAGCCAGATCGTGCCCCCGGCCGACGTCGACATCTCGGCCGCGATCGACCGGGTCGGGCGGGTCGACGAGCTGCCACGGTCCGACGACTACCTGGTCGCCGCGCCCGAGGTCGCCGACGCGTACGTCGCGGCGGCCGCCGCCACCGTCCCGCCGGGCCCCCGCGAGGTCAGGGCGGTCTACACCCCCCTGCACGGCGTCGGGCTGCGGACGCTGGAGCGCACCGTGGAGGCCGCCGGGTTCCCGGCGCTCGTGCCGGTGCCGGAGCAGGCCGCCCCCGACGCGGACTTCCCCACGGTCGCGTTCCCCAACCCCGAGGAGCCGGGGGCGATGGACCTGGCCCTGGCCCTGGCCGTCTCGGAGGGGGCCGACCTCGCGATCGCGAACGACCCAGACGCCGACCGCTGCGCGGTCGCGGTACCGGTCACGGGGCCGAACGGTGCCGACAGCTGGCGGATGCTCACCGGGGACGAGGTCGGAGCGCTGCTGGCCGACCTGATGCTCCGGCGTGGGACGCCCGGCACGTACGCGTCGTCGATCGTCTCGTCCGACCTGCTGGGACGCCTCGCAGCCTTCCATGACCGGGCGTGGCAGCAGACGCTGACGGGATTCAAGTGGATCGGCAAGATCCCCGATCTTGCCTACGGGTACGAGGAGGCGCTCGGGTACAGCGTCGCCCCGGCGATCGCCCGCGACAAGGACGGCGTCACCGCCGCCCTGGCGGTCCTGGCGCTCGCCGCCGACCTGCGGACCCAGGGCCGCACGCTGCTCGACCGCCTCGACGACCTGCATCGCGAGCACGGCGTGCACGCGACGGGTCAGCTCTCGGTGCGAGTCGACGACCTGGCGATCATCGCGACGGCCATGGACACGTTGCGGACGTCCCCGCCGGCGGCGCTCGGCGGCCTCGCGGTCACCTCGGTCGACGACCTCGCCGAGGGGTACCGAGGCCTGCCGCCGACCGACGGGATCCGCCTGGGTCTCGGCGAGGGCACCCGGGTCATCTGCCGCCCGTCGGGCACCGAGCCGAAGCTCAAGTGCTACCTCGAGGTGGTCGAGCCCGCCGGCGACGACCTCGCAGCGGCCCGCGCGCGAGCCGCGAGCACGCTCGACGCGATCCGCACCGACCTCGCTGCGGCGCTGGGTCTGTCGGCGCCGCGCGCGTAGTCCCCGGAGACGGCCCCCGGCCACCGGCCCCGGGGTGGTGGTGGGCCCGGGCCGGGGGGGGGGCGGTCACCCGGCCGGCGGG
>CAYRZN010000026.1:0-19826 GCA_964428825.1 uncultured Aeromicrobium sp.
CCGTGACGGCGAGCAACAGGGCCTTGGCGTGACGCATCACGCCATCCTCCCAGCGAGGTGGCCGGGGTGCGCGTCAGAGTCCCGTCGCCGGCGACGTCGCGCCTCGGGCACCTACGGTAGGGACGTGATCGATCAGCTGGAGGCCCGCGCACGAGAGATGGTGGGTCGGTCGGCATCGGTGACCCGTGAGGATCCCGGGTCCGACGGGGCCCCGACGCTCACGGTGCTGAGCGTGGCCCCGCTGCGTGCGGGTGCCCGGAGGTTCGACGTGGTCCAGCTCGGCGACGAGCTGGCCGTGCAGATCGGCGAGATCGGTGGTCGGTGGGAGCTGACGGCCGACGCAGAAGGGATGGATTTCGCGCTCCAGCTGCTCGACGCCTGCGTGGCCGGACGGGTGCACGAACGACTGGCGCCCGGACGATCTGCCGTCACCGTCCACCTCGAGAACGGCGAGACCTTCACCGAGACCGGGTACGAGCTCCCGCACCTCTACCCGATCCCCGGGTGGAAGCACCTCGGCCGTCGCGTGGCCTACGAGCCATACGTCGACCTCGCCTGACTCAGCGGTAGAACGGGATGACCCAGGCCTGGAGCACACGGCCTTGGGAGACGCGAACGACGCCGAGCGTGCAGATCACGACGTGAGCGATCGACATGGCCACCCACGTCAGGATGATCAGGCCGAACGGGAAGAACCCCTCGATCGTGCCGGCGGCGAACAGGATCCCGAAGTGACTGCCGACCAGCACGACGGTCAGCAGCAGGTAGGTCAGTCCCCAGTTCGCGGCACGCCGCCCGTTCTCGCCGACCACCCCACCGTGCGCCGACGCCGACAGCCCGCTGAGCACCATCGCGATGGACGCAATGACGGACGAGACGAACGGGACGCACGCGAGGATGAGGAATCCGAGCGACCACGCCAGCGTGGCGGGCCCGGTCGGCTGCGGGGGCTCCGGTGCGGCCGGCGGAGGCGGTGCGGCGGACGTCATGCTGACCGATCGTACGAGGGCTCCCCTCGTGCCGTCCCACGGCGTAGCGTCCTGCCATGACCTCGTTGGCGGCTCCCGTGCTGCGGATCACCGACCGCGATCGAGCCTTGGCCTGGTGGGCTCGGCTCGGGTTCACCGAGGAGTTCCGGCACCAGTTCGAGCCGGGGCTGCCGTGGTACGTCGGCCTCGTGCGGGAGGGTGCGAGCGTGCACCTCTCGCAGCACACGGGCGACGCGGCGGGGCCCGGGCTGGTGTACCTGTGGGTCGACGACGTTGACGCCGTGGCCGCGGAGTTCGGCGTGACGGTCGAGGACATGCCGTGGGCCCGGGACTGCGAGATCGTCGACCCCGACGGCAACCGTGTCCGCGTCGCCACCGCACGCGACGGCGTCTGAGGAGGGGGCGTGCCGAACTTCGCGCTGACCACGTGGTTGCCGGCGACCCCGGCTGAGTGCTTCGACTTGAGCCTCTCGGTCGACGCGCACACGGGCTCGATGGGTCGACACCGCGAGCGCGCGACCGCGGGGGTCATGTGTCTGGGTGACACCGTCACGTGGCGGGCGACCCACTTCGGACTGCCCTTCACGATGACGGCTCGGGTCACCGAGCACGATGCGCCCCGACGCTTCGTCGACGAGCAGGTCTCCGGACCGTTCCGGCGCTGGTGGCACGAGCACACGCTTGTCGAGGACGACGGCGGCACGCTGATGACCGACACGGTCGAGTTTCGGGCGCCACTCGGCCCGCTGGGGCGGATCGCCGAGACCGTGCTGCTGACCCGGTACATGAGCCGGTTGCTGGAGCAGCGGAACGCCTGGCTACGGGAGTCGCTCGACGCCTCGGGGTGAGGCGGCTGGGCAGGAGGCTTCGAGGCTCACGCCCCAGAGGGCGTTCGCACCTCAGCCGGCGGGTGGTGGGGGAGGGCGTTCGCACCTCAGCCGGCGAGCGTTCGCGGCGGGTTTGTGCACAGGGTTGCGGCGTCCACAGGTGGCCTCTCGGGTCGTGCCGAGCACGGTTGGTCACGCCTAGCGTCCTTCGCAGTGCAGGAGCGACACCGGACGAAGGGCACCACGATGGGCAAGCACGTGAACGACGAGAGCAGGGTCACGGCGGCGCGCAGGGCGAAGGAGGCGTTCCCACGACGACTCCTGACTCGCGGCTTCCTGGCCTGCCTCGTCGTGGGGGCCGGCCTCGTGGTCACCGGTACCGCGTCCGAGGCCGGCGTGCGCGTCGCGGGCCACGCCCACGCCGCCACCTACGTCGGGGTGGAGACGTTCGACGGCGTCATCGGTGTCTGCACCGGCAACGGGCGCGCCGCTCCCACCGTCACGACGCCGCCGAGCCTCGTCCACGCACCGGTCGCGGCCTGGGCGCTCCACGTGGCCGGTCCTGACGGCTCAGGACTCGACGACACCACCGGTGCCGCGATCGCGACGATCGTGAAGAACGATCCCGCCGTCCCCAACAACCACAAGAACGCCACTCCCGACGTCGGGGTCCGCGCCCGGGTCGACCAGATCGTCGCGGAGGCCAACGCCTACGCCGGCGCGCGTTCGATCCCGCTGGCGGTCGCCTCCACCTCGCCGACGCCGGGGCAGACGTGGCAGCTCACCGGGGTGGGCATCCAGGCGCCGGGGGCGTGGATGCCGGGCCGGGCGATCGATCTCGTCGTCACCGGCCCGGTCGTCTTCGAGGCCACCGGCACGAGTGCGATCACGGTGACCTCGACGGGTGCGCCGCAGACGCTCAATCTGCGCAGCACCGGCAACGGCGAGTTCACGGTCGCGGCGTCCACCACGGTCCCGTCGAATCACGTGCACTCGCACCCCGCCGAGAGCCCCGGGCACCAGATGATCACGACCCGCGTCGGCGACGAGCCGCTCACCGGCTCGACCGGCGCGCAGCTGGCCGTCCTCGAGTACCGGCCCTCGGCGGTCACGAACACGAGCGTGGTCACGGTGGCCGAGCCCGGCGCCGAGGTCCACGACGTCATCACCATCACGGGCGCCCGCCCGTCGTCGACCCTCACAGGACGCTCGACCCTCTACGGACCACTGGCCGAGAAGCCGACCGAGTCTGCGGAGCCGCCGGAGGGCACCCCCGTGGTCGGCACGGCGGAGTACGAGGTCACGGTCGACGAGGCCGGGTCCGCGACGGTCGAGACCTCCGCGCTGACCCTGCCGGCACCGGGCTACTTCGTGTGGCAGGAGGAGATCGACGGCGAGCCCGACGACGAAGCCAGTCCACGGAACCTGGGGTTCCGGGGTCGCTACGGGGTCGGTACCGAGACCTCGCTCGTCGCACCGCCGCCCGATGTCGTCACGGAGGTCAGTCGCCAGGAGGTCATGGTCGGGCACACGATCAGCGACACCGTCACGGTCGTCGGAACCGTCTACGACCACGACGGCCTGGGTCCGACCAGCACCATGATGACCGGGCGTGTCCACGGCCCCGTCCCGCCGGTCGACGGCCGGTGCGACGACGTGGACTGGAGCGAGGCGCCCATCGCCCACGAGTTCGGTCCGATCACCGTCACCGAGGCGCAGAAGCAGCTCGTCGGCGTGGGCGAGTTCAGTCCGCGCGAGGGCGGCTGCTACTCGTACGGCGAGTCGCTGGTCGCGACCAACAGCCAGGGCGAGGAGATCTACCGCGTCGACCACGCGGCCGGCCGCGCCAAGCAGACCACCGTCGCGCGGACGCCCGAGGCCGTCACCCAGATCAGCTCCTACGTCGTCGCCCCGGGTGGCTCCTTCCACGACACCGTCGACATCTCCGGTACGGCAGGGGCGACGGGGACGTTCGAGGCCACCCTGTGGGGACCGGTCGCCCCCGACCCGGAGCTCGGCTGCTGGCTGGGCGCGGAGCGGTGGGCCGAGCTCATCGCGACCAACGAGGCCAAGGAGGTGAACACCCAGTCGGTGGACTTCGTGGGCGACGGCACGGTCACCACGTCGGAGGTCACCGTGACCGAGCTCGGGTGCTACACCTGGTCGGAGATCTTCACGTTCGACGGCGCCCCGGGCACCGACCTCTACTCACCTCCCGGGCTGGAGACCGAGACCGGCCTGGTCGCCGCGCCGGCGATCGCCACGGTGGCGCAGGCGAGCACGACCTACCTCGGGGGTGAGCTCAGCGACGTCATCACGGTCTCGGGCACGCAGGACCTGCCGGGCACCATCACGGGCGAGATCCTCACCGCTGCACCGGTCGACGGCGGGTGCTCCGAGGTCGACTGGAGCCGCGCGACACGGGCTGGTCAGATCGAGCCGATCCCGACCGTCACCGACGGGGTGCACACCTCGAGCTCGACCGTGGTCGACGGCGACCAGGCACTGTGCGCCACGTTCGTCGTGTCGTGGACCCCGGTGCACGAGAAGCTGATCGGGGCCGCGGTGGTCGACGAGGCGGGCCTGCCGGCCGAGACGATCCTGTTCGTGCCCGACACTCCTGCCGTGCCGGCGGGCCGCCCGTCCGGCTCGTCCCTGCCGGTGTGGCTGATGCTCGGTCTGCTGCTCGTGACAGGCGGCGCCGGGTCGTCGATCTGGCAGCTGCGTCGCGGCGGGCCGTCCGATGCGTGAGGCACTCGGCCGCCGCGGCACGCTCGTCGTGTCACTCGTCGTGGTTCTGGTCGGCGCGGGTCTGGTGGTCCTGGGCTGGCCCGACGACCGGCCGGAACCGGTCCACGCGTTCACGGCGCCGAACGCCCACCCGCAGGGCCCCCGTGCGACCAGGTCGATGGTGCCGCACGACCTCGAGCCGGGGACGATGTTCATCCCCGCGCTCGACGTCCACGCCGAGCTCAGTCCGATGGGGGTCAGTGGCGGCGCACTGGAGATCCCGTCCGATCCGGCCGTGGTCGGGTGGGACGAGCAGACGTCGCCGCTCGAGGCCGTCGAGGGGTCGACGTTCCTCGCCGGCCACGTCGAGGCCGGCGGTGTCGACGGTGCTCTGCACGACCTCGCGCGCATCCCGCCGGGCTCGAGGATCTTCACCCGTGACGAGGCGGGCGGGCTCCGAGAGTGGGTCGTCACGTCCCTGCAGACGTCGAAGGACAAGGCGATGGAGCCAGAGTTCTTCAGCACCACGGGCGAGCGACGGCTGACCGTCGTGACCTGCACGGGACCCGTCGTGGAGCGTGCCGGACGACGAACCTTCCGCGACTCGGTCATCGTGACGGCGGTGCCGCCCAGGCGCTAGGAATGGCGGCGCACGTCACACGGCGAACACTCGGCAAACAGTCCGACCAGTCGTGGATTCACTGCCACGATGTGAGGCCACTGTGAGAAATGGGAGAACACATGCGCATCTTGCGTGCACTGGTGACGATGACCCTGGTGCTCGGAGGCGCGGTCTCGATGACCGCCGCCCACGCCGAGCCGGAGAGCGAGAAGGCTGCCATCTCCTTCTCCGACGTCCCGGGCAACCACACCTTCACGACCGAGATCGACTTCCTCGCCGGCACGGGGATCACGACCGGCTACTCCGACGGCACGTTCCGTCCGTCGCAGCCCGTCCTGCGTGAGCAGATGGCTGCCTTCCTGTTCCGTCTGGCGGAGTACTACGTCGGCACGATCGAGGTCGACCTCCCAGCGAGCTCGCCGTTCGTCGACGTCAGCCCGAGCCACGCGTTCTACAAGGAGATGGTGTGGCTGCGTGGTACCGGCATCACGACCGGCTACTCCGACGGCACGTTCCGCCCCGGCCAGCCGGTGCTGCGCGAGCAGATGTCGGCGTTCCTGTGTCGCTTCGACAGCGGCACGCCGTGCACCGACCTGGAGGTCTACGGCGTCGAGGCCCAGCAGGTGTTCTTCGACGTCCCGCCGTCGCACACGTTCTTCAACCCGGTCTACTTCATGGCCGGAGTGGGGATCTCGACGGGTTACGACGATGGCACGTTCCGTCCGGCGCAGCCGGTCCTGCGCGAGCAGATGGCAGCGTTCCTCTACCGCTACGACCAGGCGCCGACGAGCGAGTCGACCCTGTTCGAGCCGGAGATGATGCTCGCGCCGTAGTGCTCCTGGCGGGCGCCGACGCCGTTAGCCTGAGGCACATGACCACGCTCGCCCACGTGCGGACCGCCGTGAAGCGGCTGGCGGAGGTGGCGCGGGTCGACGGCGACGCCGAGGTGTTCGCGGTCGACGGTCAGGAGTTCCTGGCCGTCGCCGCGGACCGCTCGGCCATCGAGCTGCGCCTGCCGGCCGGCGACGCCGAGAAGGTGCTGGTCGACATCCCCGGATCGAGCCTGTTGACGACGGGCTCCCGCACGGCGGGAGTCGTCATCCCGCTCGACGCGATGAACGGGATGCAGGCCAACGCGGTGATCGGTCGTGCCTGGGCGTACCGCGCACCAGCCCGGCTGACCCAGGTGTCGGCCGCCGCGGCCACGGCCGACGGCGACCTGCCGCGGTCGGTCGGTCGGCCGGCCACGTCGGCCCTGCATGCCGCAGGCATCGCGACGCTGGACGACCTGACCATGCGCACGCCGAGCGAGGTGGCCGCGCTGCACGGCGTCGGGCCGAAGGCCGTCCGCCTGCTCGGCGAAGCGCTCGAGGCCGCCGGCCTGACGTGGGGCTGAGTCAGTCGTCGCTGGGGCGCTGGAGCCGGCGGAGCGTCACGCTGCGGAGCTGACCCTCGTCGTCGAAGACCGCATCGGTGCGAGGCTTCTCGTCGTCGGCCGACGGGAGCACCGCGCCCGCCTTCTTCTGGCTCTCGAGGTCCTCGCGGGCGTCACCGCGACCGGGACTGAAGATGTTCTCGACCAGACCGAGGCCGTTGCCGCCGGTGCCAAGACCGGCGCGTCCACCGGGCTGGTCGAGCGAGCGCTGGAACAGCCAGACCGCGACGAACCCGGCGACGAGGATGCCCCCGATCACGAGGACGGGCTCCAACCAGGACATGGTCGAAGCCTACGCCGTCTCAGGGCGTCGCACCCGCCTCCCACTCTCCTCGGGCTCCTCCTGCGCCGGGGGAGCGAGCCACACGGCGAACGCGGTGGTGACCGGGACCGCCAGGACGAGCCCGATCGCGCCGACGAGGGTGCGCACGACCTCCTGGGCGATCTCACCACTGGTGAGGACGTCGACCAGACCGCGCTGGTAGGCCGTGATGAGCAGCATGACCGTCATGGCCGAGCCGGCATAGGCGAACACGAGCGTGTAGACGCTGGAGGCGATGTGGTCGCGTCCGATCCGCATCGCGGACCGGAACAGGTCCCAGGCCGATGCGAAGGGCTGGAGCGCACGCAGCTCCCACACGGCGCTGGCCTGGGTGACCGTGACGTCGTTCAGCACGCCCAGCCCGGCGATGACCATGCTCGCCGCGACGATGCCCTGCATCTGGAGCTGCGGCGCGGTGGCCAGCAGGAGCGCGTCGTCCTCGGAGGTCAGACCGGTCAGGTGTGACCAGTCGGTGCCGATCAGCCCCGCGGCCGCCGTGAACGCGATGCCGAACAGCGTGCCGAACAGGGCCGACGTGGTGCGTATCGATATGCCGTGGGCCAGGTAGAGGACGGCGATCATGATGCCGGTCGAGCCGACCACCGCGATGAGCAGCGGCGACTGGCCGGACAGGATGCCGGGCAGCACGAACGTCATCAGCGCCAGCAGCGTCACACCGATGCCGACGAGGGCGAAGAACCCGCGCAGGCGGCCGATCAGCGCGACCAGGATGGCGAAGACGATCGCCAGGGCGGTCAGGGGGAAGCCGCGCACGAAGTCGCGGAACTCGTACCCGTAGGAACCGTCCTCGATCTCGTACTGGACGAGCTTGACCTGGTCGCCCTCGGCCACCGTCCCGGCGACGAAGTTCGTCGAGTTGAGCTGGAAGTCGGCCGTCTCGCCGGCGTTGTCCCCGGTCTTGACCTCGGCGGTCACGTCGGCGCAGCTGCCGGCGACGGTCGGCATGCTGTCGATGTCGACCTCCCCGGTGCTGCCGCAGTCGAACGCCTCGAGCGACTCCACGGTGGCCTCGACCGTGGTGACGCCCTCGCCGCCGTACGGATCGATGTCGCGGGGCACGTCGTCCGCCGACGGCCACAGGAGGGCCATCGCGATGCCCGTGGCGACCGCGATGGCGGCCACGACACCCCCGAGCGTGCGCGCGAGCTGGGGGCGGGGAGGCCCGCTGTCGACAGGTCCGTGACCGTGGCTGTGTGACACGATGACAGGGTGCCACGCGACGTCACCCCGTCCGAAGAACCCACGCCGGTCGACCCCGTCCCCGAGCACCTGCCGGGTGGGTCCGGCGGCGTCTGGAAGGTCGGACGCACGGTCCGCCGGCCCGCTGGCCCCTGGACCCCTGCCGTGCACGAGCTGCTGGAGTGGCTTGCGGCCGAGGGTCTCGGCGGCATCCCACACGTCGGGGGCATCGACGATGACGGCCGCGAGATCGTGTCCTACGTGGAGGGTCGCGGCGTGCCCGTCGACGACGAGGTCGTGCTCGACACGGTCCTGGTCGAGGCGGTCGGCTGGCTGCGCGACTTCCACGACCTCGTCGACTCCTTCCGTCCCGACGGTCCGCGCGTCTGGCGACAGACCGGGTCCGAGCCGGTCGCGCTCGAGCCGGGCCAGATCGTCTGCCACAACGACCCGGGCGCCTACAACTGGATCATCCAGAGCGGGCACTTCGTCGCGATGATCGACTGGGACCTCGCCGGCCCCGGCGACCCGATCGACGACCTCGCCTTCCTGTGCTGGACCGCCGTCCCGTTGTACCGCGACATCGGGGCTACCGAGACCGCGCGACGGCTCGACCTCGTGGTCGACGCCTACGCCGAGTGGGGGCCGATGACGCTGCTCGACGCCGTGGAGCGCCGCATGACGACCGCGACCGAGCGGATCGCGGCTGGCATCGAGCGGGGGGACGCGGGCATGCTGAACCTGCAGACACGGGGGGAGCCTCAGCGCACGCGTGACCGGCTCGCCGCTTTCCGCGAGCGTCGCCCGGCGATCGAGGCCGAGCTGTCGTGAGCGAGATCGAGCGACTCGGCCTCGAGCCGCACCCCGAGGGCGGCTGGTTCCGCCAGACGTGGAGCTCGCCCGTCGAGGTCACGCTGCCCGACGGTCGGGTCCGTGCGACCGCGACCCTCATCCACTTCTTCCTGCCCGCAGGGGAGTCCTCGGCCTGGCACGTCGTGGCCTCTGACGAGATCTGGATCGCCCAGACCGGGGCCGTGGGCCTGGAGCTCGGCGGGACGGGTGACCAGCCCGCCGTCGACGTCGAGCGCCACACCTGTGCGGTCGAGGCAGAGCCGCAGGTACTCGTCCCCGCCGGCGTCTGGCAGCGCACCGTTCCGAACGACGCCGATGCGCTCGTGAGCTGCTTGGTCTCGCCGGGGTTCGACTTCGCCGACTTCCGGCTGGCCGACTGAACAGGATCTTCGTCCGACGCGGGTGAACATCGGCCGAACCGAGCTCCTGTGAGCCAGATGTGCGCTTTGATGGCGCCATGGGGGCGCGACGGAAGCTTCGAGGTCTGGGAGCACTGGTTCTGGCGGGCGTGTGCTTAGGGGCGCTCGTGGCCCAGCAGCACACGATGGTCGGGGACCAGCGCCCCGTGGCGTACACGCCGCCCTCGGACTCGCCGTTCGTGGACGTGCCGGGCACCAGCACGGGGAATCCGCACACCTTCTACCGCGAGATCTCCTGGTTGGCCGAGCGCGGCATCACGACGGGCTACACGGCGCCCTCCGGACGACGGTTCGATCCCTCGGCGCCCGTCCTGCGTGAGCAGATGGCGGCCTTCCTGTACCGCCTGGGCGGCGAGCCCGACGTCGAGCTGCCCCCGACGTCCCCGTTCGCCGACGTCCCGACGACGCACCCCTTCTACACGGCCATCGTGTGGCTGCAGTCGACGCAGGTCACGACGGGCTACTCGGAGACGGACGGGTCCGTCACCTTCCGCGGAGCCCAGCCTGTGCTGCGCGAGCAGATGGCGGCGTTCCTCTATCGCTTCTGGACGTGGCAGGACGACGGTGCCAAGCCGGCCGTGCCCACGGGCTCGGCACCGTTCACGGACGTGCTGACGGGGCAGACCTTCGAGCGGGAGGTCCGCTGGCTCGCCACGACCGGTGTCACGACGGGCTACCCGGAGCCGGGCGGCACGCGGACCTTCCGCGGCGCGCAGTCCGTGCTCCGGGAGCAGATGGCCGCCTTCATGTTCCGCTTCGACCACGCGGTCAGGACCTCCTACCTCGATGCGGAGACCGTCTCGTCGATGTCGACCGATGGTCGCTACGTCGTGTTCGCCTCGACCCGTGCCGACCTGGTCGCCGGTGACACGAACGAGGCGAAGGACGTGTTCGTCCGTGACACGTGGACGGGCCAGACCGAGCGGGTCTCGGTCTCGAGCACAGGCATGCAGGGCGACGCCGACGCAAGTCCCTTCGGTGCGCCGCACGTGTCGGCCGACGGCCGGTTCGTGACGTTCACGTCGTCGGCGACCAACCTCGTCCCGGGCGACGTGAACGTCCGTGTCGACGTGTTCCTCCACGACCGGTCGACCGGAGTCACCGAGCTGATCTCGGTGACCTCGTCCGAGGATCAATCGCCCGCCGACTCGAGCCTCCACGGATCGGTGGTCTCCGACGACGGACGGTTCGTCGCGTTCCACTCGCTCGCCGACCTCCTGCCGCCTGATCCGAACCGGGTCCCAGCCGGCAACAACATCTACGTCCGCGACCGACTCGCGGGCACGACGGAGCTGGCGTCGGTCACGACCCAGGGAGAGGCGACGGGCTTTCAGCAGGTCAGCCAGTTCGACATGTCGGCCGACGGCCGGTACGTCGCCTTCGTCACGCAGGCGGCGAACGTGGTGCCGGGTGACACCAACGACGCCGAGGACGTCTTTGTACGCGACCGGCAGACCGGAGTCACGAAGCGCGTGTCGGTCTCGACCCAGGGTGCCCAGACACCGGCGTTCGGTGGGAGGTCCGGCGAGGTCGCCATCGCCGACGACAACAGCTACGTCGTGTTCGGCTCGAGCGGAGCGAACCTGGTGCCAGGGGACACGAACGAGGACTGGGACCTGTTCACGCACGACCTCGCGACGGGTGTGACCTCGCGGCTGGGGCCCGCCACGGCAGGTCAGCCGGGCGGCACTGCCGGCGGCGTGGACCCGTCGACGTCGGACGACGGTCGGTACGTGGTCTTCGCCTCTGACCGGCCGAACCTGGTGCCCGGGGACACCAACAACGGCTCGGACGTCTTCGTCCACGATCGCCAGACCAAGGTGACGGAGCGGGTGTCGGTCACGACGGCGGGCGTGCAGGGCACGGGCACCCACACGGGTGGTGTCATCTCGGGCGACGGCCGGTTCGTCGGGTTCGGCACGACGAACTCCCCGCTGGTCCCCGGCCTCGCCACGCCGATGTCGAGCGCGTTCCTGCGCGATCGCGGCGACATCTGACGCGCGGCGGCAAGATCGGACCGCCGTCCAACGCGGGTGAACATCACCCGAACCGTGCTCCTGTGAGCCTCATGTGCGCTTTGATGTCGCCATGGGGGAGCGGCGGAACGTTCGAGGATTGACAGCACTGCTGGCGGCGGCCGCGTGCCTGGCCGCGCTTCTGGCCCAGCAGTACACGGCGGTGAGCGACCAGCGGCCCGTGGCCTACAGCCCACCATCGGTCTCCCCGTTCGTCGACGTGCCCGGCACGAGCACGTCGAGCCCGCACACGTTCTACCGCGAGATCGCCTGGCTGTCGGACCAGAAGATCTCCACGGGATACGTCACGCCCCAAGGCCGAGTCTTCGAGCCCCAGGCGCCGATCCTGCGCGAGCAGATGGCCGCGTTCCTCTACCGGCTGGCCGGGGAGCCGGCGGTCGATCTGCCGGCGACGTCGCCGTTCGCGGACCTCCCGGCGTCCCACCCCTTCTACACGGAGGTCGTCTGGCTCCGGAGCACCGGCGTCACCACCGGCTACACCGAGAGTGACGAACGCTCCACGTTCCGCGGGTCGCAGCCGGTGCTGCGCGAGCAGATGGCCGCGTTCCTCTTCCGGTTCAAGACCTGGCAGGACCAGGGCACCGCCCCGCCGTCGTCGACAACCGGCCCGCGTCCGTTCATCGATGTCCCCGGCGGCCACGCCTTCCAGCGCGAGATCCGGTGGTTGGCTTCGACAGGGGTGAGCACGGGGTACGCCGAATCCGGCGCGATGACCTTCCGGCCGACCGCGCCCGTCCTGCGGGAGCAGATGGCCGCCTTCCTGTTCCGCTACTCCGGACTCGGGGACGTCGTCGCCCCGACCACGCCGACCACCCCGACCCCGACCCCGACTGTCCCGATCCCGACCACGCCGGCTCCCACGGCCACTCCGCCCGTCGTGGCGGCCCCGACCGTGACCCATCTGTCGAGCACCTCCGGCTCGGTCGCGGGGGGCTACGCGATCACGGTCCACGGGAGCCATCTGACCGGCGCGACGGCCGTGACCTTCGGTGAGGTGGCCTCGCCCCAGTTCTACGTCAGCAGTCCCACGACTGCCATCGTCAGCGTGCCGGCGGCGGCGGCAACGGGATCTGTCGACGTCCGTGTGACAACGCCCGGCGGCCGGTCCGAGGAGGGTGTGCCCTTCGAGTACGTCCCCGAGCTCCCGGCCGACTCGCCGCCGACCATCGCAAGCCTCAACCGGGCCACCGGCGACGTGCTCGGCGGGTACACGCTCTGGATCCAGGGCACCAAGTTCGTCGACGTCACGTCCGTGACGATCGGGGGCGTCGAGGCCACGATCCTCGAGGTGGAGTCCGCTCAGTCGTTGAAGGTGGTCGTGCCGCCAGCGGCGGACCCTGGCCCAGTGCCCGTCGTCGTCACCGCGGCGACGGGGTCCTCGGCCAGTGCCACGTTCACCTACCACGAGACGAGCCGACCCGAGCCGGTGTCTCTCAGCCCCGCTGAGGGGGACGTCTCCGGCCAGACCCGCGTGCGCATCGTCGGCACCCGCCTCGGTGGTCAGCTGCTCTACCCGACGAAGGTCATGTTCGGCGATCAGCAGGGGACGATCGTCGACGCCCAGTTCGGGACCGAGCTGACTGTCCTGGCTCCCGCGACGACGGCACCAGGACCGGTGCCGGTCGTTGTCTGGAACGCGTACGGCGCATCCACGGCGCCCCTCACCTTCGACTACAAGCCGGACGGGTTCCTCCCGACCATCACGTCGACGTCGCCGCCCGCGGGAGTGGCGCTCGCGCCCTACGACTACCCCCTCACCACCGCCGACGGCCGGTCCGGGACCTGGCAGGTCACCGAGGGCGAGCTGCCGCCGGGAGTGACCCTGACGGGTGACCGCTTGACGGGCACGACGCTCAGGACCGGTGTCTACGGCGTCACGGTCACGTTCGTCGACGAGTCCGGTCGGTCCCGCAGCGTCGATCTGGTCATCGGGGTGGCACTGCCTGCCTGGATCGACGGGATCGTGGCCGGTGAGTCGACCGTGGTCGACCGGGATCCGGGGGACGTGCCGGGCCGGCACTACAGCGGTTCAGCGGTCATCTCTGCGGACGGACGGTTCGTGGCCTACGTGTCGAGCCGCCAGGCAGTGCCCGGCAACAGCTCCTACGGCCTGATCAGCAACGCCTACGTGCTCGACACCGAGACCGGTGTGACCGAGCTGGTGTCGGGCGATCCGGACGGGTCGCCCGCGACCGGCGCGTCGGTCCCGGCGATCTCGGCCGATGGGCGCTACGTGGCGTTCTCGTCGACGGCGGCCAACCTCGTCCCCGGTGACACGAACGGGGTCAAGGACGTGTTCGTGCGCGACCGTTCGACCGGGACCACGGAGCGGGTGTCGGTCACGAGCACGGGGCAGCAGGTGGCGCTGGGTGTCGGTGACGGAGGACCGCGCATCTCCGACGACGGCCGCTTCGTCGTGTTCGGCTCCGAGGCCCCCGACCTCGTCGACGGGTTCGACCTGAGGAACCACAACGTCTACCGGCACGACCGGGAGACGGGACGGACGGAGCTCGTCTCCGTCCCGCAGGGACCGAACGACATCCAGACGTTCTCCGGCAGCAGTGGGTACTCGCTCTCCGGCGACGGCCGTCACGTGGGCTACGCGATCTCCACGACGTACGTCTACGGGCATCCGTCGCAGGTCTGGGTCCGCGACATGGAGACGGGTGCGACAGACCGTGTCTCGACGGGCGAGCGGGGACTTCCTGGGAACGACGCGTCCGGAGGTGTTGCGCTCTCGGTCGACGGTCGTTTCGTGGTCTTCACCTCGCTGGCGACCAACCTCGTCCGGGGCGACACCAACGGGGTCGCCGACGTCTTCGTGAAGGACCGTGCCACGGGGCAGACCCGTCTCGCGTCGGTCAGCGTGTCCGGTGGGCCGGTCGACGCCTCGTCCGGAGGCGCGCTCGACATCTCCGACGACGGTCGGTATGTCTCGTTCACCTCGTCGGCACGCAACCTCGTGCGATCCGGGGGTGCGCTCGGACCACACGCCTTCGTCCACGACACCGCGTCGGGTTTGACCGAGCGGCTGACGGTGGTGGCCGACCAGGTCCCGGTCTACGGCACGGTGACGGTCGCGGGGCATGGTTTCCTGTCGGGCGACGGACGATTCGTCGCGATGACGTACGACTGGCCCCAGGCACAGCCGCCGACCTCGTTCGAAACGTCGACGGTCCTGCTGGACCGCCGCCCCGGCACGCCGTGATCGTGCGGTGGCTTGGGACGTGAGTCCGTCGTGCGGCAGCCCGCCTCAAGTCGGGTCGGGGGCGCGGACGTCCTGCTGGCGCGCGGCCCAGTCGCGGTAGCGGTGCAGGAACACCACGGCCGCCTCGCGGGTGAGCGGTGTCTCGGGGCGGAACTCCATGCCGCCGGGCACCGACCAGCCGGACGTGATGCCTGACGTGGCGAGCCACTCGATCGCCGTGGCGTGCTCGTGGTCGAGGTCGACGTCGGCGAAACGGGGTGAGGCCGGCAGGTCGACCGCGGGCGCGCCGGCGAGCTCGTGCACCAGTGCGGCGAAGGCGGCGCGGTCCACGGCCTCGGCGCCGTCGGCGGCCGTGGCCTCCAGGGCCGGTGCCTCGGCGCGGCCGTTGGCAGCCGGACGTGCGAAGTGCTGCAGGAAGCCCGACAACGCGGCGTGGTCGACCGGGGCCAGCGGTCGGAACTCCCGCTGGCCGTCGACCGTCCAACCGGTGGCGATGCCCTCCGACGAGGCCCACTCGATGTGGCTGAAGAACGGGTGCGACGGGGGAACGTCGGTGAACGTGGGGGCCGCGTCGCGCATCCGGCTGACCGCCTCGGTGGCGGGGCCGTCGAACTGGACCTCGCCCCCGGCGAGCAGGATGCCGCGGTCGCACAGACGCGCGACCATGTCGAGGTCGTGGCTCACGACGACGAGCGTGCGACCGGCCTCGTGCAGCTCACGGATGCGGGCGAGGCACTTCTTCTGGAACGGCTCGTCACCGACCGAGAGGATCTCGTCGACCAGCAGGATGTCGACCTCGGTGTGGATCGCGACCGAGAACGCCAGGCGCAGGAACATGCCCGAGGAGTAGTGCTTGACCTCGGTGTCGATGAACTTCTCGATCTCGCTGAACTCGACGATGTCGTCGAAGCGCGCGTCGATCTCGTCACGGCTCATGCCGAGGATCGCGGCGTTGAGGTAGACGTTCTCGCGCCCCGAGAGATCGGGGTGGAACCCGGCGCCGACCTCGATGAGGCCGGCGATGCGGCCGCGGGTGCGGATCGTGCCGGCGTCGGGGCGCAGGACGCCCGAGACGAGCTTCAGCAACGTGGACTTGCCCGACCCGTTGAACCCGAGCAGCGCGACCGACTCGCCGGCCTCGACGGTGAAGTCGACACCGCGCAGCGCGTCGAACGTCGAGGTCACGACCTTGCCCCTCACCTTGGCGACGAACGCCTCCTTGAGCGAGTGCGTGTGGCGCAGCCGGAACGTCTTGCGGACGTCGTCGACGACGATCGCCGTGGTGTCGGAGACGCGGGCGGGTCCCTCAGAGGTCCTGGGCAAAACGACCCTCCAGTCGGCGGAAGACGAGCTGCCCCAGGGCGAGCGTGGCGATCGACGTGACGAGCGCGATGCCCGCGTAGAGCCAGACGTCGGGGGCGATCCGACCTCCGTCGGTCGTCGGCTGCCAGAAGCCGTGGTGCATCAGGTTGACGGCGGACGTCAGCGGGTTGAGCTGATAGAGCGTGAACAGCCAGTCGGGGACGACGTTCTTGACCATGTCCCACTGGTAGAGCACGGGGGAGGCCCACGGCGCGACCATCACGATGAGCTCCACGAAGTTCTGCGCGTCGCGGAACGCCACGTTGGCGGCACCGAACAGCATGCCGAGCCCGAGGGCGAAGATCGTGACGATCGCGATCGCCAGGAGGACCCCCAGCACCTGCGCGACCGACGGCGACCACCCGACCGCGAGGCACACCCCGAGCAGGATCACGACCTGGGGCAGGAAGTTGACGATCGCGACGTAGATCGTGGCCACCGGGAACAGCTCCCGGGGCAGGTAGATCTTCTTGATCAGCGCACCGTTGTCGACGAGCGACCGGGTGGAGTTGATGAACGCCTCGCTGAACAGGTTGATGAGGATCAGGCCCGAGAACAGGTACACGGGGTACCGCTCGATCGAGTCGTTCAGCCGCAGGAACACGCCGAGGGCGAGGAAGTAGACGGTGAACAGCGCCGCGGGCTTGACGAAGGACCAGGCCCAGCCGAGCGCCGATCCGCGATAGCGGACCTGCACGTCCTTGCGGGTCAGCAGGTGCAGGAGATAGCGGCGTCGCGCGACGTCGACGAGGCCGCGTCCGCGACCCGGGTCGACCATCTCGGGCACCGGATCAGCCGTGCGAACCGACACTTGCTCTCCTCATGCGCTCCGGCACCCGCGGCGCCCTGATGGTCGGAGCGAGTGTAGCCCGCAGCCTCCGGTAACGTTGACGGCTGCGCCTCGCGCGCGCGACGTCCTCCAACGAAGAAGGAACTTCCGTGGTGAATGCTGATCTGCTGGTCGTCGGTTCGGGCTTCTTCGGACTCACGATCGCCGAGCGTGCGGCCGAGCACGGCCAGAAGGTCGTCGTGATCGATCGCCGTTCCCACCTCGGTGGCAACGCGTACAGCGAGTTCGAGCCGGAGACCGGCATCGAGGTGCACCGCTACGGCGCCCACCTCTTCCACACCTCCAACGAGCGCGTGTGGGAGTACGTCAACCGCTTCACCGCCTTCACGAGCTACGTGCACCGCGTCTACACCGTCCACCGGGGCGAGGTGTACCCCCTGCCGATCAACCTCGGCACGGTCAACCAGTTCTTCCGCTCGGCGCACTCGCCCGACGAGGCGCGGGCGCTCCTGGCCGAGCAGGCCGGCGAGTTCGAGTCGGCCACGGCGTCGAACCTCGAGGAGAAGGGCATCAGCCTGATCGGCCGCCCGCTGTACGAGGCGTTCATCCGCGACTACACGGCCAAGCAGTGGCAGACCTCGCCCACCGAGCTCCCGCCGGAGATCATCAGCCGCCTGCCCGTGCGCTACACGTACGACAACCGGTACTTCAACGACACGCACGAGGGCCTGCCGGTCGACGGCTACACCGCGTGGCTCGAGCGCATGGCCGACCACCCGAACATCGAGATCCGTCTCGACACCGACTTCTTCGACGACTCCCACGACGCCAGCAAGGCGCAGACGCTCGGGCAGCTGCCGATCGTCTACACCGGCCCGGTCGACCGTTACTTCGACTACGCCGAGGGCCGCCTGTCGTGGCGCACGCTCGACTTCGAGCAGGAGGTCCTCCCGGTCGGCGACTTCCAGGGCACCTCGGTCATGAACTACGCCGACTCCGACGCCGCGTACACGCGCATCCACGAGTTCCGTCACTTCCACCCCGAGCGCGAAGCGCCGAAGGACAAGACCGTCGTGATGCGCGAGTTCTCGCGCTTCGCCGAGGGCGACGACGAGCCGTACTACCCGGTCAACACCCCCGAGGACCGTCAGATGCTGCTGGCGTACCGGGAGCGCACCGCGGCTGAGCCGCAGGTGCTGTTCGGCGGACGCCTGGGCACCTACCAGTACCTCGACATGCACATGGCGATCGGCGCGGCGCTGTCGATGTTCGACAACCAGCTGCCCGAGCTGCTCCCCGAGCTGCAGCTGCGTGACGGGGCGACCCCGGCGTGAGCTTTCGGTACACGGCCGCGCTGGCGGCGCAGATCGAGCAGCGCTGGCAGGACCGTTGGGAGGCCGAGGGCACGTTCCACGCGGTCAATCCGGAAGGCGACCTCGCCGATCCCTCGGTCGAGCTCGGGGACAAGTACTTCCTGATGGACATGTTCCCGTACCCCTCGGGTGCGGGTCTGCACGTCGGGCACCCGCTGGGTTACATCGCGACCGACGTGGTCGGCCGCCACCAGCGCATGCTCGGCAAGAACGTGCTGCACGCCCTCGGCTACGACGCGTTCGGTCTGCCGGCGGAGATCCACGCGATCTCCACGGGCGAGCACCCCCGGGTCAACACCGAGGCCAACATGGTCAACATGCGCCGTCAGCTGCGGCGCCTGGGCCTGGGCCACGACGAGCGTCGCTCGTTCGCCACGATCGACCCCGACTTCGTGCGCTGGACGCAGTGGGTCTTCCTGCAGCTGTTCGGGTCGTGGTTCGACCCCGAGCTCAAGAAGGCGCGACCGATCGCCGAGCTGGTCGAGAAGCTCGGCACCGACGATCCCGCCGTGATCGACACCTACCGGTTGGCCTACGTCTCGGACTCGCCGGTCAACTGGTGCCCGGGCCTGGGCACGGTGCTGGCCAACGAGGAGGTCACGGCCGAGGGCCGTTCCGAGCGCGGCAACTTCCCCGTGTTCAAGCGCCGCATGCGTCAGTGGAACCTGCGCATCACGGCGTACGCCGACCGGCTCATCGACGACCTCGACCGGGTCGACTGGCCCGAGTCCGGCAAGCTCATGCAGCGCAACTGGATCGGCCGCTCGCACGGAGCGCACGTCGACTTCGCCTCGCCGGCGGGTCCGATCCGGGTCTTCACGACCCGTCCCGACACCTTGTTCGGTGCGACGTTCATGGTGCTCTCGCCCGAGCACCCGTTGGTCGACGCCCTGACGACGTCCGAGCAGGCGAGTGCGGTGGCCGAGTACCGTGCCGCCGCCGCGGCCAAGAGCGACGTCGAGCGCCAGGCCGACAAGCAGAAGACCGGCGTCATGACCGGCAGCACCGCGACCAACCCGGTCAACGGGGAGCAGGTGCCGGTGCTCGTGGCCGACTACGTCCTGATGGGCTACGGCACGGGCGCGATCATGGCCGTCCCCGACGGCGACGCCCGCGACGCCGAGTTCGCCGAGGCCCTGGGCCTGCCCACGGTGCAGGTGCTGGACGGGGAGACCTTGGTCAACTCCAGCAACGCCGAGGTGAGCCTCGACGGTCTCGCGGTCGAGGACGCCAAGACGCGCATCATCGCGTGGCTCGAGGAGCACGGCCACGGCACCGGCACCACCACCTACCGCCTGCGCGACTGGCTGTTCAGCCGTCAGCGCTACTGGGGCGAGCCGTTCCCGATCGTGTACGACGAGGCGGGCCACGCGGTCGCGCTGCCCGACTCGATGCTGCCCGTCGAGCTGCCGGAGGTGCCGGACTACAGCCCTCGCACGTTCGAGCCCGACGACGCCGACAGCGAGCCCGAGCCGCCGCTCGGCCGCGTCCGCGAGTGGGTCGAGGTCACGCTCGACCTGGGCGACGGTCCCAAGCCGTACCGCCGCGAGACCAACACGATGCCCAACTGGGCGGGGTCCAGCTGGTACGAGCTGCGCTACACCGATCCGCACAACACCGAGGCCATCGCGGCACCGGCCAACGAGCGCTACTGGATGGGA
>CAYRZN010000027.1:0-19650 GCA_964428825.1 uncultured Aeromicrobium sp.
CATCACGGTCGTCATGCCGCACTACGCCTACGCCCGGTCCGACAAGAAGGACGCGTCGCGCATCTCGATCGGCGGCAAGCTCGTCGCCGACATGCTCGCCACGGCCGGGGTCGACCGCGTCGTCACGATGACGCTGCACGCCCCCCAGGTGCACGGCTTCTTCGCGATGCCGCTCGACCACCTCACCGCGATCGGCGAGCTGGCCAACTACTACCGCGAGCGCGACCTCGCCGACACGGTCATCGTGTCGCCCGACTTCGGCAACGCCAAGACGGCGTCGCAGTTCGCCCGGCTGCTCGGCCTGCCGGTCGCCGCCGGCAGCAAGCAGCGCAAGGCCGACGACAAGGTCGTGATCGACGCGATCGTCGGCGACGTCCGCGACAAGAAGGTCATCGTCCTCGACGACGAGATCGCCACGGGCGGCTCGATCGTCGAGCTCGTGGCGATGCTCGAGAAGGAGGGCGTCACCGAGGTCTCGGTCGCCTGCACGCACGGACTGTTCACGGGCAACGCCGTCGAGCGGCTCCGGGACCACCCCACGATCAGCGAGGTCGTCACGACCGACACCGTGCCGCCGCCGGTCGACTGGCCCGCGCTGCGCATCCGGTCGGTCGCGCCGCTGTTCGCCGAGGCCATCGCCCGGATCCACGCCGGAGAGTCGGTCTCGAGCCTGTTCGACGGCGTCGACCCGACCCACGCCCCGCCCCAGCCCAAGCTGCCGCTCTGACCCGGAGGCGAGTCGCGGGCCATGTGGTGCGGTGCCTGACGGGGCTCTAGGGTCGGTGCTGTGGCGGACGCACCGATCGGCATCTTCGACTCCGGGTTCGGAGGACTGACGGTGGCGCGCGCGGTGCTCGACCAGCTGCCGCACGAGCCCGTGCTCTACGTCGCCGACACCGCACGGCAGCCGTACGGGCCCCGCCCGATCGGGCAGGTGCGCGAGTTCGCGCTCGAGTGTCTCGACCAGCTCGTGGAGCAGGGCGTCAAGATGCTCGTGATCGCGTGCAACTCGGCCAGCGCGGCGGTCCTGCGCGACGCCCGGGAGCGGTACGACGTGCCCGTCGTGGAGGTCATCGTCCCCGCCACCCGACGCGCGGTCAATGCGACCCGCAACGGGTCGGTCGGCGTCATCTGCACCACCGCCACCGCCACGTCCCGCGCCTACGACGACGCGTTCGCCGCCAACCCCGGCATCGACCTCCACGTGCGCGCCTGCCCGCGGTTCGTCGAGTTCGTGGAGGCCGGGACCACCGGTGGCGACGAGCTGCTGCAGGTCGCCGAGGAGTACCTCGCGCCGCTGCGCGCGGCGGCCGTCGACACGCTCGTGCTGGGTTGCACGCACTACCCGCTCCTGACCGGCGTACTGTCCTACGTCATGGGCGACGCCGTCACGCTGGTCTCCAGCGCCGAGGAGACCGCGAAGGACGTCTATCGCCTGCTGGCGCGCGAGGGCCTGACCCGTGACCCCGGTCTGCCGGAGCCCAGCCACCACTTCATGACCACGGGCGACCCGGAGGAGTTCGCGGTGCTCGGCCGCCGGTTCCTCGGTCCCGAGGTCGGGCGGGTGCAGGGCTTCGCCCCGCTGGCGCGCCCGGGGCAGAGCGCCACTGCACGGACGGAGGTCGACGCATGAGGCTCACGATCGTCGGCTGCGCGGGGTCGTACCCCGGTCCCGACTCCGCCGCGAGCAGCTACCTGCTCGAGGCCGAGCACGAGGGCCGCACGTGGCGCATCCTGCTGGACATGGGCAACGGCTCCCTGGGGCAGCTGCAGCGGTACATGGACCCGCGCGACATCGACGCGGTCGCGCTGAGCCACCTGCATCCCGACCACTGCATCGACCTGGTGAGCCTCGTCGTGCTCGCGAAGTACCACCCGGACGGCCCCTACGAGAGCATCAAGGTCATCGCTCCCCGCGGGGCCGAGGAGTACCTGGCGCACGCCGGAGGGCCGGGTGGCGAGCCGCCGCTCGACGCCCTCAACTTCGGCGTGTGGGAGGACGAGCCGGTCCAGCAGATCGGTCCCTTCTCCCTGCGCGTCGTCGAGGTCAAGCACCCCGTGCGTGCCTACGCGATGCGCGTCGAGGCGGGCGGGTCGGTGCTGGTGTACTCCGGCGACACCGGTCCCACGTCCGATCTCGACGAGCTCGCCGCGGGAGCCGACGTGTTCCTGTGCGAGGCGTCGTTCGTCGAGTCGGCCACCAATCCGCCCGACCTGCACCTCACGGGAGCCGAGGCGGGGCGCTGCGCCGAGACCGCCGAGGTGGGCCAGCTGCTCATCACGCACATCCCGGCGTGGACCGACGCCGACGAGGTCGAGGCCGACCTCAAGGCGGTCTACGACGGCCCCTACGCCGTGGTGCGCCCCGGTGACACGTTCGACTTCTGACACTCCCTAGGCTCGTCCCATGACGACTCGAGAGGACGGCCGCGCCGTCGACCAGCTCCGCGACATCACGATCCAGCGGAACTGGCTCGACCACGCCCAGGGATCGTGCCTGATCGAGTTCGGCAAGACGCGGGTCCTGTGCGCCGCCTCGGCGGTCGAGGGCGTGCCGCGCTGGCTCAAGGGCCAGGGCAAGGGCTGGGTCACGGCCGAGTACGCGATGCTGCCGGCCGCGACGCACGAGCGGTCCTCCCGCGAGTCCGTCAAGGGACGCGTCGGCGGGCGCACGCACGAGATCTCGCGCCTCGTGGGTCGCTCGCTGCGCGCGGCGATCGACACGACGGCGCTCGGTGAGAACACCATCACGATCGACTGCGACGTCCTGCAGGCCGACGGGGGCACCCGCACCGCGGCCATCACGGGCGCCTACATCGCCCTGGCCGACGCCGTGAAGCACCTGGACGGCCTGGGGGCGCTCAAGGGCGACCCGTTGCGCGAGTCGATCGCGGCGGTCAGCGTGGGCATCATCGACGGCGTCCCGATGCTCGACCTGCCGTACGTCGAGGACGTGCGGGCCGAGACCGACATGAACGTCGTCATGACGGGCTCGGGCGCCTTCGTCGAAGTCCAGGGCACCGCGGAGGGCGCCCCCTTCGTGAAGGCCGAGCTCGACGCGCTCCTGGAGCTCGCCACGGGCGGCTGCGCCGAGCTCACCCGCCTCCAGCTGGAGGCCCTCGCCCGATGAGCGGGGCGCAGGTCGTCCTGGCCTCGAACAACGCCAAGAAGCTCGCGGAGCTGCAGCGCATCCTCGCGCCGCTCGTGCCGGGCCTCACGGTGCTCGGGCTCGGCGACGTCGCCTCGTACGACGAGCCGGCGGAGACCGATCCCACGTTCGCCGGGAACGCCCTCATCAAGGCGCGCGCCTGCGTCGAGGTCACGGGGCTGCCGGCGCTAGCCGACGACTCGGGGCTCTGCATCGACGCCCTCAACGGCATGCCCGGGGTGCTCTCCGCGCGCTGGTCCGGCGTGGTCGGTGCGGGCAAGGACCAGGCCAACAACGACCTGGTGCTGAGCCAGCTCGCGGACGTGCCGGACGTGCGGCGCACGGCGCGTTTCGTGTGCGCCGTGGCGCTGTGCCTCCCGGACGGCACCGAGGTCGTGGAGCACGGGGAGATGGCGGGCCGCATCCTGCACGCGCCCTTCGGCGGGGGCGGCTTCGGGTACGACCCGCTGTTCGCAGCGACGGGGTACGACGTGTCCACCGCCGAGCTCGTGCCGGCGGAGAAGGACCGGATCAGCCACCGCGGCCACGCGTTGGCCGCGGTCGCCCCGCGCGTCGCGGCGCTGCTCGGCTAGGCCAGGGCCTGCAGGACGGTCTCGGCGATGGCCTTGCTGCCGTTGACGTCGGGGTGCACGCCGTCCGGCGTGCGGTGGGCCGGCAGGACCCCGTCCATGCGGACGAACTCGCAGTCGTGGAGCTCCGCGGCAGCCTCGATCGCGTCGGTGACGTCGGTGACGTACCGCTGCTGCAGGGGCCCCCAGGGCGGAGCGAGCACGACGACGCGCGCGTCCGGGTAGGCCTGCGTCAGCCGGCCGAGGAAGTCGTCGGCCGCCGCGAGCAGGACGTCGCTGTCGACCTCGACGAGCTCGGTGCCGTCGCACCGTGCCCAGTCGTTGCGCCCGCCCTCGACCACGATCAGGTCAGGCGACGGCTGGTCGAAGACCCCGGGCCGGTCGCCGAACGCGGTACCGGTGCACCCCGCGCCGGGGCGCTGGTAGCCCGAGCCCGCCTCGGCCAGCACGGTGGGCGTGTAGCCGAGCTCGCGGGCCACGAGGCTCCACCACGCCTGGAGTGGGCTGCCCGGCTCGTCGTTGTAGCTCGCCGAGATCGAGTCGCCCACCACGACCATGGAGCGCGGGCCGCCGGCGCGTGCGCGGTCGCTGCCTGGTTCCGCGACGACCAGGGCGAGGGCGAAGGCGCCCAGGACGGCGCCGATGATCCACCACCGGCGCCGGCCCCACGTGTCGCCCGTCATCGTCACTCGGTCTTGGGCAGCCCGTCGGCGGTGCACAGCTCGCCGATGTCGCTGGTCCGGTCGGCCGCGACGAGCTCGAACATCTGCCCGGCCCGCTCGGAGTCCCACCGCACCGAGAAGTCGCGCAACGGCACGGTGCAGTTCAGGCCGTCACCGCCCATCGCCGCCGACAGGCCACGGGCGAAGCGCACGAGGTCGAACGTGCTGACGTCCTCGCCGATCGTCAGGGAGGCGGCACCGCCCTGGTTGATCGCGACGTAGCGGAACGGGTTCAGGATGCTCGACGGCCTCTTGAGCTCACTTGCGAGGCTGCCCATGACCTCGCGCTGCGCCTGGACCCGCTGGATGTCCTGGGTCGCGTAGGAGTGTCGTGACCGCGCGTAGCCGAGTGCCGTCGCGCCGTCGGCCTCCTGGCAGCCTGCGGCGACGTCCAGACCGGCGTCGGGGTCCGCGATGGGCTCGGCGGGACAGATCTCGACCCCGCCCACGGCGTCGACGACCTTGACCAGTCCGCCGAAGCCGATCTCGAGGTAGCCGTCGATCCGCAGGCCGGTGCTCTGCTCGACCGTCTGGGTCAGCAGGGAGGGGCCGCCGTAGGAGTAGGCGGCGTTGATCTTGGTCGTGCCGTAGCCCGGGACGTCGACCAGGGAGTCGCGCGGCACCGAGAGCAGCAGGGCGGGCCCGTCGCCGACGTGCAGGATCATGATCGTGTCGGTGCGGCCGTTGCCGCCCTCGTCACCACCCGTGGCGAGCTGGGCCTGCTCCTCGGGCGTGAGACCGGCCCGGCTGTCCGAGCCCACGACGAGGTAGGTCGTGCCGGGCTGGTCGCCCGGACGCTCGCCCTCCGGGTCCACGTCCACGCGCGACGTCGTGCGGAGCGCCCAGAACGGGGTCGCCACGAGGAAGACGAGCCACAGGACCACGAGCAGCACCGGGATGCGGATCCACCAGCGGCGCTTCTTGCGCGGGCTGCCTCCCGTCGGCGGTGCGGGAGCCCGACGGCCGGGCGGCGGCAGGTTCGGCGGCGGCAGCTGCGACGGCGGCGCGGGCGCGGCGCGTCTGGGTGCAGTCGACGGCTTCCCGTCGTAGAGCCAGTCGTACGACCCGTCGGTCGGCTGTTGCGGCATGCCAGAACGGTAGCGCCGTCCGGCGGCCCGGGCGGGGACGTCATCGATCCGTCACTCGTGACGGCGTGAAAAAGTGCGGTGCAGCTCGGCGTGCCCTCAAGTCGAGGTCGAGACTTCTGTGGTCCACTGGTCGCGCTCAGCACCTTCCCCCGTGAGGACGACATGCCTGACGACCGCTCGAGCGCGAGATCTGTCGCGCCCCCGCGCACCGCCGCCGACGAGTCGGCGCGCGTGCAGTTCCGCCGGGCCCTCGTGCTCCTGGTCATGACCGTCGTGGTGCCCGGATCAGCCCAGATCGCTGCAGGCGATCGACGGGTCGGCCGCATCGCCCTGCGGGTGTGGCTCGGCCTCGTGGCCGTGACCGCACTCGGGCTGCTGGTCGCGTTCCTCTCCCGGTCGCTGTTCCTGAGCCTGGTTCTCGACCAGCGCGTCCTGTTCCTGGGCCGCTGGATCATCACGGCGGTGGCGATCGCCTGGGTCGTGCTCCTCCTCGACGCGTGGCGGCTCGGCATGCCGCTGCGACTGCCGCAGCGTCGCCGACTCGCGATCACGGTCGTCAACGGGGTCCTGTGCTTCGTCGTGGCGGGGTCGCTGCTGTTCGCCGCCAACGTGCTGGCGGCCCAGAACCACCTGATCGGCACGGTGTTCGCGTCCGAGGACGTCAGCGACGCCACGGACGGCCGGTACAACATCCTGCTCCTCGGCGGCGACTCGGGCTCCGACCGCGACGGCATGCGACCGGACTCGATCAACGTCGCCAGCATCGACGCCGAGACGGGTCGGACCGTCATCGTCAGCCTGCCCCGCAACCTGCAGCGCGTGCCCTTCCCGGAGGGCACCGTGATGCACGACCAGTTCCCGGACGGGTTCGTCAGCGACGACGACGACGAGGGCTACTACCTCAACGGCGTCAGCACGTGGGCCAACGACCACGCCGACCTCTTCGGCGACACCGACGACCCGGGCCTGCTCGCCACCACCCAGGCGGTCGAGGCGATCACCGGCCTGACGATCAGCTACCACGCGTCGATCAACATGGAGGGGTTCTCCCGGCTGATCGACGCGGTCGGAGGCGTCACGGTCGACGTCAAGCAGCGCACGCCCAAGAGCGGCATCAACGAGAAGACCCGCGGCTGGATCGAGGTCGGGGAGCAGGAGCTCAGCGGTGAGGAGGCGCTCTGGTACGCCCGCAGCCGCAAGGCCGACAACGACTTCGCGCGGATGGGCCGCCAGAAGTGCGTCATGAACGCGATGCTGTCGCAGCTCAGCCCGCAGAAGGTCCTGCTCAACGTGCAGGACATCGCCGAGAGCAGTGCGGCGCTGCTGTCGACCGACATCCCGGCCTCCGAGCTGGACCAGTTCGCCGGTCTCGCGCTCGAGGCGCGCAAGAACCCGATCTCGACGGTCTCGATCGTGCCGCCGGCCGTCGACACGACCGATCCCGACTACGACGTCGTCCGTCAGATGGTGAACGACGCGATCACGACCGCCGAGGGCCAGGACGAGCCGCCCTCGGCCTTCGAGACCGTCACGGCGGCGCTCCCGCAGCCGGAGCGCTCCGAGGAGGAGGCGGCGGCCGACCCGACCCTCGCCAACGACACCGAGAACCTCGCCGAGACCTGCTAGGGCGCCGCAACCCCGCTGGTTGAGGTGTGAACGCCCTCTGGGGCGTGAGCCTCGAAACCATCCGTCAGGTGCAGGTATGCGGGCACGGTGACGCCCTACTTCGCCTCGTAGGCGTTGACGACCTCGGCGGTCGGGCCGTCCATCGCGACGCGGCCGCGCTCGATCCAGACCGTGCGGCTGCAGGTGTCGCGGATCGACTTCATGGAGTGGCTGACGAGGAACACCGTGCCCGCGTCGTCGCGGATCTCGCGGATGCGACGCTCGCTCTTCTTGCGGAACGCCTTGTCGCCCACGGCGAGGGCCTCGTCGACGATCAGGATGTCGTGGTCGCGGGCGGTCGCGAGGGCGAACTTGAGCCGTGCGGTCATGCCGGAGGAGTACGTGCGCATCGGCAGGTCGATGAACTCCTCGAGCCCGGCGAAGGCGACGATGTCGTCGTGGCGGGCCTCGATCTCCTCGCGCGAGAACCCGAGCGCCAGCCCGCCCAGGATGATGTTGCGCGACCCGGAGAGCTCCTTGACCAGGGCCGCGCCGACGCCCAGCATGCTCGGGCGGCCGGCGGCGCGCACGGTGCCGCGGGTCGCGGGGGTGAGGCCCACGATGGCCCGCATCAGGGTCGACTTCCCCGACCCGTTGGCGCCGATCACGCCGACGCTGTCGCCCTCGTGGATCGTGAGGTCGACGCCCCGCAGTGCGTGGACCGTGCGGGTGCTGCGACCACGGTGCAGCAGCCCGCCGCGCGAGTCGCCCGACGAGGCGCGCTTGCCCGTGGCGAGCACGCGGTACTCGACGTGCAGGTCGTCGACCACGACGACGGGCCGACGCCCGGACTCAGTCGGTGCGGCCATAGCGCTCCTCCGCGGACCAGAAGAACAGCACGCCCACGACCAGCACCGCGACCGACCACAGGCTCGCGTACAGCCAGAACTCCGGGGGCGCCTCGAAGGCCGGGTCGTCGAGCAGCACCCCGCGTGCCAGCGTGAGGAACTCGTGCAGAGGGACGAACGACGCGATCCGGAGCACCAACGGGTCGTCGGCGAACCGCTGCTCGATGCTGAAGAAGATCCCGGTCGTGTAGAACGTGATGCGCGTGATGAACGGCAGCAGGTTGTTGAGGTCGCGGACGTGCACCGTGAGTCGTGCCGCGATGAGCGCGAGTCCGGTGTTGAACAGGAAGAACAGGGCCGTCAGGGGCACGAGCAGGAACCAAGCCGCGCTCACCGGGTGCCCGAACGCGGCCACGGCGACGACCATGATCGCCAGCATCGGCACGAACTGCAGGAGCCGCTGCAGCACGACGGCGACCGGCAGCGCCATCCGGGGGAAGGCCAGGCTCTGGACCAAGGCGGTGTTGGTCGTGATCGACTTCGCCCCGCTCGTGAAGGAGGTGGCGAAGAACTCGAACAGGAACACGCCGATCACGAGGAACTCGACGAAGTGCGGCGGGCGTCCGCTCGAGAGCAGGATGCCGAAGATCGTGCCGTAGAGGCCCGCGTTGAGCAGTGGCTTGAGGACGACCCAGGCCAGGCCGAGACGGTTCTGCTGGTTCTCGGCCTCGATCCGGAACCGCGCCAGCGCGTAGATGAAGGACCGCCGGTGCCAGACCTGGCGGAGGTACTCCGGAAGCGGGGGCCGACCTCCGACCAGGGTCAGCGGAACCGGGCCCGGCGTCGTCACGGGGACGAGCGCGTCACGGTCGGTGGTCACCACGCCACCGGACGCTAGGGGGCCGAGTCAAACAGTCGGGGTCCAGATGGTGGCCTGCTCCTGAACGGCCACACGTCCGACGGCGTCGGAGTCACCACCTCGGCAGAGCACCAGCGAGCCGCCGCCGCGGCACGCCGCCACCACGAGCTTCGCGTCACGGGCGAGGTCGCCCTCGGTCAGCACCAGGCGGCGCGGGTCGGGCGGCGTGGCGAGCAGGTCGGCGTGCGTGCCCGCCAGCCCCGTCAGGTCGACGGCGAGGTCGTCCGGGCCGGGGAACGAGAGGCCGAGGTAGATGTCCGGGTGGCCCGGGATCTCGGCACCGAGGTCCCAGAAGCCCGCGGGCGGCTCCGGGAAGCGGACGCCGAAGGGCAGGAGGGCCGAGGCGACGCGGTCGGGCTCGTCGGCCACGAGGTCGGGGCCGGTGACGGCCACGCGGGCGTCGCGCTCGACCACGACCGCGCCGACCTGCCACGCGGACAGGAGCCACACGACGCGGAGCCAGTGGGTCGGCAGGCCGATCCGCACGCGGGTGCCGATCTCGGCGTCGAGCTCGTCGATCAGGAAGTTGGCGGTCTTGGCGACCCAGTTGGCCGTCGTGACGCCGCTCAGCTCGACGCGTTCGCCCGTGTCGAGGTCGTAGTAGGTGACGAGCGGCGAGGTGGGTCGGTCGACCCGGGCAGCCAGGTCGACGAGGGTGTCGCTCATCGGGGCGTGGTGACGGCGCGGAGGACCTCCGCGACACCGGCCTCGGCGACGTCGACGAACCGTGCCTCCGGGACCCGTGCCGCGATGGTCTCCACGGCGTGGCGGACGACCGGGTCGGACCCCAGGACGGCGACGGTCGTCTCGTGCGACGCATGCACGGCCTCGACGACCTGGTCGGTGACGGCCCAGGTCAGGGCGACGACGGCCGGCTCCCGGGAGCCACCGACGGGAAGCCCCGCGTGGTACTCGTCGTGGTGCACGGCGCGGGAGCCGTCTTCGTCGCTGACGACGTAGCGCATCTCGCCGCGGTCGTCGCTGAGCGGGAGCAGGGTGAAGCCCAGGCTCCGGCGTGCGGCCAGCGCGGCGACGGCGTCGGTCAGCGTGAAGTCGGCGTGCAGGAGCTCGGTCCGCATGATCCGCAGGGCGATCTCGTCGTCGTGCGCCCGTTGCCAGGCGGCGCCGAAGGCCAGCTCCTCGAGCGCCCGGGCCACGCCGTAGGTGGGCTCGTGGGCGGGATCGGTGAGGAAGGCATCGATGTCGGGGGAGCGCTTCAGGCCGTCGGCCCAGGAGTCGCGGGTCGTGGGCGCCACGACCGTGAGCTCGCACCGATCGGCGAGCTCCCGGGCGAGGCCCGTGCCGGCGGCGCCGGCGAGCAGGACGAGTCGCATGGGTCCCATCGTGCCGCAATAGCAGGGCGACACGCCGTCGAGGGCCTGAATCTTGACCATTCGGCTTGACGTGTGGCAGTTGAGCGACTGTAATCACATGCATGTCATTCGATCTGGGCCTGCCGGTGGGCGACACCGAAGAACTCCTCTGGCAGGAGCGCGCTCTGTGCGCCCAGACCGACCCCGAGGCGTTCTTTCCCGAGAAGGGTGGGTCCACCCGCGAGGCCAAGCGCGTCTGCCTGACGTGCGACGTCCGCAGCACCTGCCTCGACTACGCACTCCAGCACGACGAGCGCTTCGGCATCTGGGGCGGGCTCTCCGAACGCGAGCGACGCAAGCTCAAGAAGCGCGCCTGAGGGGCCAACCGCCGGTCCAGTAGTGTCGACGCTCGTGGACGACGAGCAGGAGATTCCGGCGTGGAGGACTAGTCCACCCACGGTCGCCGCGGTCCTCGTCAGCCATGACGGAGCGACCTGGCTGCCCAAGGTCCTGTCGTCGCTGGCGGGCCTGAGCCACGCCCCCACCGCCTGGCACGCGGTCGACGTCAGCTCCACCGACGGATCGGCCGAGCTGCTGCGCCGTTCGTTCGGGGCGGAGCGCATCACGTACGCGCCGTCGGGCACGGGCTTCGGGCAGGCGGTCCGTCTCGGCCTCTCCGAGCTGCCCAGGACCGACTGGATCTGGCTGCTCCACGACGACGTCACGGTCACCCCCGGCACCCTGGCGGGACTGCTCGACGAGGCCACGTCGGCCGACGACATCGCCATCGTGGGCCCGAAGATCCGCGAGTGGCCCTCGCTCCGCCGCCTGCTGGAGGTCGGCCTCACGCTCTCCGGCACGGCTTCGCGCGAGACGGGGCTGGAGACGGGCGAGCCCGATGCGGGCCAGCACGACTGGGCCGAGGACGTCCTCGCCGTCAACACCGCCGGCATGCTCGTGCGCCGCGACGTCTGGGACGAGCTGGGCGGCCTCGATCCTGAGCTGCCCCTGTTCGCCGACGACCTCGACCTGGGCTGGCGCGCCAACCGCGCCGGGCACCGCGTCCGCACGGCACCCGGTGCGATCGTGTTCCACGCCGAGGCGAGCCGCCGGCGCGTCCGCGAGCGCGGCGCCGGCGACCCGCCGCACCACGAGCGCCGTCGGGCCGAGGTGTTCACGGTCCTGGCGAACGTCTCGACCCGCCGGTTCGCGTGGCAGTACGTCCGTCTGTTCTTCGGCTCGCTGCTGCGATTCCTGGGTCAGCTCGTCGGCCGCAATCCCGAGGGCGCTGCCGACGAGCTGCTGGCGCTGCGGGCCATCTACCTCCACCCGGGCCGGCTGAAGCACGCGCGGCGCTGGCGCCAGTCCACGGCCCGGCGCGCCCACGAGGACATCGCCCACCTGTTCCCGCCGTGGTGGCAGCCGTACCAGCACTCGTGGGACGGCCTGGTCGAGGCCGTCCGCGCGGCGGTGCGTCCGGAGACCATCGAGACGATCGGACGCCGCACCTACGCCGCTGACGCCGAGGACGGGGAGGAGCCCGAGCTCGACGAGGGGCCGTCGATCTGGCGGCGCCGGCCGTGGCTCACCGCCACGGTCCTGCTGACGATCGCCGCGGTGCTGGCCGCGCGCCCCCTCACGCCGGGGCTCACCGGCGGCGCCCTGCTCCCGGCTCCGAGCACCGCGGGCGGCTGGTGGGACCTCGTGCTCCGCGGCGCGAGCGACACCGCTCTGCCGTCGCTGGCCCTCGCCCCGCCCTACGTGCTGCTGCTCGGGCTCGCGGCACTCCCGGTCTGGTTCGCCCCCGAGCTCCTGATCTGGGTGCTGCTCCTGCTGTCCCCGGTGCTCGCGGGCCTGACGGCCCACCGGCTCGCCCGCCTCGTCAGCAGCCAACGCCCGGCCCGCATCCTGTTCGCGGTGTCGTACGCGTTGGTCGTCGCGGCGGGCGGCGCCATCGACCAGGGCAGGCTCGGGACGGTCGTGGGTCTCGTGGTGGCCCCGATCATCGTCAACGTTGCCGTGCAGCTCGTGGCGGTGCCGCACTGGCAGACCTCGCTGCGGCTCGGCATCTGGATCGCGGTGGGTGCCGCGTTCGCCCCGCTGGTCCTGCCGATGACGGTCGTGGCGCTGCTCGTGGTGCTCGCGGCGCGCCGGCGGCACGAGCAGCTGCGCGAGCTCGCGATCCACGTGGGTGGGGCGCTCGGCGTCGCCGCCGTTCTGCTCGGCCCCTGGCTCGCCCAGCGCGCCCTGCACCCCACCCGCCTGTGGTGGGACGCGGGGACCGCCGTCTCGTCCGACACGTCCCTGCCCTCCGCCGTGCTCGGCGGCTGGGCCGGCCCGGGCTCGGCCCCGGGATGGATGGGCGTCTCGATCGTCGTGATCGGTGTGCTGGCGCTGCTGCCCGCACTGACACGCGACGAGGTGCGCTGGGCGTGGGCGATCGGGCTGATCGGACTCGCGGCCGCGGTCCTGGGTCACCTGATCACCTACGGCACCCCGAGCGGAGCGCAGGACATCGCACCGACCCTGGCGCTGCCGTCCGGCATCTTCCTCGGCGCGATGCTCGGCGCCGCGCTGCTGGCCTCCGAGGAGCTGGAGTTCCTGCCCCGCAGGCTCGCAGCGGGAGTCGTCGTCGTGGCGCTGGTGTTCCCCGTCGCCGCGGGGGTCCACTGGCTCGTCCGTGGGTCGGGCGACCCGCTGACCGACAGCTCGGCCGAGATCGTCCCGGCGTACCTGGCCGAGCGCGACGGCTCGACCCTCGTCGTGCGGGGCGACCTCGACGACGGAGTCCGGTACACCCTGGTGCGCGGCGGCGGGCAGGAGCTCGGCGAGGAGACGATGACCCGCTCGTCCGACACGGCCGAGGCCGTCCGCACCGCGGTCGACCGTCTGCTCAGCGCCCCCTCGGCCGACGACGTGCAGGTCCTGCTCGACGCGGGCATCACGGCCGTCTACCTGCCGGACGCCGACGACCGGCTCGCGTCGCGCGTCGACGCGGCGCCCTCGATGCAGCCCGCCGGCAGCGAGAGCCCCACGTCGCGGGTCTGGACCATCGAGGGCGAGGCCGGCGACCCGTCGCGCGACGCGACCTGGTGGCGGCTCGGGCTGGGTGCCCTCCAGGTCGCCAGCTGGCTCCTGGCGCTCGTCCTCACCGCGCCCGTGCGCCGCCGCCCCGAGCCGGAGCCGTACGACGACGAGGTCGACGACGAGCCCGAGGGTGCGGAGGTGATTCTCAGATGAGCCGGCGGCGCGCGGTGCAGCGCCGGGTCGACGTGGAGGCGCTGAAGGTCCTGGCGCTGCCGCTGGTGGCCGTGCTGCTGGTGGTCGTCGGGGTCGTGATCGGTCCGGCCGATCCCGCTCCCACCGGCCCGCGCGAGGTCGCCCTGGTGTCGTCGGTCGCGGCCTGCCCCCTGCAGAACGGGCTGACGGCGTCGGTCGGGCAGCCGGAGGCGGGCGACGCCAGCGAGGTCACGACCCTCGCGGGCGAGGAGTCCACGACCGTGGAGCTCGACCCGTCCGAGTGGACCGCGGCAGCCGGCACGGGTGACGCCGCGATCGTGCGCCAGCAGGGTGCGGGGGGTGGCGTCGCGTACGCGGCCGGCCAGCTCGCGCCCGGCAACGGCTTGGTCGTGACCTCGTGCCCGGACGTCGCCGACGACTCCTGGTACCTGGGTGCGGGCACGACCGAGCGGCACGCGTCCTCGCTCGTGCTCACCAACGTCGCGGACGTGGTCGGCAGCGTCGACGTGGAGCTGTGGGGACCGGCAGGGCCGATCGACGCCGTCGACGAGACCGGCATCGTCGTCGAGCCGGGCCAGACCCGCACGATCCCGATCAGCGACCTCGCGGTCGGCGCCGACGACGTTGCCGTCCACGTCACACGGACGCGCGGGGCGGTCACGAGCTCGCTCGTCGACACCTCCACGTCGGTGCTGGCCGGGTCCGAGGTGCTGCCGTCGTCGGGGGAGCCGTCGACCGAGACCGTGCTGCCCGGTGTCGCTGCGGCCGCCACGCGTTCGCTGCTGCTCGCCAACCCGGGCTCGACGGCGGCCACCGTCACGGTCAACCAGACCGGGGCCGACGCCGACTTCGTGCCGGAGGGGCTCGACGCCGTGCAGGTCCCGGCCGGCACCGTGCTCGCCGTGCCGCTGCCCCAGGCCTCGGGCACCGACGCGACTGCGTTCCGAGTCACCTCGGACGAGCCGGTGCTGTCGGTCGTCCGCGTGACGCCCTCCGACCGCGACTTCGCCTACGCGACCGGCGCTGCCGCGTTCACGGGTCCGGTCGTCGTGCCGGTCGCGACGAGCCTCGGTCCCGTGCGCCCCGTGCTGCAGCTGTTGGCCGACGACGCCGAGGCGCAGGTGACGGTCGAGGCCTTCGACGCCACGATGACCTCGGTCGGGTCGACGACGGTCGCGGTGGGCCACGAGGTCCTGGGTGCGGTCGACCTCGCCGACCCGGAGGCGTTCGCCTCGCCCGACATCGCCTACGTGGTCGTGCGCGCCGACGCCCCCGTCCACGGCACTGCGGTCTACCGGCTCGACAACCTGATGGCGCTGCTCGGCCTGGTCGAGGCCCCGCTCACCGCTCTCGGCCCGAACGTCCAACCGGGGTTCTAGCCACCACCGGCGGTTGAGGTGTGAGGAGCGCCAGCGACGAGCCTCGAAACCTCCGTCAGACGGTGGGCTGAGGTACCCCTTTCGAGGCTCCTCGTTCCTCGTCGCACCTCAAGGGGCGGGGCTTCGCCCGCCACCGGTGGATCCACGGGCCGAGCCGTAGGCGAGGCAGGCGCCCGGGCGCCTGCCCGGCACCGGTGAGGAACGAACCGGTGGTGCCGTGAGGAACGAGCGGCGCGCCTCAACGCGGATCCAACGACTCCGGGGGGACGTGCCAGACCTGCGCGAGCCCGTCGAGCACCGCCTCCCAGATCGCGTCCTCGAGGTCGGCGCGAGAGGTGCAGCCGCGGCTCAGCGGGAGGCGGTAGAGGACGAGGCGGGCCGGGGTGAGGTGCTGGGCCACGACACTGCTCGGCACCCGCTCGTCCCACTCCGGGGGCAGCAGCGGTGCCTCCTCGACGACGACGTCGACATCGCCGGTCTCGCGCACGAAGTGCGGCTCGAGCGCCGCCAGGACCTCCGACACGATGCGGTCGAAGGCGTCACGGGGGGAGCGGTGCAACGGCACGCTGGCCGGCGACAGGGGTCCGGGGAGGGCGAGCGGCCCTCGGGCGCCCCGTCCGCGGCGGTCGCGGAGCCGCCCGGGCCGGGGGCCGAGGACGACCGGATCCAGCCCGGGGCCGACGAAGCGGCGCGTGTCGCGCGGAGGGTGACCCACGGTGCGAGCCTAGCCAGGGAGGACCGCATCGCGAGGTACTCTCGGCGCGTGAGTGTCCGACGCTGTACCCGAGCCGCCTGCCCGAACGCGGCCGTCGCCACCCTCACCTACGTCTACGCCGACCAGACCGCGGTCATCGGACCGCTGGCCACGGCGGCCGAGCCACACACCTACGACCTGTGCGTCGAGCACGCGCAGCGACTCTCGGTGCCGCAGGGCTGGAACGTCATCCGGCTCGCGATCGACGCCACTCCGAGCGAGCCGTCGCGCGACGACCTGCTGGCGCTGGCCGACGCGGTGCGCGAGGCGGGTCGTCCGCCCCGGCGCGAGCCCGAGCCCCCGGGACCTCCCGGGCTGCGCTCGGTCCCCCCACGCAACTGACGCAGTGCGACCGCCGACGCACCACTAGGCTCGTGGCACCCCGTCGGCCGACCGCAGGAGATCTCCGTCCCATGCACCCCCGTTTCGCTGCCGTGACCAAGGCGTACGACGTCCGCGGCACGACCCCGGACCAGCTCGACGCCGAGCTCGCACTGGCCTTCGGCCGCGCCTACGCCGACGAGGTCGGCGTGAGCGAGGGCGGGGGAACCGTCGTGCTGGGGCACGACATGCGCGACTCGTCGCCGGAGCTCGCGGCCGCGATGGCCGACGGCATCCGTGCGCAGGGCGGCGACGTCCTGCTCGTGGGCCTCGCGTCGACCGACCTGCTCTACGCGGCGTCCGGCCAGCTCGACCTGCCCGGCATCATGATCACGGCGAGCCACAACCCCGCCGGGTACAACGGCTTCAAGGTGTGTCGTGCGGGCGCCCGTCCGATCGGCCTCGAGACCGGCCTGCGGACCATCGCCGAGGCCGCCGGCGACCTGCTCGACCAGCCGGTGGGCGCGCTGCGCGGCACCCTGACCGAGCGTGACTTCCTCGAGGACTACGCCGAGCTCGTCGTGTCGCTGGCGCCGGTCTCGGGGCGACGGCTCAAGGTCGTCGTCGATGCCGGCAACGGCATGGCCGGCCACACCGCCAGTGCCGTCCTGGACAAGATCGACGTCGACGTCGTGCCGCTGTACTTCGAGCTCGACGGCACGTTCCCCAACCACGAGGCCAACCCGCTCGACGCCTCGACCCTCGTCGATCTCCAGGCGGCGGTCACCGAGCACGGGGCCGACCTGGGGCTCGCGTTCGACGGCGACGCCGACCGCTGCTTCGTGGTCGACGAGCGCGCCGAGCTCGTCGCGCCCTCGGCCATCACGGCGCTCATCGGGACCCGCTACCTCGCGCAGCAGCCCGGCGCCACGATCCTGCACAACGTCATCACCTCGCGCGCCGTGCCCGAGATCATCACCGAGAACGGCGGCACCGCGGTCCGCACGCCGGTCGGTCACTCGTTGATCAAGGCCGAGATGGCGCGCACCGACGCGGTCTTCGGCGGGGAGCACTCGGGCCACTTCTACTTCCGCGACTTCTACCTGGCCGACTCCGGCATGCTCGCCGCGCTGCACGTCATGGGAGCCCTGGCCGAGACCGACGGCACGGTCTCGGAGCTCATGGAGAAGTTCTCGCGGTACGCGGCGTCGGGGGAGATCAACAGCACCGTCACCGACGCCGACGAGGTCATCGCGCGCCTGGTCCAGACCTACGCCGACCAGCAGCAGGACCGCCTCGACGGTCTGACGGTCACGGCCGACACCTGGTGGTTCAACGTCCGCGCCTCCAACACCGAGCCGCTGCTGCGGCTCAACGTCGAGGGCGACGACGAGGCCACCATGGCGACGGTGCGCGACGAGGTGCTCGCGCTCATCCGGAGGTAGCAGACGTGTCGATTCCTGGGTCCGAGATCTTCTTCGACGAGTCCGACGACGCGACCGAGCTCGTCAAGGCCCTGCAGTCGGAGGGCTATGCCACCGACCTGCGCCACGAGGCGTTCGCGGGCGACGACGACGCGCAGGACCATGCTTGGGTGTTGGCGGTCACGCCGTTCGACGACCGTGTCGTCGAGATGGTCGACGTCTACGGAGGGTGGATGCCCGGCGACGAACGGCTCCCGGACGAGCCGGACGGCAGGCCCCGTGCCCAGCCGGAGCTCCCGGACGGCCCGAAGCGCCTCAAGCGGGAGTGAGGCGGGGGACCGGTCCCCATGCCGAGAGGTGGACGCCGCACTGCTTCCATGGCCCGATCGGGCTATGGTGCTGCTCATGACTTCGCAGCCCTATCCACCGCAGCAGCCGCAGCCGCAGTACCAGCAGGCTCCCGGCACGCCGGCCCAGGTCTCCAACCCTTTCTCGGGGCTTCCGCTCGTCGACGTCCTGCGTGATGTCGCCGCCCTGGTGCTCCTGGTCACCGCGCTCTTCTACGACTGGAACTTCGACGCTGGCATCAACAGCGGCGCCAACCTCTGGTTCGTTGACGTGTCGCTGGCCCTCGCCCTGGTCTCGCTCGCGGCCACGTACCTCTGGAAGCTCGGCGTGTTCGGGCAGGCCTGGAACGTGCGCACCAACGGCCTCATCCGGCTGCTCGCGACCATCCCCTACTTCATCAGCGTGCTCGTCGTCGTGATCCTCGACCTCGCCGACGACCGCGCCGTGGGCATCGGCGTCGCGATCGGGCTGTTCGCCGCGATCCTGGTGGCCCAGCCGCGCAAGCACGAGCTGCCGGCGGCCTCGCTCGCCCCCAGCGACAAGATCTGGGTCTACGTCACGGGCGGCCTCGTCGCCCTGTCGGCGCTGCTCACGCTGGTGACCTCGTTGATCTTCATCAGCGACCTCAACGACTTCGGTGCCGAGGCGCCGGAGATCATCGTCTACGTCATCGGCGCCGTCGTGTACACCGTGCTGCTGGCGTACGGGGCGGTCCAGGCGCTCCTGTCGAAGCCCGCCGGCATCGCCCTGATCGCTGGCTTCGGCCTGATCGTGCTGGTGCTGGGCATGCTGCACATCGACGGGGAGAACGCCTCGCAGCTCACGGGCTTCATCACGATCCTGGGCGGGTTCGAGACCTTCGACGCCCCGGGCTTCGGTGCGTTCCTGCTCGTCGGCGCGGCGGCTGCGGCCATGTCGCCGGGCGCCTCGCGCGCCACGGGCGGTGCGACCCACCCGATCTCCCTCGCGGGTGCTGCCAAGTCGGGCTTCCTGCTCCTCGCGCTCGCCTCGCTCGTCCACGTGCTCGGCGCGGTCTTCATCGGCATCGCGTCCGACGACTTCGGTGCCGCGGTCATCGTGTCGTTGATCATCTCGGTGCTCGCGGCAGTCGTCGCGGTCTTCGGCTTCGTCACGACGTCGTCGACGGGCGGCAAGGTGCTGCCGCTCGCCGCGGTCGGCCTCTGGGCCCTGCTGGTGATCATCGCGGCGATCGTCATGGCGATCATCGACGAAGGTTCGCCGGGCTTCGTGAGCCTCAGCGCTGCCACGCAGTCGCTCCCGGCGCACACGTGGCTCGGCGCGATCCTGGCCGCGGGGTTCATCGCCTTCGCGATCACCGGCGCGGGCACGATCGGCGGCGGCGTCAAGAAGGTCTTCGCCAACGCGCAGGCCGCCGGCCCGGTCGCCGGTGCTCCCCTGCCGGGCGCCCCGGCCCCGACCGCGCCGATCGTGACGCCGCCCGCCCCGGCTCCCGCGGCTCCGGCCCCGGCCCCCGCGCCGGCTCCGGCTCCGTCGTTCGAGGCTCCGTCCCCGACGCAGGAGATCCCGGTCGGCGAGGCGCCGACCGAGCAGGTCGCGGTCGACCCGATCGTGCAGCGCGCGTCGGACCCCACGATCTCGCAGGCCGAGCTCGCCGACCTGGTGCAGAACCACCCGCAGGCGCGGGCGGCTGCAGCCGGCAACCCGCAGGCCTACCCGGGCATGCTCGAGTGGCTCGGCCAGCTCGGCGACCCCGAGGTCGACGCGGCGCTGGCCCGACGCCAGGGCTGATCCACGCCTGACCCGCCGAACCCCCGCACCGTCACGGTGCGGGGGTTCGGTCGTCCGGGTGGGCGGTCAGCCCAGGTGCTCGCGCAGGAACTGCACCTGGAGCAGCTTGAGGTTCTCGGCCACGGTCTCCTGCGGCGTCATGTGGGTCACGCCCGACAGCGGCAGCACCGAGTGCGGCCGG
>CAYRZN010000028.1:0-19611 GCA_964428825.1 uncultured Aeromicrobium sp.
CCGACAAGGTCATCGGCACCATCCGGTCGCGCACGCACCACTACCCCTTCCGGCTGGTGCCGCCCAAGACGCTGGGCGACTACCTCAACCAGCTGTGCACCAGCGAGGGCGTCACGCTCGACGCCGCGGCACTGCCGCTGGTCGTGCGGGCCGGCGGCGGATCGGTGCGCGACACCCTCAGCGTGCTCGACCAGCTCATCGCGGGCGCCAGCGACGAGGGTGTCACCTACCGCCTCGCGGTGCAGCTGCTCGGCTACACGCCCGACTCGCTGCTCGACGAGGCCGTCGACGCCTTCGCGGCCCGCGACGGCGCCACCGCGTTCGGGGTCGTCGACAAGGTCATCGAGTCCGGTCAGGACCCCCGCCGGTTCGCCGAGGACCTCCTGCAGCGGCTGCGCGACCTCGTGGTCCTGCGCGCCGTGCCCAACGCGATCGAGGTCGCGCTCCTCGAGGCGCCCGCCGACCGCGCCGACCAGCTCACCCAGCAGTCGCAGGCATTCGGCCCGGCCGAGCTCGTGCGCATCGCCGACCTCGTCGACGCCGCGCTCACCGACTTCCGAGGCGCCACCGCCCCGCGCCTGCTGCTGGAGCTGCTGTGCGCGCGCATCCTCGTGCCGGGCGCCGACCACGCCACCGAGGGCTACGCCGCGCGCCTGGACCGCATCGAGCGCCGCCTCGAGGCCGGCGGGTCCGCCGTGCCCACCCCTGCCGCCCAGGCTCCCGTGGCCCCCACCGTCACGCCCCCCGCGCCGGCACCCGCGGAGCCGGCTCCTGCCGTGGCCGCCGCGCCCACGCCGGAGCCCGCTCCTGAACCCACGCCGGAGCCTCAGCCCACAACGACCCCCGAACCCCCCCCGGAGCCCGCTCCCGCGGCCGAGGCAACCCCGCCCCCCGAGTCTGAGTCGACCCCTGAGCCCGAGCCGACTCCGGAGCCCACTCCCGTGGCAGCGCCGGACCCGGCTCCCGAGCCCGAGGCCGCTCCCCAGCCTGTGGCGGCGTCGCCCGCACCCGGGCAGCTCGGCGTCGCCGACGTGCGCCGCCTGTGGCCCGAGATCCTCGAGGCCGTGCAGGGCCTGCGCCGCTTCGCCTGGATCCTGCTCGGCCAGAACGCGCACGTCGCGGGTCTCGAGGGCGAGACCCTCACGATCGCGCTCATCAACCAGGGCGCACGCGACTCGTTCCACTCCAGCAAGTCCGACGAGGTCCTGCAGCAGGCCGTGCACCAGGTCATCGGCGTGAAGTGGCGCATCGAGTCCATCATCGACGCCGGGGTTGCCCAGAAGGAGCAGGCCCGGGAGCAGTCGGCCGCGTCCGCCGCCCCCACCACTCCTGCAGCCGCCACGGCGTCCCGTCCCGAGCCGGCCCGTGCCGCCGCCCCCGTGCCCGAGTCCGTCCGCGCGGCGCTCGCCAATCCCGTCGCGGCCACCGAGCGACCCAACCCCGACGCCCACGCCGACCTCGGCGATCCCGTGGTCGAGGAGTCGGTCGAGGACGTCGAGCAGATGCTGAGCCGCGAGCTCGGCGCGGAGATCATCGATGACGGAGCCCCGGGACCCCGCTGAGCCCGGCCCGGCCAGCCGCGTGCGGCTCGACCTGACCGCCTCCCCCACCGAGGTCCTGCGCCGGTTGCGGCACCACGACCGCCCCGTCGCCCTCGTCGGCGCGTGGCACCACGGGGACGCCCTCGTCGCCGTCGACCCCGACCGGGTGCTGGGTCCCGACGACGACCCGTTCCTGCTCGACCTCGTCGACCCGCCCGCTCCCGCCGACGGCACGTTCGGCGGCGGGTGGATCGGCCTGTGGGGATTCCGACTCGGTCGACGCCTCGAGGCCGCTGGCGGGGGTGCCGGGCCACGGGCGGCGATCGAGCACGGCGGGGGTGCCGGGCCACGGGCGGCGATCGAGCACGGCGGGGGTGCCGGGGCGGGCCCGGAGCCCCCTCGGCCGCACCCGCAACCGGACCACGTGCTGGCCCACTACCGACACGTCCTGCGCCGCACGCGCGGCACGTGGTGGGCCGAGTCGCTCGACGGACCCGAGGTCCTCGCCGCCTGGGTCGTCGAGCTGGCCGCCGACCTCCACACCCCCGCCGAGCCGCAGCGCCACGCCTTCACCCCGTTCACGCCGGTGCCCCACGCCGACGCCCACGTCGCCGCCGTCGCCCGCCTGCTGGAGCACGTGGCGGCGGGTGACGTCTTCCAGGCGAACCTGTGCCAGCGGCTCGACGCCGAGCTCACCGGCGACCCGCTCGACGTCTTCTGCGCCGGGGTCGAGGCGCTGGCCCCCGCCTACGCCGCGTACGTCGGGTGGCCGGGTGGCGCCGTCGCGAGCCTCTCGCCCGAGCTGTTCCTGCGGCGCACGGGCCACGAGGTCCTGACCTCGCCCATCAAGGGCACGGCGCCGCTCGACTCCGACCCCGCCGAGCTCGTCGCGTCGACGAAGGACCGCGCCGAGAACGTCATGATCGTCGACCTCATGCGCAACGACCTCGGTCGCGTGTGCGAGCCCGGTTCGGTCCGGGTGCCCGCGATCGCCCGCGCCGAGCGGCACAGCGTGTGGCACCTCGTCTCCGACGTCGTCGGACACCTGCGCCCCGGCGCCACCGACGCCGACCTGCTCCGGGCCACGTTCCCGCCCGGGTCGGTCACGGGCGCGCCGAAGGTGCGCGCGCTCCAGCTCATCGGCGACCTGGAGGCCACGGCCCGTGAGGCGTACACCGGCGCCATCGGGCACGTCAGCCCACACGCCGGACTCGAGATGAACGTCGTCATCCGGTCGTTCGAGTTCCACCGAACCGGTCCCGAGACCTGGGACGCGTGGCTGGGCGTCGGCGGCGGCGTCGTGGCCGACTCCACCCCCGAGGCCGAGCTGCAGGAGTGCTTCACGAAGGCCGCACCCCTGCTCCGCGCGGTGGGCGCCACCCTCGTGCCGCTCGGGAGAGCGTTCCGCACCCCTCCCGAGAGAGTTCTGCACCCCGCGGGCGAGAGCTTTGCACCCCGCGGCTCCGCCGTGTTCGACACCGTGCTGGTCGAGGGCGGTGAGCCGGTCGACCTCGACGCCCACCTTGCCCGGCTCGACGCCAGCGTCCGCTCGTTGCACGGTCGTACGATCCGCGCCGGGCTCGAGGACGCCGTCCGCCGGAAGGTCAGCGGTCTCACCGGCCGGCACCGTCTGCGCCTCGACGCGGCGCCCGCGGGCGACGGCGACGTCCGCGTCGCCCTCACGGTGTCGCCGCTCCGCGACGAGCCGGGCCCGTGGGTGCTCGACGTCCAGGTCGTGCCGGGTGGGTGGGGCGGCCACAAGTGGGCCGACCGCGAGGCGCTCGGCCCCCACGTGCCCGGACGCGACCGCCTTCTGGTCGACTCCGACGGATCGGTCCTCGAGACGGCCCGGGCCTCGGTCTTCGTCGTGCGTGACGACGGCGTCCACACGCCGCCGCTGGACGGCCGGATCCTGCCCGGCACCGAGCGCGCCCGGGTGATCGAGCGCCTCCGGTCGTCCGGCATCCCCGTGCACCAGCACCGCCTCACGACCTCCGACCTCGCCACGGCGTCGGAGGTGTTCGTGACCAACGCCCTGCGCGGCACCGTCGCGATCGTCCAGGTGCCCGGAGTCGGGGCCTGGCCCGCCGGGCCGGTCGCCGCCCTCCTGGTCTCCGGCCACGACGCCGTCGAGCCGCCCGGTCCCCGCCGGGCCGACGCCGCCCGGGTCCTGTTCGTCGACAACTACGACTCCTTCGTCTACAACCTCGTGCAGTACGTCGGCGAGCTCGGCGCCGAGGCCGAGGTCGTGCGCAACGACGGTGCGCACGAGGCGGGCGACGTCAGCGACCTCGTGGCGCGACGACTCGCCGGGGAGTTCACCCACCTCGTCGTGTCCCCCGGTCCCGGAAGCCCGGCCGAGGCCGGCATCAGCGCCGAGCTCGTCCGTCGGCTCGGTCCGAGCACGCCCACGCTCGGGGTGTGCCTCGGGCACCAGGTCATCGCCGAGGTCTACGGCGGCCGGGTCGTGCGCGCTCCGGAGGTCGTGCACGGCAAGCCCTCGCTCGTCCACCACGACGGCGCCGGGGTCTTCGCCGACCTGCCGAGTCCCCTGACCTGCGCGCGCTACCACTCGCTCGTCATCGACCCGGCCTCGTTGCCCGACGCCCTCGAGGTCACGGCGCGCACGGCGTCGGGGGTCATCATGGGGGTGCGGCACCGCGTGCACCCCGTCGAGGGTGTGCAGATGCACCCCGAGTCGATCCTGACCCACCGCGGCCACGACATGCTGGCGACCTTCCTCGCCGGCGCACCAGCTCTCCGGAGGACCCGATGGACCTGACCCTGACCGATGAGCAGCGCGACTTCCAGCGCACCGCCCGCGCGTTCCTCGACCGGGAGGTCGTGCCCCACCGCGCCGAGTGGGACCGCCGCGAGTCGGTCGACCTCGCGATCATCCCGAAGCTCGGCGACCTCGGCTTCTTCGGCCTGACGATCCCCGAGGAGTACGAGGGAGTCGGCGGCGACTACACGACGTACGTGCTGGCGGCCGAGGAGCTCGGTCGGGCCGACTCCTCGATCCGCGGGATCGTCTCGGTCTCGGCCGGCCTCTTCGGATCGTCGGTCCTGCGGCACGGCACCGAGGAGCAGAAGCGGCGCTGGCTCCCCGGCATCGCGACCGGCCGCCTGCTCGGCTGCTTCGGTCTGACCGAGCCGGGCCACGGCTCCGACGCCGGGAACCTCACGACCAAGGCGGTGCTCGACGGCGACGAGTGGGTCATCGACGGCGAGAAGATCTTCATCACCAACGGCACGTGGGCCGACGTCGCCCTCGTGTTCGCCCGCACCGACGGCCCCGGCGCCCGTGGCATCTCCGCGTTCCTCGTGCCCACCGACACGCCGGGCTTCGGGCGCACCGAGGTCACCGGCAAGCTCGGCCTCCGCGGGCAGGCCACAGCGGCACTCTCGTTCGAGGGCGTGCGCGTGCCGGCCGACGCCCTGCTCGGCGAACGGGGCGAGGGCTTCAAGATCGCCATGAAGACGCTCGACAAGGGTCGCGTCACGATCGCCGCGAGCTGCGTCGGCATCGTGCAGGGCTGCCTCGAGGAGGTCGTGGCCTACACGACCCAGCGCGAGCAGTTCGGCAAGCCCATCGCGTCGTACCAGCTCGTGCAGGACATGATCGCCGACATCTCGGTCGACGCCGACGCGGCGCGCCTGCTCACCTGGCGTGCCGCCGACCTCATGAACCGCGGCGAGCCGTTCGGCACCGCCGCCTCCAAGGCCAAGCTGTTCGCGTCCGAGGCCGCCGTCCGAGCGGCCAACCTCGCGGTCCAGGCGTTCGGTGGGTACGGGTTCATCGACGAGTACCCCGTGCAGAAGTACCTGCGCGACGCCCGCGTCATGACGCTGTACGAGGGCACCAGCCAGGTGCAGAAGCTGCTGATCGGCCGCGCCGAGACGGGCATCAACGCGTTCGGCTGAATCTCGCAGGCCCCGACGCGCGGCGCTGCGGTTCCGGTGGGCTCCGCCCCGTAGGCTGACGGGGTGTACGACGGCGTGATCCAGGACCTCATCGACGAGCTCGGCCAGCTGCCGGGCATCGGTCCGAAGAGCGCCCAGCGCATCGCGTTCCACATCCTCGACGCCGACACCGACGATGTCCGCCGCCTCGCCGCGGTCCTGGTCGACGTCAAGGCCAAGGTCCACTTCTGTGCGATCTGCTGCGTCGTCACGACCGATCCCGAGTGCCGCATCTGCAGCGACTCCCGGCGCGACGGCACGGTGCTCTGCGTCGTGGAGGAGAGCAAGGACGTCGTGGCGATCGAGCGCACCCGCGAGTTCCGCGGCCGCTACCACGTGCTCGGCGGCGCGATCAGCCCGATCGAGGGCATCGGACCGGAGAACCTGCACATCAAGGAGCTCTACGCCCGCCTCAACGACCCGTCGATCACCGAGGTCATCATCGCGACCGACCCGAACCTCGAGGGCGAGGCCACGGCCACGTACCTGATCCGCTCGCTCACGACGTTCGGCATCAAGGTCAGCAAGCTCGCGAGCGGCCTGCCGATGGGCGGCGACCTCGAGTACGCCGACGAGCTCACGCTCGGGCGCGCCTTCGAGGGCCGCACCTCGGTCCTCCAGGCCACCCCCACCCCCTGACGTCCCGCAGGTCGCCCGTCCGGCGGGGACCTCTCCCCACGGGCCGGGCTGGCTCCCGCGGCGCGACCGCCGCTAGGGTCCACGTGAGGGCCGGCCGAGAGACGGACCGGCCCATTCGATCTCAGGGGGATCCACGATGAAGCTGCGCTCACGACTGACCGGCACCGTGCTGATCGGCACGCTCACGATGTTCGGCCTGGCCGCCTGCGGCTCCGACGACTCCAAGGACGACTCGGGCGACAACGACACGAGCTCGGAGACCACCGAGGACTCCGGTTCCGACGACTCCTCCGAGGGCGACGGCGACAAGCCCAGCAAGGACGAGGTCATCACCGGCTACGCGGGCTTCCTCAACGAGACGACCGGCGGCCAGCTGCCCGAGGGCACCGTCCAGGACCTGCTGACCTGCATCGTCGACGACGTCTACGACGACATCTCCGACGAGTCGGCGCAGGCCCTGGCCGACGGCAACGCCGTCGGCGTGACCCCGGAGGACGCCCAGCTGCTGGCCACGGCCACCGGCAACTGCACCTCCACGCTCACCGGGCAGTGACCCACGGCGCTTGAGCGTCGCCGACGGCCCCGGACGATCTCGTCCGGGGCCGTCGGCGTCGGGGAGAGGATGGATCCATGACGATGCTGGCCTCGATGCTCGACCTCGGCACCCGGTGGTGGTGGCGAGCGGTCGGGCGCGAGATCGACCTGGCCGGCGATCAGGCCTGGCTCGACGCCCCCATGAGCGACGCGGCCTGGGTCGCCGACGACTGGCTCGAGACCCACGCCAGGTCGATCGGGGCCACGACCGCCGCGGGTGCCGGGCTGCTGGGGTCGATCTCCGACCTGGACGCGCCCGGCTTCCGCTCCGGTGACCTGGCGCCCGCGATCGCCGAGTTCTACGAGCACACCAGCGACTGGCGGATCGAGGTCTGGAGCGGCTGGGCGTGGTGGGCCCGCCTGCCCGGCGGTCTCGTCGAGCGGTGGTTCGGTCGCCGGGTCGGACAGCTCGCCATCCCGACCGATCCCCTGGCGGTGGCGCGGGGCATGGACAGCCGGGTCACGGTCGTCACCGATGCGTCCGGCACCCGCCGCGGCGCCGGGTGGCACCGCACGCTCCGCACCACGGGTGACGTCGTCTTCAGCGGCTTCTACGGCGTGCGCCGTCGCCCCGGCGCCGATCACCCGAGCGTCCACGTCTCGTTCCCCCTGCAGCACGGCAACGTGCAGGTGTTCCTGCGGCCCGAGGTGACCCCGGACGGTGGGCTCGTGCTGCGCTCGAGGTCCGGCAGCTTCGGCGCCGACGGCGCCTACGTCGTGGTCCGTCACGGTCGCCGCACCTGGGCCGCCCGCGTGCCGCTGCACGAGGTCTTCCACGTGCATGTCGACGCCGAGGGAGTGCTCCGCACCGACCACGAGCTGCGGCTCGGGCCCGCTCGTGCCGTGGCGCTCCACTACCGGCTCGACCGCCGCCCCTGAGCGGTGCGGCGCGGCTGGCAGCATCTCGACGCCTCCTGACCAGATCGGCGACGAAGGCCACCCTTGCCGGCCGGTAGGATGGCGGCGGCGCCGATCTCCCGGCGCTCCGGAGCCGAACGGGTTCCGCTCGGTCCGACCAGGGAAGGCTCCATGGGCATCGTCGTGCAGAAGTACGGCGGCTCGTCGGTGGCGGACGCCGCCAGCGTCAAGCGAGTCGCACAGCGCATCGTCGCGACCAAGAAGGCGGGCCACGACGTCGTCGTGGTCGTCTCCGCGATGGGCGACACGACCGACGAGCTCATCGACCTCGCCAACGAGGTCTCGCCCGTTCCCCCCGCCCGCGAGCTCGACATGCTGCTGACCGCCGGTGAGCGCATCAGCATGGCGGTGCTCGCGATGGCGATCGGCAACCTCGGCCAGGAGGCCCGCTCCTTCACCGGCTCCCAGGCCGGCGTCATCACCGACGCCGAGCACGGTCGCGCCAAGATCATCGACGTCACGCCGGGTCGCATCGAGCAGGCCATCGCCGAGGGAGCCATCGCGATCGTGGCGGGCTTCCAGGGCGTCTCGCAGACCACGAAGGACATCACCACGCTGGGTCGCGGCGGCTCCGACACCACCGCAGCGGCCCTCGCCGCGGCGCTGCACGCCGACGTGTGCGAGATCTACTCCGACGTCGACGGCGTCTTCACCGCCGACCCGCGCATCGTGCCCAGCGCCCGCCGCATTCCGCAGATCTCCTACGAGGACTGCCTCGAGATGGCGGCCAACGGCGCCAAGATCCTGCACCTGCGTTGCGTCGAGTACGCGCGCCGCACCAACCTCCCCATCCACGTGCGCTCCTCCTTCTCGCAGAAGGAGGGCACCTGGGTGCTCCCTGCCGAATCCGTCGAGAAGGACTCCACCATGGAAGCCGCCATCATCACCGGCATCGCGCACGATCGCAGCGAGGCCAAGATCACCGTCGTCGGCGTGGCCGACAAGGTGGGCTACGCCGCGTCCCTGTTCGGCACGCTCGCCGAGGCCTCGATCAACATCGACATGATCGTGCAGAACATCTCGGCGGCCGCGACGGGCCTGACCGACATCTCGTTCACGCTGCCCCGCTCCGACGGCGCCAAGGCCGTCGAGGCGTTGACCAAGGCCAAGGACGCGATCGGCTTCGAGCGCCTCCAGTACGACGACAGCGTCGGCAAGGTCTCGGTCATCGGCGCCGGCATGCGCAACGCCCCCGGCATCAGCGCGACGTTCTTCACCGCCCTCGCCGACGCGGGGGTCAACATCGAGATGATCTCGACCTCGGAGATCCGCATCTCGGTCATCATGGCCGAGAGCCAGGTCGACGACGCGGTGCGCGCGGCGCACGCGGCGTACGGCCTCAGCTCCGACGAGGTCGAGGCTGTCGTCTACGGAGGTACCGGACGATGACCAGCATCGGAATCGTGGGCGCGACCGGCCAGGTCGGCGTCGCCATGCGTCAGATCCTCGAGGAGCGGAACTTCCCCGCCGACGAGATCCGCTTCTTCGCGTCGAGCCGGTCCGCCGGCACGGTGCTGCCCTACGCAGGCCGCGAGATCACGGTCGAGGACGCCTCGACCGCCGATCCGTCGGGCCTCGACATCGCCCTGTTCTCGGCCGGTGCCACCACCAGCCGGGCCCTGGCCCAGAAGTTCGCCGACGCCGGCGTCACGGTCGTCGACAACTCGTCGGCGTTCCGCAAGGACCCGTCGATCCCGCTCGTCGTGAGCGAGGTCAACCCGCACGACATCCCCGCGAACGACGTGCCCGGTGGTCGCGGCATCATCGCGAACCCGAACTGCACCACGATGGCCGCGATGCCGGTGCTCAAGCCGTTGCACGACTCGGCCGGGCTGAAGCGTCTCGTGGTCAGCTCGTACCAGGCGGTCTCGGGATCGGGCGTCGCCGGCGTGCAGGAGCTGCACTCGCAGGCGCTCGCCGTGGTCGAGAAGGCCGACGCGCTCGCCTACGACGGCAGCGCCCTCACGTTCCCCGAGCCGGTCAAGTACGTCGCGCCGATCGCGTTCAACGTCGTGCCGCTGGCCGGCTCGATCGTCGACGACGGCACGCTCGAGACCGACGAGGAGCAGAAGCTCCGTCACGAGAGCCGCAAGATCCTCGGCCTTCCCGACCTGCTGGTCGCCGGCACGTGCGTGCGGGTCCCCGTGTTCACGGGTCACTCGCTCTCGATCCACGCCGAGTTCGACCGCGCCATCACGCCCGCCGAGGCCACCGAGATCCTCGGTGGCGCCCCGGGCGTGAAGCTCGTCGACGTGCCCACGCCCCTGCAGGCGGCCGGCACCGACCCGAGCCTCGTCGGCCGCATCCGCCAGGACCAGAGCGTGGCCGACGACCGCGGCCTGGTGCTGTTCGTGAGCGGCGACAACCTCCGCAAGGGTGCCGCGCTCAACACGGTGCAGATCGCCGAGCTCCTGCTCGGCTGAGGCCCGCCGGAGCTCGGGGACCCGGGGGCCGAGCCTCAGGTGGTCTTGACGGGCGCCAGCGGCACCTCTCCGTCGCCGAGCCCCACGAGGGAGCCGGGCCCGAGGTCGAGGCTCTGGGAGTCCACGGGCCGGGCACCGCAGTAGATCGTGCGGAACCAGGAGGAGCTGGTCCACCCGGCGCGGAGCTGGGCGTACCCCGTGACCGCCTCCTCGTCGTAGCCGCGGCCGATGACGTCGACGAGCGCCCCGGTGCACAGCTCGTCGAGCTCGTCGTACACCTCGTCGGGGATGGCCGTCGGATCCTGCTCGATCGCCGCGATCGTGGACTCGTCGAGGACCGCGTCGGCGTCGAACGCGAACAACAGCTCGGCGTAGTGCTGACGGGTGCAGTCGCCCGTCACCAGGGTGCCCTCGGCGTTCGGGGCCAGGCAGAGGCGGTCACCGACCGGGAAGTCCGGGGTCAGGTACGCCTCGATCAGCCTTCCCTCCACGTCGACCGCCTTGGCCTCGTCGCTGGAGACGTCGATGCTGCGCGGCTCGGTGTACCGCGCGGCGCACACCACGCGTGGACGTTCCTCCCAGCTCTCCTCGGGGAACTCGAAGCCGAAGGCGATGGTCCGGGAGGCGTCGAACACCACGAAGTCCTCGACGCCACGGTCGCGGTCGAGCTCGATCGCGTCGAGCCCTGCGACCCGGCCGAGCGACTCCGCGCAGGTGTTCAGGACCCACTCGGAGATCTCGTCGTCGGCCCTCGAGACCGGGTTCAGCACGGTGTCGACCAGCCCGTCGCGGTACTCGAGGGTCGCGGTGTCGTCGACGGCCAGGTCGTCCGGGATGTCCTGGACCTCGAGCACCTCGAGCGAGTGCGGCTCGGCACAGTCGACCACGAGGCCGGACACGACCATCTTCGGCGTGAGCCCGCGTGACCCGGCACCGCTGTCGACGCAGTCGCCCGTCGCCACCGAGGGCGGGCCGGGCGGCTCGGGGGAGGTCGTGGGCTCCTCGGAGGCACCGCCGCAGGAGGCGAGGACCAGGACGACGAGCAGGACCACGATCCCCCGGGTGCGCATGCCGCCCATTCTGCCGCCACCGGTCGGCACCTGTCCGCCGGACCGGCGACCCGGTCGTCTCAGTCGCGCGCGACGAGCTCGATCGGCGCGTCGCCGAGGCCGAAGACCGATCCCGACGGCAGCACGAGCTCGGGGTCCTCCGGCGTCGCGAAGCACGTGACGGCGTTGACGAGCCCGCCGGTGCCCCAGCCCTCGGGACCACGCACCGCACCGCCGACGACGGCTTCGTCGTGGTCCTCGCCGATCACGAGGCCCAGCGCGTCGTCACACGCCTGGTCGAGCAGCTCCTGCACGTCGTCCGGGAAGGCCCCGGCGGGATCGGCGGACGATGCCGCGAGCTGGTCGGCGTCGAGCATCGGCGTCGCGTCGAACGAGACGGTGTACTCGGCGTCGTGGGTCGCCTCGCACGAGGCGTCGGCCGGAAGGCCCGCCGCGTCGAACGAGAAGCACAGGCGCTGGTCCAGGGGGCGGTCGTTCGAGAGCAGGCCCGCCGTGACGGCTCCGGTGACCGGCACCACGGGGGCGGCGGACGGGGTCGGCGAGTCCGCGACGAAGCGGTTGACGCACAACAAGGTGGGCTGCTCGGTCCAGTCCTCGGTCGGCAGCACGGCATACGTCGCCGACGTGTGCGAGACGGGAACGACCTGGAGGGAGGCGATGTCGGTACCGGCCAGCTCCGCGTCCCCGTCGAGTCCGAGCTGGCGCTGCAGCGAGATGTCGCAGTAGGCGTGCGCGAACGAGGCGAACGTGACCTGCACGGTGTCGGCGCGGGAGCCGTCGAGCGCGGCCTGCAGGCGCGCCAGGTCCTTCTCGGTGGCCTCGGTGCCGTTGATGTAGCGCGACGGGATGTCCTGCGCGGACAGGACCTCGTAGACGTGCTCCTCGGCGCAGTCGACGATGGCGGACTCCGTCACGGGCGTGTCACCCAGGACCGTGGCGTCCCCTGACGCCGCGACGCACGCACCCGGAACGAGACCGCTGGCGACTCCGGTCGGGGTCGGTCGCGGCTCGGGCACCTCGCTCTCGCCCTGGCAGGCCGACAGCACGAGGGCCAGGATGGCGGTCAGGGTCACGGTGAGCAGTCGTCGCACAGGCGTCCTCGTCGCTGGTCGGGGCGCCGATCGACGACGGGCCCCGGGTGGTCTCTCCGCACACAGGGTACGGGGGCCGGTTGGCCTCAGCGCACGGTGACGCCGTCGCGCGCCTCGGCCTCGTCGCTCGGGTCGCGCGAGTCCTCGGCCTCGGCGAGCAGCACGCCTCCGTGCGCCGCCAGGTGCGAGGCGACCGAGACGGCGGGCACGATCAGGAGCGACCACAGGCTCTGGGCGTTGGTCGGCAGCAGGATCAGGAGCAGGACGACGCCGAACAGCTGCGCGAGGGCCGCGGTGGCGACCGCGCTCGGGTGGCCGAACCAGCGCAGCACCGTGCGGCTGACGGCGAAGGCCGCGACGGCGATGAGGGCGAACGCCAGAACGCCCCACGCCCCGCCGGACTTGACGCCGAAGATGCGGTCGAACACCTCCAGCGTCGCGGCGCCCAGCCCGACGACCACGAGGCCCGTGACCACGGCCGTGGCCAGGACGCCCCGGACGTCGGGCCAGTGCGGAAGACGCACGCCCAGCACGCGTCGGCCAACAGTGCGGACGCCCGTTCCCACTGCGCCGGTGCCGCTGCGGATGACACGGCCTGCCCCGGCCGAACGGTCGGTCACGGCCAGACGCCAGTCGTCGAGGACGTCGCGCGGGTTGCGGCGGGCCACCTTCGGCTTCGCCGGCACCGGCGCCGGCGTGCCGCGCGGCGTCGTCCTCGCGGCAGGACCTGGCGTCGTCGCAGCGGCTCCGCGGTCGGCGGGGCGGCCGCCGAGCGTGACGGTGCGCCCCGTGCTCGGGTTCGTGACGGTGCGGGTGCGGGGGGCGGAGTCGCGACCGGGCGCCGCAACCTTGGGGCGCTCGTCGCGGCCCACGTCGCTCACCGGCCGCACCACCGTGCGCTTCACGACGCGGCGCACGACCTTCTTCGGCTGCTCGTCGTTCACGTGTTCCAGTGTGTCACAGGGCACAGGCCGTGCCACGAGGTCAATCCTCGGTGGTCGCAGGCCGCAGTGCCCGGGTCGCCGGGCCCTCCAGGACTTCTCCGTCCGGCGCGAATCGCGAGCCGTGGAGCGGGCAGTCCCAGCTTCGTTCCTGGTCATTCCAGCGCAGGGCGCCACCCAGGTGCGTGCAGACGGCGGCGACCGCGCACTCGCGCCCGTCGACGTTCGACCGGCCGACCGGGACCGGGTTCAGTCCGCGGCGCCCGACCCGGCCCTCCCCGGATGCGGGAGCGGTGACGCTGGTCGCCTCCGCCGCGGCATACCCGGCCACCATCGCCGCGCCCACCTTGACGTTGATCGAGGCGAGGCGTCCGACGTCGGACGGTGTGGTCGACCGTGACGCCAGGACGTCGGCCCAGTCGTTGCGGCCACCGAGCATCGTCGAGCTGAGTGCGTGCGCGGCGGCGATCGCGTTCGTCATGCCCCACTTGCGGTACCCGGAGGCCACGAAGATGCGGCCGCCACTGTTCGGCAGGGGCCCGACCACGGGCAGGAAGTCGTGGGACGTGTAGTCCTGGGCCGACCACACGTGGGTCTCGCGCGCACCCGCGAAGTGCTCGTCGGTCCAGGAGCGCAGCTCGTCGACGTGGGCCGCGTGGGAGCCCGCGCGTCCGACGGGATGGCCGGCGCCGCCCACCAGCAGCGCGCTGGACCCGTCGGGGCGCGGGAGGTCGCGGATCGACCGTGACGACGACCCGGCTGACAGGTACATGCCGGTCGGCGGCGTGGCGCCCTCGTAGGCCAGCCCGTAGGAGCGCTCCGGCTCCAGCCGGGCGAAGTGCAGGGCGCGGTCGAGGATCGGCATGCCGGTGGCCAGCACGACCCGGTCGGTCTCGAGTCGACGGCCGTCCTCGAGGTGCAGCACGGGACGACCCCTCCCCGGAATGCTGGCGACCCGGACGTTCTGGTGGAGCGTCCCGCCGTGCCGGCGCAGGTCGTCGACCAGTGCGTGCAGCACCGGCATCGGATCGATCTGGCCCTGGTCGGCGAGGCGGACGCCCCCGTGGAACGGGAAGGGCACGTCAGCCGACTCGACCCACTCGACGTCGAGACCGGCGCGGGCGCTCGCCTCGAGCTCCTGCTCGACCGTCGACACCTCGCTCGGCGACGCCGCGTACGTGAAGGTGTCACGGACCTGCCACGGCAGGTCGTGGTCGGCGCAGTACCGCTGCAGCCACGCCTGGCCCTCGCGGTTCGCCTCGACGTAGGCCCGCACGACCTCGGCCGGGTGGTGCCGCGACAGGTGGGTGTAGCCCGTGCCCTGCAGCAGCGAGACCTTCGCGGTGGTGTTGCCGGTGGTCACGGCACCGACCGTGCGTGCCTCCAGGACGGCGACCGAGAGCCCGCCCCGCGCGAGGAGTGCCGCCGTCGCCAGGCCCGTCAGGCCCGCTCCGACCACGACCACCTCGGGCGCGGCCGGGAGCCACGGGTCGTCGCGGGGCGGCTGGACACCGTCGAGCCAGATCGAGGTCATGGGGGTCCCTTCGGTCGGTGAGCCAGTCGTCCGTCGACCAGGCAGTACCCGAGCCCGGGCACCCCATTCAGGCCCGACGGACCCGGCGTCCGGAGATGGCGCGCGGGGTCACCGCGATGCACACACCTCGTTCGCCCGGCGCCCACGGCTGCGGCGACCTGACCGGGTCGTCGGCGTCGCCGGCCGGCACGGCGTCCACCGCGCACGACGATCCGGTCACCGTGACGCTCCACCCACGGCCGAGCAGGTCGTCGTGGAAGTCGACACCGAAGGCGACGTCGTCGTGTCCGGAGGCCAGGTCGGCGATGACGGAGTCGGTCGCCGTCCGCAGGTAGATGACCCGGTCGACCAGAACGAAGTTGACCGGCAGGAGCTGTTGGCCGTCATCGTTCACGAACGCGACTCGGCCGACGGTCGTCGTGCCGCCGAGCAGCTCGTAGCACTCGGTCTGCGTCAGCTCTCTCATCGCCGCCGTCCTTCCGTGCTGGTCCATGGCTCTTCTCGGTTCGGGGACACGTCGTCAGTCGAGCTCGGGCTCGCTGGCCAACGCCTCCTCCAGACGTGAACGTTGCTCCGGGTCGTCCGAGGCGAGGGCCTGCGCTGCCGACGGAGCGGGCGGGGTCGCCGGCGCCTCGGCGTCGCGGTCTCGCGTCACGAGCACGGGACAGCGCGCGTGACGCACCACCTGGTCGCTCACCGATCCGAGCAGGAGTCCGGCGAAACCGCCCCGGCCGCGACTGCCGACCACGACCAGGTCCACACGACCGGACGCCTCGATCAAGGCCTCGCCGGGCGGCCCTTGGACGACGGTGGCGGTGACGTCGACCTCGGGGTTGTCCGACACCACCGCGGCGACGTCGCGCTGCAGGACTGCGAGGGTCGCGGCCGCGAAGTCGTCGACCGGGGGCACGTAGCCCCGTTCCCAGGTCTCGGGGCGGGGCGCGGTCACGATGCTCCAGGCGCGCACGACCGTGACCGGCCAGCCCAGCGCCGCAGCGTGCCGCACGGCGACGCGCAGCGCCTCCGTGGAGTGGCGCGAGCCGTCGTGGGCGACGAGCACCCCGCCGGAGACCTCGATGTGTCGTGCCGGAGTGGTCATGACTCGAACGTACTCCTGTCCGGGGCCACCCCGAGGAGGCCGTCACCGGCACCTGTCAGCCAGCGCCGTAGCCACCGTCAGGCGAGCTTGGAGGCCAGGAGCTCGGCGAGGTGCATCGAGGGACGGTCGCGCAGGTCGGTGACCTGCGTGCGGCAGCTGAAGCCGTCGGCCAGCACGATCGCGTCAGGTGCGGCGTCCAGGGCCGGCAGCAGGTTCTGCTCCGCGACCGCGACCGAGACCTCGTAGTGACCGATCTCGACCCCGAAGTTGCCGGCGAGACCGCAGCAGCCGCCGAGCGTCGTGACCTGCGCGCCGGTGCGGCCGAGCAGCTTCTCGTCGGCGGCCCACCCGAGCACGGCGTGCTGGTGACAGTGCGGCTGCGCGACGACCGTCGTGCCGGCGAGGTCGGGCGCCTCCCACCCGTCGGTCTCACCGAGCAGCTCCGCGAGCGTGCGCGTGGACCTCGCGACCAGGCGGGCGTCGTCCCCACGCTCGGGGTCGTCGCCGAGCAGCTCGAGCGCGTCGCTGCGCAGGACCGCGGTGCACGAGGGCTCGACGCCGACGATCGGGACGCCCGCCCGGGCCGCTTGCGCGAGCTCGGCCACCGTGCTGCCGAGGATGCGCTTGGCGGCATCGAGCTGGCCCGTCGTGATCCAGGTCAGGCCGCAGCACGTGCCGGCCGACGGCAGCTGCGGCTCGTAGCCCGCGTCCTGCAGGACCGTGACCATGGCCTCGGCGACCGACGGCGAGAAGCTGTTGCTGAAGGAGTCGACGAACAGCATCACCGGCTGGCCCGTAGCGGGCGCGTCGCCCCGGTCCGCCTTCATCCGGTCCTGCCACCAGCGGCGGAACGGCGTGGTGGCGAAGGCCGGGATGCTGCGGCGCTGGTCGACACCGGCGCCCCACAGTGCGAGTCGACCGACGAGCGGCAGCCGCATGCCCCAGTTGGCCAGTCGCGGGAACCGGCCCGCGAGGCGGCTCCAGCGTGGGAGCCAGCCCAGCGTGTAGTGCGAGCGGGGGCGCAGGCGCTTGCGGTAGCTCTGGTGCAGCACCTCGGACTTGTAGGTCGCCATGTCGATGCCGGTCGGGCAGTCGGAGGCGCAGCCCTTGCAGGCCAGGCAGAGGTCGAGCGAGTCGTGGACCTCGGGCGAGCGCCAGTCGAGCCGGTCACCTCGAACGAGCTCCTGCAGCACCCGCGCACGACCTCGGGTGGAGTCCTTCTCCTCGCGGGTCGCCAGGTAGGACGGGCACATCACGCCGCCCGACGCGGTGTTGTCGGCCCGGCACTTGCCCACCCCGGTGCAGCGGTGCACCGCTCCGGCGAGGCTGCCGTGGTCCTCCTCGTAGGAGAACGCGAGAGGTCGACGGTTCGGGAACGTGCCGGCAACGCGCACCTCCTCGTCGGCCGCGTCGGGCGCCACGAGGACTCCCGGGTTGAGCAGGTCGGTCGGGTCGAAGACGGCCTTGACCTGACCGAACAGCGTGAGGGCCTCCGGCGAGTACATCGTGGGCAGCAGGTCACTGCGGGCACGGCCGTCGCCGTGCTCGCCGGACAGCGTGCCGCCGAACGAGGCGACGAGCTCGGCCGCCGACTGCAAGAACGTGCGGAACACCGCAAGACCGTCGGGGCGGTCGAAGGGGAAGTCGAGGCGCACATGCATGCAGCCGTCGCCGAAGTGGCCGAACGGCGCCGACGTCAACCCATGGTCGGCAACGAGCGCGTCGAACTGGGCGAGGTACTCGCCGAGACGGTCGGGCGGCACGGCGGCGTCCTCCCATCCCGGCCAGGCCGGCTTGCCGGACGGAGCGCGGCCCGCCAGCCCAGCGCCGTCCTCGCGGATGCGCCAGAGGCGGGCCTGCACCTTCGGGTCCGGGACCACGAGGCTCTCGACGCCGAGCCTCTCGGCCGCGAGGCGCTGCGCTCGCTCCATGACGTCGTCGGCGTCGTCTCCCGCGAGCTCGACGAACAGCCACGCATTGCCCTTCGGGAGATCGGGCACGGCGCCCGCGCCCCGGCGGCTGACCAGCACGTCGATCAGCCGCGAGTCGAGTCCTTCGCACGCGGTGGGCAGGTGCTGCACGACGGCTGGCGACGCCTCGCCGGCCTTGACGATGTCCTCGAACCCGATCGCGACGACGACGCGATGTGCCGGGTCGCTGACGAGCTTCACGGTGGCCTCGGTGATGACGCCGAGGGTGCCCTCGGAGCCGACGAGTGCCTGGGTCAGGTCGAAGCGCTCCGGCAGCAGGTGGTGCACCGCGTAGCCCGAGACCTGGCGGCCGAAGCGGTCGAACTCCGTGCGGGCGACACCGAGGTGCCGGCCCATGACCTCGCGAAGGCCGGCGACCAGGGTGTCGGCACCGTCGACGAACGGCTTGCCGTCGCTGCCGTAGCCGGTGCGGAACACCTCGCCCGACGCGGTCATGACCTCCAGCGCGGCCACGTTGTCGTTGGTGCGGCCGTAGCCGAGCGTGCGCGATCCGCAGGCGTTGTTGCCGATCATGCCGCCGATCGTGCAGCGGGGGTGCGTGGACGGGTCGGGACCGAACCTGCGTCCTTGCGCCATGGCCTGCTTCTGGAGCACCGCGTGCACCGTGCCCGGCTCGACGACGGCGAGTCCTGCCTCGCCGTCGACGGACAGCACCCGGTTCATGTGCCGACTGAAGTCGAGCACGACGCCGCGACCGATCGCGTTGCCGGCAACCGACGTGCCGGCACCACGGGACGTCACCGGCACCTCGAGCGAACGGCACACCGCCAGGATCTCGGCGACCTCGTCACGCGAGCGCGGCCGCACCACGGCCGTGGGCAGGATGCGGTACAGCGACGCGTCGGTCGAGTACATCGCTCGCGTGCCTTCGTCGGACTTCACGTCGAGGCCTCGCGCGGTCAGCGCGGCGACGACGTCCAGCCGGACGCCGGGCGCGGCGATGTCGAGGGTCGTCATGCGGACTGCTCCATGAGTAACATGTTACATGTGAGTCAACCCCTGCCGGAGCGTCGGACCCTCGCCGAGGGCGTCGTCGAAGCCATGCGCGACGGCATCCGCGATCGAACCTTCGTGCCCGACCAGACGTACTCGGTGCAGCAGGTGGCCGACCTGCTCGGCGTCTCGCGCAGCCCCGTGCGGGAGGGCTTGCTGAAGCTCGAGGAGGCCGGGCTCGTGCGGTTCGCGCGCAACCGCGGCTTCCACGTCGTGCTCCCCCGGTCGCGCGACATCGCCGAGATCTTCGGGGTCCGACTCGCACTGGAGCCGCAGGCTGCCGCTCGCGTGGCACGACGCGGGGACCCTGACACCCTCGCGGCGATCGAGTCGGCGATGACGCGCCTTCGCACCGCGGCCACCGACGGCGAGGAGCGAGAGTTTTGGCGGCACGACCGCGAGCTGCACCGCCTCCTGCTGGTGGGCGGCGGCAACCCGCGCGCCGCCGAGATCGTCGCCTCCCTGCGGTCGACGACGGCCCTGCTCGGACCGCCCACGTCGGCCGGCCCCCGCGACCTCGTGCAGATCGGCGAGGAGCACGCACCCATCGTCGAGGCCGTTGTCGCGCGGAAGGCTGGGGACGCCGAGGTGGCGATGCGCGCACACCTCACCACCACCGGCCTGCTGCTCGTCGCGCAGGCCGAGGAGCTGGACGTCGATCATCCGACCGTGCGAGAGATCTGGGACGAGGTCACGGGGTAGCGGCGAGGACCTCAGGCGCGGAGTGGGTACTCGGGCTCGCGGGTGTCTCGGGCGGCTTTGCGGATGCGGCGGAGGTGTTCGCGGGTGGTGCGGCGTTGGGCCAGGTCGATGG
>CAYRZN010000029.1:0-6197 GCA_964428825.1 uncultured Aeromicrobium sp.
ATGCACGCACCCCGCGACGCCCTGGCGCACGGCGTCAAGATCACCGGGGCCACGCTGTTCGTCGTCGACGCGGGGGTCGACACCGGGCCCATCGTCGCCCAGGTGGCGGTCCCGGTCCGGGACGACGACTCCGTCGACTCCCTCCACGAACGCATCAAGTCCAGCGAGCGCGGCATGCTGGTCGAGTGGGTGGGCCGCCTGGCCCGCGACGGCCACTCGATCGACGGCCGGCGCGTCGTGACGCCCGCCCAACCGAAGGACATCCGATGACCCAGCGCCCGATCAAGCGCGCCCTCGTCTCCGTGTACGACAAGACCGGCCTGGAGGACCTGGCCCGTGCGCTGCACGAGGCCGGTGTCTCCCTGGTCTCGACCGGGTCGACCGCGAAGACGATCGAGGCGGCCGGTGTGCCCGTGACCCCGGTCGAGGAGCTCACGGGCTTCCCCGAGTGCCTCGACGGTCGCGTCAAGACGCTGCACCCCCGCGTGCACGCGGGCATCCTGGCCGACTCCCGGCTGGAGTCGCACGTCGCCCAGCTCGCCGAGCTCGGCGTCGAGCCGTTCGACCTCGTGGTGGTGAACCTCTACCCGTTCCGCGAGACCGTCGCGTCGGGCGCCACGCCGGACGAGTGCGTCGAGCAGATCGACATCGGTGGACCCTCCATGGTGCGGGCCGCTGCGAAGAACCACCCCACGGTCGCGATCGTGACGTCGCCCGACGCCTACGGCGACGTCCGCGAGGCGTTGTCGTCCGGGGGGTTCACGTTCGAGCAGCGTCGCCACCTCGCCGCCCAGGCCTTCGCCCACACGGCGTCCTACGACGCCGCCGTCGCCTCCTGGTTCGCCGCGTCGTACGACACCGCCGAGGACGGCTGGCCGGCCTTCGTCGGTGAGGCCTGGGACAAGTCGGCGGTGCTCCGCTACGGGGAGAACCCGCACCAGGAGGCGGCGCTCTACGCCGCGCCGGACAGGGGCGGTCTCGCCGGTGCCGAGCAGCTGCACGGCAAGGAGATGAGCTACAACAACTACGTCGACACCGACGCGGCCATTCGTGCGGCCTTCGACCACGAGCGTCCCGCGGTCGCGATCATCAAGCACGCCAACCCGTGCGGCATCGCCGTGGGTGATGACATCGCCCAGGCCCACGCCCGCGCGCACGCGTGCGATCCCGTCTCGGCGTTCGGTGGCGTGATCGCCGCCAACCGGCCGATCTCGGTGGCCATGGCGCAGCAGGTCGCCGACGTCTTCACCGAGGTCATCGTCGCGCCCTCCTACGAGGACGGCGCGGTCGAGGTGCTGCAGGGCAAGAGGAACATCCGCATCCTGCAGGCCCGTGACCTCGGGGAGTACCCGGCGACCGAGCTCCGCCAGGTCAGCGGCGGTGTCCTGGTGCAGAAGCGTGACCGCGTCGACGCCGTCGTCGACGCAGGGGGCACCGTGACCGGAGGGGACGACCCGAGCACGTGGACCCTGGCCGCCGGCGAGCCCGCCGACGAGGCCACACTCGCCGACCTCGCGTTCGCCTGGACCTCGGTCCGCGCGGTCAAGTCCAATGCGATCCTGCTCGCGAAGGACGGGGCCTCCGTGGGCATCGGCATGGGGCAGGTCAACCGGGTCGACTCGTGCCGCCTCGCGGTCGAGCGGGCCGGCGAGGAGCGGGTCCGCGGTGCCGTGGCGGCCTCCGACGCCTTCTTCCCGTTCGCCGACGGGCCGGGGATCCTGATCGACGCCGGCGTGAAGTACATCGTGCAGCCGGGCGGCTCGGTCCGCGACGACGAGACGATCGAGGCGGCGAAGGCCGCCGGGGTCACGATGTACTTCACCGGCACCCGCCACTTCTTCCACTAGGGAGGAGCAACCACGCAGAGCCGCACCACCCGGTGGTCGAGTGCGTGCGAGCTCTGCGAGCGCGTGTGGGGGCACCTCCCAGGACGAAGTCCTAGGGGGAGCGAGACCAGTTCACCTGCCGGCACCCGCCAGCCACCACCCGGTGGCACGGTGCTCGGTCGGGTGCACGGGTCTCGATACGGGTCCTCGTCCCTCGGACCCACTCGACCAGCGGTTGGTGACCTGTGTGAGCGGGGTCCTCACGCGCTCCGCCGCAGGAGCCGCAGCACGGACCGTTCCAGCACCCGTGGCACGGGCGCGCCCGGCGAGATCCGGCGCCGCTTGCCGAGGGCCGTGTCGCCGAGCGTGATGCCCTGCTCGAACAGGTCGACGACGCGGGGATCGACGTACGAGGACCGAGCGACCGCCGGGGTGTTGCCGAGGTGGCCGGCGGTCTCCTTCATGGCAGCGCTGACGGCACGCTTGCGAGCCGTGGCAGTCGTCGCGTCGGCGAGCGCGAGGGACCGGGCCGCGATCACGGTGCCGCGCCAGGTCCGGAAGTTCTTCGCCGTGAAGCCCGGCCCGAGGACGTCGGCGACGTAGGCGTTGACCGTCGCCGAGTCCAGGTCGTGCCAGGTCGTGTCGTCGCGCCAGGCGAAGGCGCGGTCCGAACCGCCGTCGCGCTCGAGCATCGCGCACACGGCGTGCGCGAGGCGCTCGTCGCGGACCGAGCCGTCGATGACCTGGCCAGACTTGCCGGGGTAGTGCAGGGCGATGCGGTGTCCCTCGACGGTGACGTGGTCACGGTCCAGCGTCGTGAGCCCGTGGCTGCCGTTGGCGGCACGGTACTGCTCGTTGCCGATGCGGAACAGGCCTAGGTCGAGCAGCCCGAACGCCACGGCACAGGCCCGCGTGAGGTCGGGCTCGTCGCGGCCCAGATCGTGACGTGCGACCCGCCGGTTCTTCAGCAGGGACCTCGCGAAGGACTCCATCGACATGAACTTCTCGGCGTCGCGCTGGCGGCGCCACTCCTCGTGGTAGAGGTACTGACGCCGTCCGGCGTCGTCCGTGCCGACCGCCTGCAGGTGTCCGTGGTCGAAGGGGCAGATCCAGACCTCGGTCCAGGCCGGCGGGATGACGAGGCGCTTGCACCGCTCGACGTCGACCGGCGTCAGCGACAGTCCGTCGACGTCCAGGTAGCGGAACCCTCGACCGTGCTTGACCCGGGACCAACCGGGTTCGTCGGGGGAGACGCGACGCAGCCGGACCATGCGTCGACCCTAGGGTCGCGCTGGCCGCGTCGCTCGTCGGCGACGTGGGGTCAGGCGCCGGCGGGGGACCCGGCCGCGGCCACGTGGCCCGCCACGAGGTGACGGATGGCCGAGGTGAGGAGGCGCGCCTCCTGGGCGTCGTCGTACTGCGCGCACTGACGTCGCAGCGCGCTGCCGGCGATGAGGGCGACGGTCTGGGACGCGAGGTCGCGGGCGGCCAGGATGCCAAGCCGCTCGAAGGTGCGGACGGCCAGGTCCTCGAGGGCCTGGAGGGCCTCGGCGGCCGTGGTCTTCAGCTGCGGGTCGCGGGCCGCGGCCAGGTAGATCGCCAGCTCGGTGCCGGCCTTCTCGGGGCTGCGGGTCGCGAAGACGCCCGTGACGAACTCGCTGGTCGAGGCCAGGTTGATGCTCGGGTCCATCTCGACGTCGGCCAGGGCCTCGAGCACCTCGATCCAGCCCGCGAGGTGGGTCGCGAGGGCCTCCCGCACGAGCTCCTCGATCGAGGCGAAGTAGTACGTCGTGGTGGCCGGCGGAAGCCCTGCGCGTGCGGCCACGGCACGGTGCGTCACCGACCGTGCGCCGCCCTCCGCGAACAGCTCGATCGCCGCGGCCAGCAGCGCCTCGCGTCGTGCGCGGCTGCGGACCTGGCTGAGTTGCGCTCGCGACATCTGGACACCTCGATCGTGAGTTCGTGCTTTCGTCCCGTTGTTCACACGGGGCGCCCCGGCCCATGAGTCTAGGGGGCGTGCGGTGCTCCGGCGGGGGAGCCTGCCGATCGCGGCGGCCGGATCGCTCGTGGGAGACTCGTCCTCGTGACTGCGCAGATCCTCGACGGCAAGGCGGCGGCCGCCGCGATCAAGTCCGAGCTCACGACGCGGGTCGCGGCACTCGCCGAACGTGGCGTCGTCCCGGGGCTCGGCACGATCCTCGTCGGCGACGACCCCGGCAGCCAGTGGTACGTCGGTGCCAAGCATCGCGACTGCGCCGAGATCGGCATTCGCTCGATCCGCATCGACCTGCCGGCCACGGCCACGCAGGCCGAGGTCGAGGCGGCGGTCGACCAGCTCAACGACGACCCCGAGTGCACGCTCTACATCGTGCAGCTGCCCCTGCCGCGCGGACTCGACGAGAACGCCGTGATCGGACGCATCGACCCCGCCAAGGACGCCGACGGCCTGCACCCCACGAACCTCGGCTGGCTCGTGCTGGGGGAGCCCGCCCCGCTGCCGTGCACGCCACGGGGCATCATCGAGCTGCTCCGCCGTCACGAGGTGCCGATCGCCGGTGCGAACGTTGCCGTCGTGGGACGTGGCATCACGGTCGGCCGCCCCATGGGACTCATGCTGACGCGCCGCAGCGAGAACGCCACCGTCACGCTCTGCCACACGGGTACGCGCGACCTGGCCGCCGAGGTGCGCCGGGCCGACATCGTGATCGCCGCCGCGGGGGTTCCCGGCATCATCACGGCCGACATGGTCAAGCCCGGCGCGGCCCTGCTCGACGTCGGCGTGAGCCGCGACGAGCACAACAAGATCGTCGGTGACCTCCACCCGGACGTGCTCGAGGTCGCGGGCTGGGTCGCGCCGAACCCGGGTGGGGTGGGCCCCATGACCCGGGCGATGCTGCTCGCCAACGTCGTCGACGCGACCGAGAAGGCGCTCGACCAGGACCCGGCGTGAGCTCCTTGGTCCCGCGGTCACGCGGGACGCAGGCCTACATCGTGCTCCTGCTGCTCGTCATGGTGGGTCTCGGTCTGGTCGCCCTCGGCTACTGGCGTCGCGGCATCCTGCTGGTCGGCGCCACGTTCCTGGTCTCGGCCACGCTCCGCGCGGTGGTGCCGGAGGAGCACAAGGGCCTCTTGGCCGTGCGGGGTCGCGGATTCGACATCGCGTGGACGACGCTGCTCGGCACCTCGCTGCTGGTGCTCGGCGTCGTGATCGACTCCGGTCCCGACGCCTGACGACGCCGGGCGGCGGGACGGTGGTGAGCCGCCTCGCTCAGACCAGGCCGAGCTTCGTGACCGCCTCGCGCTCCTCGGTGAGCTCGGCGGCCGTGGCGTCCATCCGCTGGCGGCTGAAGTCGTTGATCTCGAGGTCCTGGACGATGCTCCAGGAGCCGTCCGAGGTGGTGACCGGGAACGAGTAGATCAGGCCCTCGGGGATGCCGTAGGAGCCGTCGGACGCGACCGCCATCGAGACCCAGTCGTCGCGGTGCGACCCGAGGAGCCAGTCGCGAGCGGCGTCGATCGTGGCCGAGGCGGCGGAGGCCGCCGACGACGCCCCGCGAGCCTCGATGATGGCGGTGCCGCGCTTGGCGACCGTGGGGATGAACGTGTTCTCGACCCAGTCGAGGTCGTTGATCACGTCGACCGCCGGCCGGCCGTCGATCTCGGCGTGGAAGATGTCAGGGTACTGCGTCGCGGAGTGGTTGCCCCAGATCGTGACCTTGCGGATGTCGGCCACCGGCACGCCGGTGCGGCCGTGCAGCTGGCTGAGGGCGCGGTTGTGGTCGAGCCGGGTCAGGGCGCTGAAGCGCTCACGCGGGATGTCGGGGGCGTTGCTCATCGCGATGAGCGCGTTGGTGTTGGCCGGGTTGCCCGTGACGCCGATGCGGACGTCGTCGGCGGCCACCTCGTTCAAGGCCTTGCCCTGGGCGGTGAAGATCGCGCCGTTCGCCTCCAGCAGGTCGGCGCGCTCCATGCCGGCGCTGCGGGGACGAGCACCGACGAGCAGCGCCAGGTTGACGCCGGCGAAGACCTGACGGGGGTCGGACCCGATCTCGACCGAGTCGAGCAGCGGGAACGCGCAGTCGTCGAGCTCCATCACGACGCCCTCGAGCGACTTCAGCGCCGGCTCGATCTCGAGCAGCTGCAGCTGGACGGGGGTGTCGGGACCGAGCAGGTCGCCCCCGGCGATGCGGAACAGGAGGCTGTAGCCGATCTGTCCGGCGGCGCCGGTGACGGCGATCTTGACCGGGGTCTCGTTCATCGATGCTCCTCGGGAGGTGTGACCTGGGCGACATCGCCAACGTAGCGCAGGCGGGCGAGTCGGCACACCCGGCGCCTGGGGGACGCCCCGAGAGGTGCGCGGTCAGTCGCCGA
>CAYRZN010000029.1:6297-19398 GCA_964428825.1 uncultured Aeromicrobium sp.
TGCGGTACCGATCAAGCATCTCCGATGCGGTACCGATCAAGCATCTCCGATGCGGTACCGATCAAGCATCTCCGATGCGGGGCAGGTCGCCGTCGGGGATGCCGTCGCGGTTCATGTCGGCGTCGCGCGCACGGCGCGCGTCGTGCCGCAGCGCGAGGGCTCCGAGGACCGCGGCGAGGAGCGAGGCGCCGAGGACCGCGGCCTTGGCGGAGGCCAGGTTCTCGACCCCGGTGTACGACAGCTCGGCGATCAGCAGCGACACCGTGAACCCGATGCCGGTCAGGAGGCTGATCGGCAGCAGGTCGCGCAGGCCGATGCCCTGCGCGAGGTGGAAGCTGGTGAACCGCGTGACGAGGGCCGTCGTGCCGAGGACGCCGATGACCTTGCCCAGGACCAGACCTGCGACGACGCCGTGCGCGATGGGCGAGGTGAGCACCGCACCGACCTCGCCGACGACCGTGACGCCCGCCGAGAAGAACGCGAACACCGGCAGCGCGAACCCGGAGGAGACGATCTCGACCCGGTGCGTGAGGCGTGTCGTCCGTGCCTCGGGCTCGTCGTGGACGGGCTCGGCCGGGACGCAGAAGCCCAGCAGCACGCCGGCCACCGTGGCGTGCACGCCCGACTCGTGCATCAGGTACCACGCCAGGAGTCCCAGGGGGACCAGCACCACGGCACGCAGCTTCCTGCGGGTCACGGCCCACCGGAACGCCACGAGCACGGCCACGACGCCGAGCAGGTACAGCGGCGCGAGGTCGCTGGAGTAGAAGATCGCGATGATCGTGATCGCGAGCAGGTCGTCGACCACGGCGAGGGTCAGCAGGAACGTGCGCAGCGCGAGCGGCAGCTCGCGGCCGAGGACCGCCAGGACGGCGAGGGCGAAGGCGATGTCGGTCGCGGTGGGGATGGCCCAGCCGTGGAGCCCGTCACCACCGCCGTCGACCAGCACGACGGCCGCGAACAGGGCGGCAGGGACCACCATGCCGCCCACCGCCGCCAGCATCGGCACGGCCGCCTCGCGGGGGTCGCGCAGGCTCCCGACCCGGATCTCGTGCTTGAGCTCGAGCCCGACGACCAGGAAGAAGATCGCCAGCAGACCGTCGGCCGCCCAGTGGGCGAGGTCGAGGTCCAGGTGCAGTGCGCTCGGACCGAGGACCGTCTCGGTGAGACCGTGGTAGGCGTCCCGCCACGGCGAGTTCGCCCACGTCAGGGCGACGACGGCGGCGATCATCAGCAGGATGCCGCCGGAGGTCTCGCGCGCGAGCCAGGAGCTCGTGCGGGCCAGGGCGGAGGGGGCAGGGGAGGTCACAGGTCTCCTCGAGTGGGGTCGCGACGACGTGAGAGCGCTGACGCGCCCGCCGACCAGTCTTCCCGGCTCACCGAGCACGATCCTACCGGCCACCGCCGCCGTGCCGCCGGTGGCGGACTGTGACGACGCCCACCGGCGCGGCGGGCGTCCCGACGGAATGTGCCGAGGCCCGGGCGCCTTGAACCAGGGGTGACCTCCGACAGCTCCGCCCTGCCCACCGCCGCGCCGCTGGACGCCCCGGTCGTCGACGAGGTCGTCGGGCCGGTCGTGCAGCCGGCCCACCTCGGTCTGGCGCTGCTGTCGCTCGCGATGGGCGGTTTCGCGATCGGGACGACCGAGTTCATGTCGATGGGCCTGCTCCCGGACATCGCGCGTGGCATCGGCGAGTCGGTGCCGACGACGGGCCACGTCATCACGGCCTATGCGTTCGGTGTCGTGGTGGGCGCACCGCTGCTCGTCTCGCTGGGGGCCCGTCTCCCGCGCCGCGGGCTGGCGGTCGCCCTCGTGCTGGCCCTCGGCATCGGCAACGCCATGACCGCCCTCGCCTCGACCTACGGCCCGGTCATGCTGGCACGCTTCTTCGCGGGCCTGCCGCACGGTGCGTACTTCGGCGTGGCCTCCCTGATCGCGGCGTCCATGGTGCCCCCGCAGCACCGGGGCCGCGCCATCAGCTCGGTCATGCTGGGCCTGTCGGTGGCCACGGTGGCGGGAGTGCCGGCGAGCACGTGGTTCGGGCAGAACCTCGGGTGGCGCAGCGCCTACTGGGTCGTGCTGGCCATCGCGACGCTCGCGGCGCTCATGATCCTCGCGTTCGTCCCGGCCACGCCGGGCAATCCCGGCGCGACGGTGCGTCAGGAGCTGTCAGCGCTCAAGCGGCCGCAGGTCGTGGTCGCGGTCGTCGCCGGCATGGTCGGCTTCGGCGGGCTCTTCGCGATGTACACCTACATCGCGAAGCTCGTGACCGACGAGGCGGGTCTGGGTGCGGGGGCCGTGCCGCTGTTCCTCCTCGCGTTCGGCATCGGCTCGGTCGGCGGCACCTGGATCGCGGGTCGCATGGCCGACTGGGACGTCGAGCGGTCGGTCGTGCTCGGGTTCGTGGCCACGGCCGTGACGCTGGTGCTCGTGGTGCCGCTGGCCGGGGTGCCCGTCGCGCTGGCCGTGCTCTCGTTCGCGATCGGCGGGCTCGGGTCGGTCGTTGCGATCAACCTCCAGGTGCGCCTGATGCACGAGGCGGGCGACGCCGAGATGCTCGGTGCTGCTCTCAACCACTCCGCGCTCAACGTCGGCAACGGGCTCGGCGCCTGGTTCGGGTCGATCGTGATCGCGGGCGGGTACGGCTACCGGGCTCCCAGCCTGGTCGGCGCCGGCCTGGCCGTCCTGGGCGTGCTGATCTTCGTGGTCGGTGGCCGCGCGGTCAGGGCCCGCCAGATCACGCCGTGACGGACTGGGCGCCCACCGCGGGACGGAGCCAGACGCGGTCGCCCAGGTGGAGGTCGAGCGCGCGGGCCTCGGTCCGGGTCAGCGCGACCTGCACGGGCTCGGGGTGCAGGACGTCGTCCGGCGTGATCTCGAGGCGGACCTCGAACCCGACCCGGGTCCACCGCGTGATGGGGCCGTTGGCGGTCGACGCCTGCTCGTAGCGCGAGATCTCGATGTCGTGCGGTCGGATGAGGTCGCCACCCAGGCGCGTGACCGGGCCGAGGAAGCTCAGCACGAACTCGCTCGCCGGACGGTCGTACAGGTCGTCGGGGGTGCCGATCTGCTCGATCCTGCCGTCGTTGATGACGACGATCTGGTCGGCGACCTCGAGCGCCTCCTCCTGGTCGTGCGTCACGAACACCGTGGTCACGTGGACCTCGTCGTGGAGGCGACGCAGCCAGTCGCGCAGCTCCTTGCGGACCTTGGCGTCGAGCGCGCCGAACGGCTCGTCGAGCAGCAGCACGGACGGCTCGATCGCCAAGGCGCGTGCGAGCGCCATGCGCTGGCGCTGGCCGCCCGACAGCTGGGCCGGCTTGCGGTCGCCCCACTGGGTCAGGTGGACGAGCTCCAGCAGCTCCTCGACCTTCGCGTTGACCTCGGCCTTGGGACGCTTGCGGATCTCGAGGCCGAAGGCGATGTTGCGTCGGACGCTGAGGTGCTTGAACGCGGCGTAGTGCTGGAACACGAAGCCGACGTTGCGCTTCTGGACGGGCAGGGCGGTCGCGTCGTTGCCCTCGATCGTGACCGTGCCGGTGTCGGCCTCCTCGAGGCCGGCGATGACGCGGAGCAGGGTCGACTTGCCGCCGCCGCTCGGGCCGAGCAGCGCGGTGAGCTGACCGGTCGGGATCGTCAGGTTGATGTCGGTCAGCGCCGCGAAGTCACCGAAGTACTTGTTGACACCTGAAATCTCGATGCTCATGGCTGCTTCCTCACGAACGGGGTCCTCATGATCGGTGCGACTCCTGGGGTCGGATGACGGTGATGACGACGAGGGCGAGGACGGCCAGCACGACGAGCACGAACGCGGCGGCGTAGGCCGCGGCCTCGTTGAAGGCGCCGTACTCGTTCTGGATCAGCAAGGTGGCGGTCTCGCCGTTGAACTCGGCACCGCGGCTGACGATGCGGACCGCGCCGTACTCGCCGATCGCACGGGCCGCGCTCAGGACGACTCCGTAGACGACGGCCCACTTGATCGTCGGCAGGGTGATGCGCCAGAAGGCCTGCCAGCCCGTGGCGCCGAGGCTCTTGGCGGCGGTCTCGGCGTCGTCGCCGACCTCCTCGAGCACCGGGACGACCTCGCGGATCACGAGCGGCAGGCTCACGAACGCGGTGGCCATGATCAGTCCTGGCGTCGAGTTGATGATGCGCAGACCGGTGGCCTGCAGCACGTCGCCGAAGATGCCGAGCGACGTGCTGTACGTCAGCACGAGCGCCAGGCCGATCACGACGGGGGAGACGCTCATGGGCAGGTCGATCAGGACCGAGAGCGCCCGGCGGCCCGGGAACCGGTGGCGCACGAGCAGCAGCGAGATGCCGACCCCGAAGACCGTGTTGATGACGACGGCCCAGAACGACACCGTCAGCGTGAGGTTGAAGGCGTAGATCGCCGCAGGATCGGTGAGCCGCTCCCACAGCGGACCGATCCCGCCGGGCTTGCCGTCGGTCGGCGCGAAGGCGCGCTGCACCACGACCGACACGGGCCACACGACGAGGAAGAACAGGTAGACGACCACGACGGTGCGCAGGACGTAGGCCAGCGGACCGCGCTCGCTGCGCACCCGGCGCCCCGCCGGCCGGACGGCGGCGTCGTCCAGGGGAGTGGGGATGACGTCAGCCACGGGCCGCCACCCTTCGGGAGATGAGGTCGAGCGCCACGATGACGACGACGGCGACGAGCAGCAGCAGCACCGCGACCGACGCGGCGGCCGCCTGCTGGTCACCCTCGATGTACTTGAGGATCTTGAGCGAGGCGACCTCGGTGTTGCGTGGCTGGTTGCCGGCGATCAGCACGAGCGAGCCGAACTCGCTGATGGCCCGGGCGAACGCGAGGGACGCGCCCGCGGCGATGGCCGGGGCGAGCGCCGGCAGGATGATGCGACGGAACGTCGTGGCGCGGGACGCCCCGAGCGAGGCGGCCGCCTCCTCGACCTCGGCGTCGAGCTCGAGCAGCACGGGCTGCACCGTGCGCACGACGAACGGCAGGGTCACGAACAGCAGGGCCAGGAAGATGCCCTGACGGCTGTTCACCACGTTGACGCCCACCGGGCTGTCGGGGCCGTACAGGCTCAGCAGCACGAGCCCGGCGACGATCGTGGGCAGCGCGAAGGGGAGGTCGATGACGACCTCGAGGATGCGCTTGCCGGGGAACCGGTCACGGACGAGCACCCAGGCGATGACGGTGCCCATCACGACGTTGACGATCGTCACGAGTGCCGCCTCGACGACCGTGAGCCGGATCGCCGCTGCGGTGTCGCCGTCGGTGAGGGTGTTCACGAACGTGTCCCACCCGCCCTCGGCCGCCGCGATCACGACGGCGGCGAGCGGGATCAGGACGAGCAGGCTGAACCAGACCACGGCCAGGCCGAGGCCGACGCCGCTCGCCGGGGTGAGCGTGGAGCGCCGCGCCCGGCGCCGGCGCAGAGGGGTCTGCGCGGGCGCCGGGTCGGTGTGATCGATGCTGGAGCGATCGGTGCTGAGCGGGCTCACCCCTGGTTGGCCTGGTCCCGCAGCTGCTTGATGAGGCCGTTCTCCTCGGCGAAGAACTTCGCGTTGACCGCGTCCCACCCACCGAAGTCGTCGGCGATCGTGAGCAGGGTGGTGGGCGTCGGGAACGGGTCGCTCGGGTCGTTGGCGCCCTCGACCTCGATGCCGTCGAGGTCGTCGTTGACCGAGCGGAAGCCCTTCTTGACGAACTCGGTCTGTCCGGCGTCGCTGACGACGAAGTCGAGCCAGGTCGTGGCCGCCTCGGGGGCGTCGATCAGCACCGTGCCGGGGTTCTCGATCAGCAGCGTGTCGTCGGGAACGACGTAGTCGTACGCCTTGCCGCTCTGGCGGGCCAGGATGGCCTCGTTCTCGTAGCTGATCAGGACGTCGTACTCGCCGGTGTCGAAGGCCGTCGTGGCCTCACGACCGCTGGCGGCCCACTGGTCGACGTTGCGGAAGACGTCGACGAGGAAGGAGCTCGCCTCGTCCTCGGTCTTGCCCGCGGCGACCGCGTGGCCGTAGGCGCCGAGGATGTTCCAGCGCGCAGCCCCGGACGAGTCGGGATCGGGGGTCACGATCGAGATGTCGTCGCGGGTCAGGTCGTCCCATCCCTGGATGTTCTTGGGGTTGCCGTCGGGCACCACCAGCACGACGACGGAGCGCGACACGATGCCTTGGTGGTCGTTGTCCTTCCAGTCCTCGGCGACCAGCCCGGCCTCGACGAGTCGCTCGACGTCACCCTCGAGCGAGAAGTGCACGTAGTCGGCGATCTCCGGGTCGGCCTCGACCTTGCGGCTCTGGTCGCCGGACGGGCCGTACGAGCCGCGGACGTCGACGTTCTCGCCCTCGCTGGTCTCGTTGAACTTGGCCTCGATGGCCTTGTTCGCGGCCTCGGGCACGGCGAAGCCCACGAGGTCGACGACCTCCGTGCCGTCCTCACCGGCGCTTCCTCCCGCGCTGGCGCAGGCACCGAGTGCGAGCAGCGCGGCGGTCGCGACGGCCACGGCGGCGCGACGATGACGTCGGGTCAGGCTCATGGTGGGGTCCTCCGGTCGTCGGCACCCGCAGGAATCGGTGCCGCCTGCCGGAAAACCTAGGGAAGATCTGCAGCCCGGCCGACCAATTCCACGATGTGAGACGCCGGGACGCATCCTGAGACCGAGTTGGTCGTCACCCCGTCCGATCAGTCCGGACGCGCCTCGTGGTGGGGTCGCCCGTGCGTGCGTCGGTCCTCCTTCATCTCCGCCTCGAAGAGGTGCCGGCGCCCCTGGACGAGCTCGTCGCGCGCGTCCTGCTCGAGGCGGCGGAACGTCGCGTAGTAGTCGTCGTCGTACGCCTCCACGATCTGGAACGTCCATCGGCCCGGCAGCACGTTGCGACCCACGAGCTCGCGCTCGACGCGGTCGGCGATGTCGTCGTGCCCCGCCTCGCGGAACAGGTCCACGGCCTCGCCGGCGGTGAGGTCGGCGGTGCCGGAGAGCCGGTGGAACTGGTAGAGCGACCCGCGCGCGATCTCGACCGCCTCGAGCGCCTCGGACAGCTTGCCGAGGGCCTCGACCGTCGTGTCGCTCACGCCGTCTGGGCGCTGGTGCTCCGGGGAGGGCTCGTCGCGTTCGGTCATCTCCTGATCGTCACACGGGCGCAGGGGTGCCGCACCCGCCGGCGAACGGTCGACTCAGGCGGGGCCGGGCTCGGCGTCCGTGGCGTCGTCACCGCGGTGCCTGCGCTGCAGGAGGTGGTCGATCAGGAAGCCCAGGCCGGCGGCGATGACGACCGCCACGGCCGCCCCCAGCAGGGGGTTCTCCTTGACCCACGTGCCGGCGACGACCCCGATCAGCACCGAGTACGCAGCCCACGAGCTCGCGCCGAGGGCGCTGAGGGGAAGGAACCGGCGGTAGGGGAATCCTGTGGCGCCCGCAGTGAGGTTCACCGCGGTGCGCCCGACCGGGACGTAGCGGGCCGTCAGGATCAGGATCGCCGCGCGGCGGTCGAGCTCGCGCTCGGCCCGCTCGACCGCGCTCGCGAGCCGGGGCCGCTTGTCGAGCGCGAATCGCTCCACCCCGACCGCGCGCCCCACCCGGAAGGTGAAGTTGTCGCCGAGGAAGGCGCCGGCGCCGGCCGCCAGGGCCAGGAGCACGAGCTCAGGATCGCCCGTGCTCGCGCCGATCGCGGCGAGCGCGACGACGACCGACTCGCTGGGCAGCGGAGGGAAGAACGCGTCGATCGCGGCGAAGGCCAGCACCACGACGTAGACCCAGGGCGAACCACCGAGGTCGATCGCGAAGTCGTTGATCCGCTCGAGTAGCTCCCCCACGGAGGCAGCCTAGGGGGTGCGGACGAACGCCTCCGCTGCTCAGCCGGTGGTCGGCGCGGCCGCCTCGGTGTCGACCACGGGCTCGCGGTCGTGGTTCGGAGCCCGGAAGAACATGACCACCACGAGGCCCGCCGCGAAGCACGCCACGGGCAGCCAGTAGGCCTCCGACATCGCCTGCGCGAACGGCTCCTGGATCTGCGGGGGCATCGAGGTGCCGGCGGCCTGGAAGGAGTCGGCCCCACCCTCGAGACCGTTGGCCGAGAGCCGCGCGCCGATCAGGGAGGCGATGGCGGCGCTGCCGAGCGCTGCGGCGACCTGGCGGGTCGTGTTGTAGACCCCGGCCCCCGCCCCGGCCGCCGACATGGGGAGGTTGCGGGTCGCGGTGGCCCCGTGCGGCGCCCACAGGCAGGCGTTCGAGACGCCGAAGAGCGCCATGGGGATCAACAGCTGCCACGCCGGGGTGTCGACCTCGATCAGCAGGCCGGTCCAGGCCATCGCGATCGCCGCGGTGGAGAACCCGACGACCGTGATGTTGCGCGGGTGGACCGTGTCGACCAGCCGGCCCACGAACGGCGACAGCCCGATCAGCACCACGGCCATCGGCAGCATGAAGAGTCCCGCCTGGATGGGGCTCCAGCCGCGCGCGCCCTGGGCGTAGAACATGAAGGGCAGGGCCATGGCGGTGATGGCGGCCGAGACCAGCGCGATGCCGATGTTGGCGACGGCGAAGTTGCGGTCGCGGAAGAGGCTGAGCGGCACGAGCGGCTCGGTGCCCACGCGGGTCTGCCACCAGAAGAACAGGGCGAGCACGACGACGCCGGCCCCGATCAGCAGCGGCACGCTGAGGAAGCCGTCGATCTGGCCCCAGTCGTACTTCTCGCCCTCCTGGATGCCGAACACCAGCAGGAACATGCCGGCGGCGCTCAGCGCGACACCGACGAGGTCGAAGCTGTGGCTGTGCGTCGGCAGCACCGGGACGAGGCGGACGGCCAGGACGAACCCGATGATCCCGACCGGCACGTTGATGAAGAAGATCCACTCCCAGCCGGCCAGGTCGACCAGGACGCCGCCGAGGATCGGGCCGACCAGGGTGGCGACGCCCGCCGTGGCGCCCCACAGCGCCATGGCGCTGCCGCGCTTGGCCGCCGGGAACGTGCGGGTGATGACGGCCATGGTCTGCGGGGTCATCAGCGCGGCACCGAGTCCCTGCACGACCCGGGCGACGATGAGCCCCTCGATGGAGCCGGTCAGGCCGCACCAGAGCGAGGCGAGCGTGAAGATGACCAGGCCGACGAGGTACACGTTCTTGGGGCCGAAGCGGTCACCGAGGCGCCCCGTGATGAGCAGCGGCACGGCGTAGGCGAGCAGGTACGCGCTCGTGACCCAGATGCCGTTCGTGAAGTCGGTGCGCAGCTCACGGATGATGTCGGGCGTCGCGACCGACACGATCGTGTTGTCGAGCAGGATCATGAAGAAGCCGATGACCATGGCCCAGAGGGCCGGCCAGGGGCGGTAGTCGTCCGGGAGTCCCGAGGTCGACGATGCGGCGGGAGCGGAGGAGGTCATGGGTCCAGTCTGCCGCTTCGGACCGACATGATTGCCCTCAGCAACCAGTTTTCTCCATCACGCCGGCCCCATCACGCCGGTGCGGGGTCGACCGTCAGCGCAGGAGCTCGAGCTCGTGCAGGTCGGCGAACGTGCCGTCGCCGAGGGGCTCGGCGGCGGTCTGGCGTCCGGTCGAGACGAATCCGGCACCGCGCAGGATCGCCAGACTCGCGTCGTTGCCCACGGCCGCGGCGGCGGTGAGCCGTCGGCGGTCGAGCCCGTCGGGATCGAACGCGTGCTGCACGACGGCCGGGACGGCTGTTCGCAGGACGCCCTGGCCACGCGCATCGGGATGCAGCAGGTAGCCGATCTCGCCGCTCGTGGTGTCGATCCCGAGCAGGTCCATGACGCAGACCTGGCCGAGCGCCACGTCGGTGCCCCCGTCGGCCACGACCCAGGTGGCCTGCTGACCCGTCGCGGCGCGCCACCACCAGCGGCTCACCGCCGTGCGGGTGCCGGGCTCGTCGGTGGCGGTGCCGACCAGCCACCGCTGGGTCGACGCGTCGGCAAGGGCCTCGGTGAGGCGCGGGACGTCGCCGCCCTGCGCGGGGCGGAGCCGGAGGGAACGTCCGAGCGCCGTGCGGACGTCCAGGACGGCGTCGCCGGCCCACGCGCCGCGCGCGAACATCGGGTCGCCGAACGTGAGGACGCCCTGCCACCCGTCGATCAACCGGCCGCGTTCGAACAGCAGCCCCGGCACCTCGGCGATGAGGCGGAACCCGCAGGCGTGCGCGACGCGCAAGGACGGCAGGTTGCCGACGTGGGCCTGCCAGTGGACGGCCTCGGTGAAGCCGGTGGAGAAAGCCTCCATGACCGCGAGCCGCACGGCAGCCGTCATGACACCGCGACCGCGCGCGGCGGGGTGCAGCGAGAACCCGATCGTCGAGACCCCGCGTCCGCGGATGACGACGTCCCCCGCGAACTGCGGGTGCCCGTCGTCGCCCGTGACCTCGATGGCCCACATCACGTGGCTGCCGGCGTCCCATCCGGCCTGGACGACGTCGCCGAGGAAGCGGGTCGCCTCGTTCGGGCCGTAGGGGGTCGGCACCGCGGTCCACCGCACCATGTCCGGGTCGGTGGCGGTCTCGAGCATGGCGGGCAGGTCGGCCGGCGTGTGGGCGCGCAGCGTCACGACGCCGTCGGTCAGGACCGGCACGGACAACGGCCAGGTGAGGGGGCTCACGGGGGCAGCCTCGGCGTCAGTGGCTGGCGCGGTACGCGTCGGCCGGGTAGACGCCCAGGACCCGGACGTCGGTCGTGAAGAACGTGAGCTCCTCGAGCGCCCGCGCCAGGCCCGGGTCGTCGGGGTGCCCGTCGACCTCGGCCAGGAACTGCGTCGCGGTGAACTCCCCGCCGACCATGTACGACTCGAGCTTGGTCATGTTGACGCCGTTCGTGGCGAAGCCGCCCAGCGCCTTGTAGAGCGCGGCCGGCAGGTTGCGGACGTTGAACATGAACGTCGTGACGATCGGTCCCGGACCGGGGGCCGGCCGCACGGGCTCGCGCGACAGCACGACGAACCGTGTCGTGTTGTGGTCCTCGTCCTCGACGTCCGTGGCGAGCACCTCGAGGCCGTAGATGTCGGCCGCGAGCGGCGGGGCGATCGCCGCCTGCGTGGGATCGGCCGCGTCGGCGATCTCGCGGGCGGCCCCGGCGGTGTCGCCGGAGATCACGGTCGTGAGGCCGAGGCGGGCGATGATGCGGCGGCACTGGCCGAGGGCGTGCACATGGCTGTGCACCGTGCGGATGGACTCCAGGGTGGCCCCGGGCACGGCCATGACGTGGAAGCGGATGCGCAGGAAGTGCTCGGCCACGATGTGCAGCCCCGAGTCGGGCAGGAAGTGGTGGATGTCGGCCACGCGACCCGCGATCGTGTTGTCGATCGGGATCATGGCCAGGTCGGCGGCGCCGGAGCGGACCGCGGCGAAGACGTCCTCGAACGACGCGCAGGCCACGGCCTCGAGCTCGGGGTGGTGCTGCTGGCAGACGATGTGCGAGTTGGCGCCCGGCTCGCCCTGGTAGGCGATGCGTCCGGTCGTGCGGGGGGAGGTCACGGGACCAGTCTGGCACCTGCCGACGGGCGCACCGGCGCCACGACGGGCTCGGCCCAGGTGCGCTCGACGAAGGCCTCCTTGACCGCGGTGGCCATGGCAGCGGCCCGATCGACGGGCACGAGGGCGATGACGCTGCCGCCGAATCCGCCTCCCGTCAGGCGCGCCCCCAGGGCGCCGTGCTCGAGCGCGAGCTCGACCGCGAGGTCCAGCTCGGGACAGCTGACCTCGAAGTCGTCACGCAGGGACTCGTGCGACGAGGTGAGGATCGTGCCGAGCTGCTCCCAGCCGCCGGTGCGCAGCGCCTTGACGGCCCCACGCACGCGCGTCGTCTCGGTGATGACGTGCCGCGTGCGCCGGACGAGCACGGGGTCGTCGAGCTTGAACACGGCATCGACCTGGGCTGCGCTCAGGTGGTCGAGTCCGAGCTCGGCGCACGCGGCGGCGCACTCCTCACGGCGCACGGCGTACTCGCCGGCCGCCAGGTCGTGGTGCACCCGGGTGTCGATCACGGCGAGCGCGAGTCCGGCCGAGGCGGGGTCGAGCTCGACGTCGCTCGTGGTGGGCGGGTCGGGGCGGTGGTCGATCAGCAGCGCGTGGCCCGCCGTCGCGAGCAGGACGGCGAGCTGATCCATGCGTCCGACGGGGGCGCCCACGAAGTCGGTCTCGGCGCGCTGCGCGACGGCGGCGAGCACGTGGCGGTCGATCTCGGTGCCGGCAACGTCGTCGAGCGCCAGCGCGACGCCGCACGTCAGGGCCGCCGACGAGGCGAGGCCCGCTCCGCGGGGGAGTGTCGACTCCACGACGAGGTCGGTGCCGACGACACGGTGACCGGCCTGCTGGAGGGCCCAGACGGTGCCGGCGACGTACCCGGCCCAGCCGTCGACCTCGCCCGGCGCCACTGACAGGGACACGTCGGCGCGCTCGCCGCCGCTCCAGACCGCCACCAGGTCGTCGTCGCGTCGCCTGGCCTTGACCGTGAGCCCACGGTCGATCGCGAACGGGAGCGTGGGACCACCGTTGTGGTCGAGGTGCTCGCCGATCAGGTTGACGCGTCCGGGCACGTGCCACTGCTTGATCTCCACCACGCACCGACCCTAGGCGAGCGCGGACACCGGGGTGTGGAGGCCGTCCACAGACGGGCTGGCATGATGCTGGCCATGTCCGACGCTTCCCCCCCTCGGTCTGGCACACCGCGGCGACCTCGGGCGCTCTCCGGGGCCCAGCCCACCGCCGACTCCTACCACCTGGGCAACTACTTCGGTGCCTTCCGGCAGTGGGTGGCGCTGCAGGACGAGTTCGAGGCGTTCTACTTCATCCCCGACCTGCACGCGATCACGGTCGACTACGACCCGGCGCTGCTGCGTGAGCGCACCTACGTGGCCGCCGCGCAGATGCTGGCCTCGGGCGTCGACCCCGAGCGCAGTGCCCTGTTCGTGCAGAGCCACGTGCCGGAGCACGCACAGCTCGCCTGGATCCTGAACGGCATCACGGGGTTCGGCGAGGCCGGGCGCATGACGCAGTTCAAGGACAAGTCGGCCAAGAACGGCAGCGACACCGCGAGCGTCGGGCTCTTCACGTACCCGATCCTGATGGCCGCCGACATCCTGCTCTACCAGGCCGACCAGGTGCCGGTCGGC
>CAYRZN010000030.1:0-19177 GCA_964428825.1 uncultured Aeromicrobium sp.
GGCGAGGACGACTTCGTCAACATGCTGTCGCACGTGTTCGGCGTGCTGGGCATGACGACCGACGTCGTGCGCCACGACGCCGCGGTGCTGCGCGAGCAGGGCCCCGCGGCTCTCGACGGCTACGACCTCGTCGTGGTCGGCCCGGGCCCCGGCGACCCGCGCGACGTCGACGACCCCAAGATCGCGGTGATCCACGGCGTCGTCGACGAGCTGCTGCGGGAGGAGCGTCCGTTCCTGGCGGTGTGCCTGGGCCACCAGGCGCTGGCCCACCGGATCGGGCTCGACCTGGTGTTCAAGGACATCGTGTTCCAGGGCACGCAGAGTCGCCTGGAGGTCCTCGGCCGCACCGAGACGGTGGGGTTCTACAACACGTTCGTGGCGCGGGTGCCCGACTCCGGTCTGCCGGCCGGGGTCACGGTCGAGCGCGACGAGCCGACCGGCGACATCCACTTGATCGCGGGCCCGCACTACCGCGGGGTGCAGTTCCACGCCGAGTCGGTGCTGACGCAGAACGGCTTCGGCATCCTGCGCGAGCTCGTGCTCGACCTGATCGGCCGCTAGGCGGGTAGGTGCTGATGCCTACGCAGGGGTGGGGACGGTGCGGCGGGGTCGCCAGCGGGTGATGCCGACACCCAGGAGGCACAGCGCGCCACCGGCGAAGGCCAGGGCCGCGGGGACCTCGCCGAGCAGGACCCAGGAGATGCCCGTGGCCACGACCGGCACCAGGTAGGTCGTGGAGGCGACCTGCCCTGCGGTGAGTCGGCGCATCGCGTAGGCCCACGTGGTGAAGCCGATCGCGGTGGGGAACACGCCGAGGTAGACGAGCCACGCGACGTCGGTCGGGCCGGCCTGCCCCATCTCGGACACGAGCTCGGGCCCGTACGGCAGGCAGACGACCGCACCGATGCTGCACGCCATCCACACCGACATGCCCGGTGAGACCGTGGCGAGCGTGGGCTTCTGGGTGAGCGCACCGATCGCGTAGAGCACCGCAGCTGCCAGGCACAGCAGGACGCCGGCAGTGCTCGCGGTCTCGACGCCGTTGCCGCTGCGGGTGCTGACCGCGATGAGCGCCACCCCGCCGAAGGCGACCGCCATGCCGGCGAGCAGCGGCCTCGGGAACCCTTCCTTCAGCAGCCAGCCCGCGAAGAGGGCGATGAGGATGGGGCCGACGTTGACGACCAGGGCCGCCGTGCCCGCGTCGAGATACGTCTCGCCGGCGTTGAGCGCGACGTTGTAGGCGCCGAACCACACCACGCCGTAGACCACGACGAGGCCGAGGGTGCGCCCCCGCGGCAGGGGGAAGCGCCACGGCCGCACCAGCACCGTGAGCGCGACGGCGCCCACCAGGAGCCGGCCGAGCGCCATGGGTCCGGGGTCGAACGTGTCGGTGACGGCACGGATGCCGACGAACGCGGAGGCCCACAGCACCACCGTGACCGCCAGGGCCGGCACTGACAGGTCGCGACCGGCAATGGTGGAGGAGGGGGACGTCACGGAGCCACGCTAGTGAGCGGCACCGACACCCGACAGACGCAGGACGGCCCGATCTCGTCGAGATCGGGCCAGTCCGCGGTCAGCTCAGGAGTGGCTCACTCCTCGGAGAGCTCGCCACCGTCGGAGTCCAGGGTGACGTCGGTCGTCTCGGTCTTGCCGTCGCGCAGGTAGGTGATCGTGACGACGTCGCCCGGCTGGTGGCCGCGCACCGACGCGACGAGCGCGCTCGAGCTCGCGACCGGGATGCCGTTGAGTGCCGTGATGATGTCGCCGGCCTTCAGCCCGGCGTTGTCACCGGCGCCGCCGTCCTCGACCTCGCGGATCTCGGCGCCGATGCCGGTGAGCTCGTCCTCCTCCGTGGCGGGGGTGACGGTCACCCCGATGCGGGCGTGCTCGACCGTCTTGCCCTCGACGAGCTGCTGGGCGACGTTGCGCGCCAGGTCGACCGGGATCGCGAAGCCGAGGCCGATCGAGCCCGAGGCGCTCGAGTTGGTGCGGATCGCGGAGTTGATGCCGATGACGTTGCCCGCGAGGTCGATCAGCGGACCTCCGGAGTTGCCGGGGTTGATCGCGGCATCGGTCTGCACGGCGGGGAACACCGTGGAGTTCTCGCCCGAGGCGTCGCTGGACTCGACCGGACGGTTGAGCGCGCTGACGATGCCCGTGGTGACGGTGCTCTCGAGGCCGAACGGCGACCCGATCGCGATGACGTCCTGACCGACGCGCAGGTCGGCGGAGCTGCCCAGCGTGGCGGGCTTGAGACCCGAGACGCCCTCGGCCTTGATGACCGCGAGGTCGGTGACGGGGTCGCGCCCCAGGATCGTGGCCTCGGCGTTGGTGCCGTCGCTGAACGCGACGGTGATGGTGCCGTCCTCGGCGGCCGTCTCGACCACGTGGTTGTTGGTGAGGATCTCGCCGTCGGAGCTGAGCACGACGCCGGAGCCGGAGCCGCCCTCCTCGCCGCTGCGGACGTTGATCTGCACGACCGACGACATGACCTCGGCCGCGATCTTCTCGACGTCGCCCTTGGGCGCCTCGACGTCGGACGCGGGAACGTCGAGGGCGGAGGTGCCGTCGGGCACCGTGGCGCCGTCGTCGCCGTTGCCCTGCAGCGCCGCGCCACCGTAGCCGGCACCGGCCGCGATCGCCGCGACCAGCACGCCGACGCCCACGGCCTTGCCGATGCGGCGTCCGCGCCCCGAGCCGCCGCTCGTCGAGGAGGAGTCGCTCGTTGTGGCGGGCGGCACCACCGGAGGAACGGGGAAGCCGGAGTCCGACGTGGGGACGCGGCCGGTCGGGGCGTCGTGGGTGGAGGCCGGAGGAACCACGGACCCGGCCGGCAGCACCGAGGTCGTGGCGGGTGCCGCCGCGCTGGCGGGGTCGACCGGACGCTCACCGGAGGAGTCGTGCGGCGGCGCGGGCACCACGTTCGCGTCGACGTCCTGCGTCGGGACGCTGTCGGCGGCGCTCGCGTCGGCGGCCCTCGGTGCGTCCGGGGTGGACGGCGAGGTCGCGTCGTGGTCGGTGGCGGGGCGCGGGGCGTCCTCGCCGAACGGATCGTGCGGTGCGTTCATGGGGACAGGATCTCCGGAATCACTGAGACGACTCTGAGGCGGACGTGTGAGTGGGCGAAAGGTTGCTGCCCGGCACCGACATGCGGAAGGTCGCTCCGCGTCCGGGTTGGGACTCGACCTCGACGGTACCGCCATGGCGTTCGGCGGCACGGCGAACGATCGAGAGCCCGAGGCCCGAGCCGGGCAGCGTGCGGGCCTCGCTCGAGCGGTAGAAGCGCTCGAAGACGTGCGGCAGGTCGGCCTCGGCGATGCCCGGTCCGTGGTCGCGGACCGTCACGACACCGTCGGCGAGCGACACCTCCACGGTGCTGTCGGGCGGGCTCCACTTGGCCGCGTTGTCGAGCAGGTTGGTGACGGCCCGCTCCAGGGCCCGCGGCTCGCCCTCGACCCACCACGTGGCCAGGTCGGCGTCGAACGTGAGGGCCGGTGCCCGCAGCTGCACGCGGTCGATCGCGTGGGCCACGACGTCCGCGAGGTCCATCGGCTCTGGGTCGTGGTGCAGCGGCTCGTCGCGGGCCAGCTCGACGAGGTCGCCGATCAGGGTCGTGAGCTCCTCGACCTGGGCGCGGATGTCGGTCATGACCTCGACGGCCTGCTCGTCGCGGAGCGGGCGGCCCGCCTGGCTCGACTGGGTCAGGAGCTCGACGTTGGTGCGCAGGCTCGTGAGCGGTGTGCGCAGCTCGTGGCCGGCGTCGGCGACGAGCCGGCGTTGCTGCAGCTGCGAGGCGTCGAGGGCCAGGAGCATCTGGTTGAACGACGTCGTGAGACGTGCGAGCTCGTCGCGACCGACGACCTCGATGGGGTTCAGCTCCTGCGTGCGGGCCACGTGCTCGGCGGCACGGGTGAGGCGGCGGACGGGGCGCAGGCCGTTGGTGGCCACCGCCCAGCCGGCGGCACCGGCCACGGCCATGCCGGCCAGGGTCGTGATGACGAGGATGAGGCCGAGCCGGTCGAGCGTCTGCTGGATCGAGTCCATCGGCTGCACCATGATGAGCGCCGAGCCGGGCCCTGCTGGCACCGCCACGACCCGGTACGTCACGCCGTCGACGATCGCCGTGCGGGCCGAGCTGGAGACGCGACCGAGGGACACCGCCACCTCGGCGTCGGTCATGTCGACCTCCGTGCTGTTGGTCAGGCTCGCCAAGGACGCCCCACCCTCGAGCGTGAAGATCTCGATGCCCGCGACGTCGAGCAGGTCGGCGTCACGGTCGTTGAACGAGCTCGGCGTGTACCCGGCCGCGACGGCCTGCTCGGCGCGGTCCCGGATCGAGGCGTCCAGGTTGCCCACGAGCTCGGCGCGCACGACGAGGTAGACGCTCGCGCTGACGCTGCCGAGCGTCAGCGCCACCGCCAGCGTGGTCAGCGTGGCCACGCGCGCCGCGAGAGAGACCCGGAGCGTCCACTGGTGCACGCGCTGGTGCACCGTGCCGACGAGCTCGCGACGACCCTGGTCGAGCGACCTCATGATCGCCATCAGGGCGGGGTCTCACGCAGCACGTAGCCCACGCCACGCACCGTGTGGAGCAGTCGCGTCTCGCCCTCGGCCTCGAGCTTGCGCCGGACGTAGCCGACGTAGACCTCGAGCGAGTTGGCGGTCGTGGGGAAGTCGAAGCCCCACACCTCCTGCAGGATGAACGAACGCTCCAGCACGCGCTTGGGGCGCCGCAGGAAGAGCTCGAGCAGCGTGAACTCGGTGCGGGTCAGCGAGATCTCGCGGTCGCCGCGGCGCACCTCGCGGGTCACGGGATCGAGCGAGAGGTCGGCGAAGGCCAGCGGCTCCTCGTCCTCCTCGTCGACCGGGCGGTTGGCGCGTCGCAGCAGTGCACGCAGGCGGGCCAGCAGCTCCTCGAGCGCGAACGGTTTGGTGAGGTAGTCGTCGGCCCCGGCGTCGAGGCCGTCGACACGGTCGGTGACGGCGTCGCGCGCGGTGAGCACGATGATCGGCACGTCGTTGCCGGCGTTGCGCAGGGCGCGGGTCGTCTCGAGGCCGTCGAGCCGGGGCATCATGACGTCCATGACGATCGCGTCGGGCTGCACCTGGGGCGTGCGCGCCAGGGCGTCGACGCCGTCGGTGGCGACCTCGACGGTGTAGCCGTTGAACTCCAGGGACCGCCGGATCGAGTCACGGACGGCGCGATCGTCGTCGACCACGAGTATGCGCATGGTGCCTAGTCTGCCGGGTGGCCCTGAGGTGGTGCTGAGACTTTCACCGGCGAAGCCGGTCGGCGTAGTCGTCGAGTGCTGCCCGAGGAACGAGGGCGGCGTATCGAGACGTGGTCAGGTGCAGGGTCTCGGTGGGTCCGGTCGGCGGCTGACGGGTGCGCTCGTCTGGCCACGTCTCGATACTCGCCCTTCGTTCCTCAGGACGCACTCGACGACCGTGGAGGCCGACTCCGTCGGCGCCGACCTGACGCCGGAGCTGCGCTCGGGCGTCAGAGCAAGGAGCGGGCGGCGTCGGCGGCGCGGCTGCCGTAGCCGCCGCCGAACATGACGGCGTGCACCAGCAGCGGGTGCAGCTGGTGCAGGGCGACGCGGTCCTCCCAGCCGTCGGCGAGCGGCGCGACCTCCTGGTACGCGTCGAGGATGCGCTGCAGGTGCGTGATGCCGAACAGCGCGAGCATCGCGAGATCGGTCTCGCGGTGGCCGCCGTGCGCGGCCGGGTCGATGATCCACGCGGTGTCGTCCTGGCCCCAGACGACGTTGCCCGACCAGAGGTCGCCGTGGATGCGGGCGACGGGCTCGTCGTCGCCGGCGAGCGTGTGGATGCGCTTGACGACCTGCTCGATGTCAGCCGCCTCGGTGGGCGAGAGCGCGCCGCGCTGCAGGGCCGCGCGGACGTAGGGCATCACGCGGCGCGAGGCGTAGAACTCCGGCCAGCGGTCCAGCGGGCGGTTCGGCAGCGGCGCCAGGCCGATGTAGCCGTCCTGCGGCGCCCCGAAGGTCTCGGCGCCGGCGGCGTGGGTCGCCGCAAGCGAGCGGCCGAGCGCCTCGGCGGCCTCGGCGGTGGGCCGACCCGGCTCGATCCAGTCGAGCACGAGGCAGTCGTCGTCGATCGCGAGCACGTCCGGGACGGCGGCGCCGCCAGCCTCGGCGAGCCAGCGCAGACCGCGTGCCTCGGCGGCGAAGAACCCTGCGGGGGCCTGCGGCCGAGTCTTGATGACGGCCGATCGACCGTTCGAGAGGCGCAGCCGCGTCGCGGTGCAGATGTCGCCGCCCGCGACCGGGGTCGTGGACACGACGGCGACGCCGAGCAGCTGCTCACCGCGTGCCGCGGTGCCCGTCATCCGTGCCATGGGCGAGACGTTACCGGGCTGGGCAGATCACCCGGGGTGGCGCAGGTGCTCCACGAACGCGTCGCACGTGCGCTCGACCATCGCGAGGACGTGCGTGAAGCCCTCGCCGTCGCCGAACCACGGGTCGGGAACCTCGAGATCGTCGGGCCCGGCCTCGGGGTCGAAGGCACGGAACATCCGCACCTTCTGCTGCTCGTCGACGGTCGGGGCGAGCTCGAGCACGTCGGCCTCGTTGCTGCGGTCCATCACGAGGATCAGGTCGTTCTCGGCGTAGTCGTCGATCGAGAACCTGCGGGCCACGTGGCGCGTCGGGTCGTAGCCGGCACCGCTCAGGGTGGAGGCCGCGCGGGTGTCCATCGGCTCGCCCGTGTGCCACCCGCCGGTGCCGGAGGACGTGACCGTGACCCGGTCGGCCAGGCCCGCGGCCGTGAGCTTCTCCTCCAGGACGACGTGCGCCGTGGGGGAGCGGCAGATGTTGCCCAGGCACACGAACGTGACCCGGTACGGCTGCTCGACCTCCGCCACCGGGTCAGTCACCCTCGGGCAGGAACGCCCGCACGAACGCCTGCGAGATCGAGATCACGATCGAAGCGAGGACGGCCCACCAGAACCCGTCGATCAGGAAGTCGACCCCGAAGCCATCGGTGATGCGTTCGACCAGCAGCAGCATCAGGGCGTTGATCACGAGCAGTGCGAGACCGAGCGTGAGGATGATGAACGGCAGCGACAGCAGCTTGATGATCGGCGCGATGAACATGCTGACGATCGTGAAGATCAGGCCGACGACCAGCACGGCGAGGACGCGGTTCGTCGTGGTCTCGTTCGGGTCGCCGATGTCCATGTGGTCGCCGAGCAGCCACGCCGAGAAGGCGAGCGCCACCGAGCTCGCGACCCAGGTGCTGAGAAATCGTTCCATGCGGGAAGCCTGTCACACGACTACCGGTGGTTGAGGTGCGAGTGCCGCCTGCGGCGCGAGCCTCGAAACCGTGGCCAGCTGAGTGCCGACGTCCGTGACGGACAAGCGGCCACGGACAGAAGCCGGGGACGGGGCTCCTCGTCAGGCGGGCACTCCGTAACTCGTCGGTCAGGTCGAGGTCAGCCGGCGCCCACCGCGTCGGTCCGCGGCCGCTTGTCGCTGAATGCCCGCCGGGCCGGAGCTGACGGACGAGCCGCCTCACACCAACGTCGGGGGGAGGGTCTCGGGCTGGACGCGGCGGGAGGTCTGGGCCAGGACGATCCCGCCCAGGACCAGCAGGACCCCGGCGACCTGGACGGGGGCGAGGGTCTCGGCGAACCACAGCCAGCCCACGACGACCGCGCCGGCGGGCTCCAGCATCGCGATGACGCTGACGGTCGTGGCGGGCAGGTGGCGCAGCGCGAGCAGCAGCAGGAAGAAGGGCGCGGTCGTGCCGAGCACGATGACGGAGGTCATCGCGACCCACGCCGGCACCGCGAGGTGGTCGAGCCGACCCAGCAGCGAGGCCGAGCCGCCCAGCTGGTCGGCGGTCCAGAACGGCTGGATCACGTTGATCGTCACGACGGCGACGACGAAGGCCCACAGGATGACCGCGAGCGGGGTCATGCCGTCGGTGTCGTGCTCGCCGAGGAGGAAGTAGGCGGCGAAGCAGAGACCGGCCGCCAGCGCGGCGACCAGGCCGATCCCGTCGAACGCGACGCCCGTCCAGATCCTGCCGACGAGAGCCAGACCCACCAGCGCGAGCGCGAGCGCCGGCCACATGCGCGGCTGCACCGGCTCGCGGCGCACGAACCGCACCCAGAGCACGACCCACACCGGACCGAGGTACTCGACCAGCAGGGCGATGCTGAGCGGCAGCCGGTCGATCGCGATGTTGTAGAACCCCTGCAGCCCCGCGACACCGACGAGCCCGAGGCCGACCACGAGCGCGACCTGGCGACCCCGCGGGAGGCGGAACGCCGAGCGCTCGGTCAGGAGGGCGATCAGGGCCAGCACCGCGAGAGCTCCCGTGACCCGGACGGAGGTGAACGTCTCGATGTCGGTTCCCGACCGCAGCGGCACGCGGGAGACGCCCGCGTTGACGGCGAAGAGCGCCGCAGCCGCCACGACGAAGGCGTAGCCGAGCAGGGGTCGGGGGGTCACGGTTCATTGTGCAGGTCGGCCACCGACACGGCGACGCCCCCCGCTCCGGCCTACCCTCGAGGTCATGTCGAACCCCGTTCCTCGGCCTGCGATCGCCGCCGTCCCGCCGTACCGCCCCGGACGCCCGGCCGTCAGCGACGACCTCAAGCTCTCGAGCAACGAGCTGCCGTTCGCCCCCCTTCCGGGGGTCCTCGACACCGCCACGCAGATGCTCGGCCGGATGAACCGGTACCCGGACGCCGGGATCACGGCCCTGTACGACGTGCTCGCGACCGACCTCGAGGTCGAGCCCGAGCAGCTGAGTGCCGGCACGGGCTCGGTCGACGTCCTGTACCGGGCCGTCGCCGCGTTCACCGGGCCCGGTGACGAGGTCGTCCTGCCGTGGCGCTCGTTCGAGGCGTACCCGCTCGCGATCGCCGTGACGGGCGCGACGGCGGTGCCGGTGCCGTTGCGCGCCGACGCGACCCACGACCTCGACGCGATGGCTGCGGCGATCACCGAGCGCACCAAGGTCGTGCTCGTGTGCACGCCGAACAACCCCACGGGACCGGTCGTCACGGCCGCGGCACTGGAGGCGTTCCTGGTCCGGGTGCCGTCGCACGTGCTCGTCGTCGTCGACGAGGCGTACGTCGAGTTCGTGCGCGATCCGCACGCCGCGTCCGGGCTCGCCGCGCTGCGAAACCGCGACAACGTGCTGGTACTGCGCACGTTCTCGAAGGCGCACGGCCTCGCCGGGCTCCGCATCGGCTACGGCGTCGGCAGTCGCGAGGTCGTCGAGGCGGTACGGGTGGCGGTGCCGTTCGGCGTCTCCGACGTCGCGCAGGCGGCGGCGATCGCCTCCCTGGGCGAGCGCGACGCGATGCGTGCTCGCGTCGACGCCGTCGTGACGGAGCGCGACCGCGTGGCTGCGGCGCTCCGGGAGGCCGGCTGGGAGGTCCCGGTGTCGGAGGCGAACTTCGTCTGGCTGCCGGTGGGCGAGCGGGCGATGGACGTGGCCGCACGCTGCGAGCCGGTCTCGGTGCGCCCCTTCGCCGGCGAGGGCGTGCGGATCACGATCGGCGACCCCGCGGCGAACGACCTCGTGCTCGCGGCGCTCACGCGCGAGCTCTGACGGCATCCGGGGTCGCCGGGCGCCGTGGAAGAAGTTCGTGTTGCGACCCGGTTTCGACCCTTGGCGAGTCGACGGCCATCCCCTACCGTGGTGGGTGACTCAGGTCACACCGTCACGACCACACCCGGTCACCGGCGGTGAACCACCGAATCCACGGGCGACGACCTCGCCGCGTGGCCGACGTCGGGAGATCCCATGCACGCGTCCCTGCCCGCCACCGACAGTCCCACCGCAGCCGCCTTCGACGAGTCCGACCTCGTCCGCCTGCTGACACCTGACGGCCACCGTGTCGAGCACCCCGACGCGGCGTGGACCGGCTCCGAGGACGATCTGCTGGCCCTGCACCGCGACATGGTCCTGACCCGGCGCGTCGACACCGAGGGCTACGCGCTGCAGCGCCACGGCGAGCTCGGGCTCTGGCCGCCGTCGCTCGGCCAGGAGGCCGTGCAGGTGGGCACCGCCCGCGCCCTGCGACCGCGCGACATGGCCTTCCCCACCTACCGCGACCACGGGGTGGTCGGGGTGCGCGGCGTGCCGCCGGAGCGGCTCCTCGGCCTGTACCGCGGCTCCGAGATGGGCGGCTGGGACCCTGACGAGCACCGCGTCGCCCTGCCGTCGATCATCATCGGCGCCCAGTGCCTCCACGCCGCCGGCTACGCGATGGGGATCGTGATGGACGAGGCCGTCGGCCACAGCGACGCGGAGCGCGACGAGGCCGTTGCCGTGTACCTGGGCGACGGCGCGACGAGCCAGGGCGACACGCTCGAGGCGCTCTCGTGGGCCGCGTCGTTCACGTTGCCGGTCGTGTTCGTGATCGAGAACAACCAGTACGCGATCTCCACCCCGACCAACCGTCCCGGTGCCGTGCCGCTCGTGCGTCGCGCCGACGGGTTCGGCATCCCTGGTGTCCGCGTCGACGGCAACGACGTGCTGGCCTGCCAGGCCGTCATGGAGACCGCTCTGCAGCGGGCCCGCGACGGACGTGGGCCGACCCTGATCGAGGCCGTCACGTTCCGCCGGGGTGCGCACACGACCTCCGACGACCCGACGCGGTACCGCGAGTCCGCCGAGGAGGAGTACTGGGAGGCGCGCGACCCGATCGCTCGGGTGCGCGCCCTGCTCGACGCCACCGGGTCCCACACGAAGGCCCTGACCGCCCTCGACGCGGAGGCCGACGCGCTCGGCGAGCGTCTCCGGGCTGCTTGTCGAGCCGTGCCGGACCCGGACCTCGCCGACATGTTCGACCGCATGTACGTCGAGTCCACCCCGGAGCTCCAGGAGCAGCGGGCGGCCGTCCTGGCCTGGCGAGCCCTCGGCGACGAGGAGGTGGTCCGATGACCAGGATGAGCAACGCGGCCGCGCTGAACGCGGGCCTGCGCAAGGCGCTCGAGGCGGATCGTCACGTCATGCTGATGGGCGAGGACATCGGCCGTCTCGGTGGCGTCTTCCGGGTCACCGACGGTCTGCAGAAGGACTTCGGTCCGGCGCGCGTGATCGACACCCCGCTGGCGGAGTCGGCCATCGTCGGCACGGCCGTGGGCCTCGCGATGCGGGGGTACCGGCCGGTCGTCGAGATCCAGTTCGACGGTTTCGTCTATCCCGCGTACGACCAGATCGTGAACCAGGTGGCCCGCCTGCACTCCCGGTCCGGCGGCAGCCAGCGCATGCCGATCGTCATTCGCATCCCCTACGGCGGTGGCATCGGCGCGATCGAGCACCACTCGGAGAGCCCCGAGGCCCAGTTCGTCATGACGCCGGGCCTCAAGGTGCTGGCGCCGTCGACACCGCACGACGCGTACTGGATGGTGCAGCAGGCCGTTGCGAGCGACGACCCCGTCGTCCTGATGGAGCCCAAGCGGCGGTACTGGGAGACCGGGGAGGTGGGGGACAGCCCCGAGCCGCTGTGGTCGTCGCAGGTCCGCCGCCGTGGTGGCGACGCCACGCTGGTCACGTACGGGCCGATGGTCGCCACGTGCCTCGCGGCCGCCGAGGCCGCGTCGGCGGAGGGCCGCGAGCTCGAGGTCATCGACCTCCGCACGCTCTCCCCGCTCGACCTCGACCCCGTGCTCGCCTCGGTGCGCCGCACGGGGCGGTGCGTCGTGGTGCACGAGGCGCAGCGCACGCTCGGCGTCGGTGCCGAGGTCGCGGCCCGCGTGACGGAGCGGTGCTTCTTCCACCTCGAGGCGCCGGTCGGCCGGGTCACGGGCTACGACATCCACTACCCGCCGAGCCGTGCCGAGGAGCACTTCCTGCCGGACGTCGACCGCATCCTCGACGCCGTCGACTCCACGTTCGACGCCGCTGACGCCGAGGGAGGGATCGCCTGATGCCCGCCTTCCGGCTGCCGGACGTCGGCGAAGGCCTGACCGAGGCCGAGGTCGTCACGTGGCACGTCTCGCCCGGTGACGTCGTGGCGGTCAACGACGTGCTGGTCGACATCGAGACCGCGAAGTCGGTCGTGGAGCTGCCGAGCCCGTTCGCGGGGGTCGTGGGCGACCTGCTCGTGGAGGAGGGGCGCACGGTCCCCGTCGGCACCCCGATCGTCGTGATCGGGGAGGCAGCTGAGACCGGGCCGGACGACGGCTCCTCGGCCGCTGCCGCGTCGGCGCCCGACCACGGCATGCTCGTCGGTTACGGACCCAAGGGGGAAGCGGGACGCCGCCGCCGGCGACGCTCGCCCGCGGCGGGCGGGGGCGCCGCCACGGTGGTGGCCGACCCGCCCGCAGCCGACCGTCCCCGGGCTGCACCGCCGGTCCGTCTGCTCGCGCGCAGGCTCGGCGTCGACCTCGCGCACGTGCCGAGCAACGGCGTCGTGACGCGTCGCGACCTCGAGGCGTTCGTCGGGGCCCGCGCCGGCGCACCGCCCGCGCCCGTCGAGCCCGCGGCCCGCAGCGCTGCCGGTGGCCGGGAGGTCCCGCACTCCGCCGTCCGCCGGGTCACGGCCCAGGCGATGGTCGAGTCGGCCTTCACGGCCCCGCACGTCACCGAGTGGGTCGAGGTCGACGTCTCGCGCACTGTGGAGCTCGTGGAGCGCCTGCGCGCCGATCGCGCCTGGCGCGACGTGCCGGTCTCGGCGCTCCACCTCGTGCTCCGCGCGGTGTGCCTGGCCCTGCGGACCACCCCGGAGCTGCACGCGCGGTGGGGCGAGGACGCGCTCACGATCCCCGAGCACGTCGGCCTCGGCGTCGCTGCGGCCACCGACCGTGGCCTTGTCGTGCCGGTGGTGCCCGCGGCCGACACCCTCGGTCTCCGGGAGCTCGTGGCCCAGGTGGCCGAGCTCGTGGCGGTCGCCCGGAGCGGACGCCTGCAGCCCGCGCAGATGGCGGGAGGCACGTTCACCGTCACCAACATCGGGGTCTTCGGCATCGATGCCGGCACGCCGATCCTGCCGCCGGGGCAGACCGGGATCCTCGCGGTCGGTGCCATCAGCCGCAAGCCCTGGGTCGATGCCGACGACCGCATCGTGCCGCGCTGGGTCACGACGCTCGCGCTGAGCTTCGACCACCGTGCCGTCGACGGCGAGCAGGGCTCCCGGTTCCTGCGCGACGTCGCCGACCTCCTCCACGACCCGGCCCTGGCCCTGGCCATCTGACCGCCACCTGCCCTCCACCAGATGTGTGCGCGAATGCACGCTGATCCGGCCTCGGGACGCGTATTTGTGCACACATCTGGTGGACCTAGGGTGGGCGGGTGATTCGGACGGAGGTGCGGCAGGGATCTGCCACCGTGATCTGGGGCGTGGCGCTCGCGGCCTACCTGCTGGCCGTGTTCCACCGTTCCTCGCTCGCGGTCGCGGGCCTGGAGGCGGCCGACCGGTTCGGCATCTCGGCCGCGCAGCTCGCGACGTTCACGACGCTGCAGCTGCTCGTGTACGCCGGGATGCAGGTCCCCGTCGGGCTCGCGCTCGACCGCTACGGACCGCGACTCCTGCTGGTCCTGGGCGCGGTCGTCATGACGACGGGGCAGGTGTGCTTCGCGTTCGTGGAGTCCTACCCGCTCGCCGTCGCGGCGCGGGTCCTGGTGGGAGTCGGCGACGCGCTGACCTTCACGTGCGTCCTGCGGCTCGTCGCGACGTGGTTCCCGACGCGACGCGTGCCGCTCATGACGCAGCTGACCGGCGCCACGGGCCAGGTCGGCTCGATCGCCGCTGCGCTGCCGATGACGTGGGCCTTCTCCCACTGGGGCTGGACCAACGCCTACCTCGCCGCCGCCGGCGTGGGCCTGGTGGTGACGCTCCTGGTGGTGGTCGTGGTGCGCGACGCGCCCGGCCAGTGGCGACGTCCCGGACCCGCGATCTCCGTGGCGTTCGTGCGGCGCAGCGTGAGCGACTCGTGGCGGCACCCCGGCACGCGCCTCGGCTTCTGGACGCACTTCACGACGCAGTTCAGCGCCACGACGCTCGCCCTGCTGTGGGGCTACCCGTTCTTCGTGCGGGGCGAGGGGCGTTCGTCGCACGATGCCGGGCTCCTGCTCACGGTGCTCGTGGTCGCCCTGGTGGTGGCAGGGCCGGTGCTGGCCGCGATCACGACGCGGCACCCGTTCCACCGCTCGGACCTCGTGATGGGCATCGTCCTGGCGATGGTCGCCGCCTGGACGGCCGTCCTCGTCTGGCCCGGCGACGCCCCCACGTGGCTGCTCGTGCTGCTGGTGGTCGTCGTGGGCGTCGGTGCACCCGCGTCGATCATCGGGTTCGAGTACGGACGCGAGTTCAATCCCGACGCCCGGCTCGGCACGGCGATCGGCATCATCAACCAGGGCGGCTTCATCGCGAGCCTGCTCCTGGTCGTGGCCATCGGACTGGTGCTCGACTGGCGCACACCGACCGGCTCCGACTACACGCCCGAGGCGTTCCGGTGGGCGATGTCGGCGCAGTACGTGCTCTGGGGTCTCGGCCTGGCGAACATCTTCCGGGCGCGGCGCCGCACCCGCAAGCACGTCGCCGCGGCCCCCGAAACGGGAACCACGGCGACGTAGGAGAAGGCTGCGTCAGCTGGCGCGCAGCATCATCAGGTTGACCTTGCCCTCGTGCTCGAGGCGACCGACCTCGCGGTACCCGCGCGTCTGGTGGAACGCGAGCGAGCCCTCGTTGGTCTCGTAGATCTCCAGGCCGATCGGCAGGTCGCCCTCGATCGCCTCGTTGAGGCGGGAGGCCACGCCCTGACGGCGGTGGGTGGGCGCGACGACGATGCGGTCGAGGTAGACGTACTCCTCGAGGCGCTCCTCGAACCACGCGTAGCGGCTGGAGTCGTAGTCGACACCCTTCGGCAGGGTGATGACGAAACCACCGATCGCGCCGTCGTCGTCGAGGACGAGGGCGTCGTCGGCCATGGCGACCAGATCGGCGAGGGAGTCGCGGTCCAGCGGACCGACACCCTCAAGAGCACCCTGGTTGATCTCGATGACGGCGTCGAAGTCGGCCGCCTCCATGGGGCGCACGTACGAACCGCTCGCATCGGGGAGCGTGGGCTCCAGCGTGGGGGTGGACGTCGTGTTGCTGCTCGTGTCTTGGCTCATTGCCCCCTACGTTATGTCAACCGAGCCGCGATTGCATCTCGAGGGTTTCAGTCGCCGGCCACGGGGAACGGGATGCCGGTCGCTCGCTCGGAGGCCTCCCAGAGGAGTCGGGCGAGCTCCGGGTCGCGCGCCGTGCGGGTCATCGCGGCGGGTCCGGGGCGGCCCCGCATGCCGCGGAAGCCCTGCGGTCCCAGGTACTCCCCGCCGGTCAGGGTGGGGTCGGTCGCCGCCTGCAGCACCGGAAGCGACCCGGCCCGTGCCGACTGTGCGACGAGGTGCGTGCCGTGGTGCATCAGGAACCCGATCGGCCCTCCGCCGCCCACGCCGAAGCCGGTCTTGGTGAGCTCGGTCGAGGCCACGCCGGGGTGAGCGGCGACGCTGACGACCCCGAGCCCTGCGGCCGACGCGCGGCGGTGCAGCTCCTGGGAGAAGACCAGGTTGGCGAGCTTCGACTCGCCGTAGGACTGCCACCGCTTGTAGCGGCGCGGGGAGCCCTCGGGCGTGAGCGACCTCAGGTCGATGCCGTTGACGGTCGTGTGGGCGACCGAGGAGACGGCGACGACGCGGGCGGACGAGTCGCGCAGCAGGGGCCACAGGTGCGCGTTCCACGCGAAGTGGCCGAGGTGGTTCGTCGCGATCTGCAGCTCGAAGCCGTCGACCGTCTCGCGGAACGGGGGGATCATGATGCCCGCGTTGTTGATCGCGAGGTCGATGCGGTCCCACCGCTGCAGGACCTCGCTGGCGGCGCGGTTCACGTCGGCGAGGTCGGCGAGGTCGAGCGAGACGACGTCGATCTCGGCGCCAGGCGTCTCGGCGCGCACCGACGCCACGGTGGCCTCGGCCTTGGCCGCGTCGCGGGCCGTCACGACCAGTGCGGCGCCGTGCCGGGCGAGCTCGCGCGCGAGCTCGGTGCCGAGCCCTCCGGTCACACCGGTGACGAGTGCGCGCGTGCCGGTCAGGTCACCGATGTCGTCGGTCGTCCAGGTCATGGCCCGAGGCTAGCGGTCGGCCGGCGGTCCGGCTGGTGCAGCACGCGACGGGCTCAGCTGCGCGGCCCTACTCCTCGGCGCGGTGGGCCCGGCGACGCTGCCAGAAGACGAGGGCGGCCAGGACCAGCGCGACGACGAGGGAGACCGAGCCGATCGTCGCGCCGCGGTCGGCGCTCTCGAAACCGTCGACCACGGCGAACCCGTACAGCGCGGTGTCGGCCTTGCCGTCGCTCGGCACGCACGAGACCACGACGCCGTCCTTGCCCTCGGGCCGGAGGGCGAGCAGGTGCCAGTCGGTGCCCCGCTGCTCGACGACGATGTCGAGCGCAGCGGCCTTGACCTCGTCGCCGGGGGCCTCGGGCTGGTCGGCCGGGCGCGTCGTGCAGGTGATCTCCCGGCCCTCCTGCGGTTGGTCGGTGAAGATCGCGAGCGTGCGTCCGGCAGCGTCGACGGGCTCGGTGGCCGGAGTGATCGTGGCCGACCGCACGCCGTCCCAGGCGCCGGCGGCGATCGCCGTGCCGGTGATCGAGCCGCCGAGGGCGATCACGACCGCGGCGAGGTACCAGAGGGGGCTCGTGAGACGCACGCGTCCACTCTTCCAGACGTCGCTCAGAAGGTCAGGGTCATGTTCGCCAGCACGCGCGCGGCGAGGTCGCCGTCGCCGGCGTAGCGCACCTCGACCTCGGCGGGCGTTCGCCGACCCGCCGCCAGCACCGTGAACGTCTCCGACGTCATGTCGAGCGTGACGTCCGCCGACGTCTGGGGCTTGGCCCGACGCGCTCGTCCGTCGTCGCCGACCTCGAGCTCGATCGTGACCTGCACGTCACCCTCGACGAGCCAGCGCACCACGCTGCCCGGCTCGGCCTTGACCTTCTTGCCGAGCACGAATCCCATCCCAGCGGCGAACGTGTGGGTCGTGACCTGGGCGCCGAGGGAGCCCAGGTCGCCTGGCCGCCCGACCGCCCGCCGGATGTCCTGCTCGTGCACCCAGACGTCGACCGCGCGGTTGCGCAGCAGCGTCTCCCACGTCCACGGGACGCCGGCCGGGGTGACGGGTGCCATGTCGGCCAGGTCGAGGCGGGTGGCCGACAGCGCGGCGTGGCGGCTCGCGACGTCGCGCTCGAAGCCGGCGATGAGCTCGGCGGTGGGCACGTCACGACGCTCGTCGACGCCGGCATTGGTGTAGTCGGCCGGCACGATCGCGACGCCGGTGGACTCCTCGGGGTCGCCGCTGGCGACCTGCTCGAGGTGCGCCAGGTGGGCCACGACGTCGTGCACGTCCCAGCCGGGCAGGTCGGTCGGCAGGGCGAGCTGCTCCTCGGTCAGGCTCCTGACGAGCTCGACGATCGCGTCCGAGGTCTGCTTCCACGCGGTGACGTACATCTCCTGGCTGTCCATGGGCCCACTCTGCACCACCCCTCGCCGGCCGGGGCAAGGCACGGACGCGCAGGGGCCCGCCGGATCGCTCCGGCGGGCCCCTGGGTCGAACGGGTCAGGCGTGCGTCAGAACGCGGCCTCGTCGAGGTCCATGACGGAGTCGTCGACGTTCTCGGCGATCGCGCGCTCGGCGGCGAGCTTCGGCAGGGTGTTCCGGGCGAAGAACGACGCGGCCGCGATCTTGCCCTCGTAGAACGCCTTGTCGGAGCCCGTCACACCGGCGTCGAGCCGGGCCAGCGCCACCTCGGCGCCACGCAGCAGCAGCCACGCGACGGTGAGGTCGCCCAGCACGTACACCAGGCGCGTGGTGTTCAGGCCGACCTTGTAGATGTTGGCGATGTCGCCCTTCTCGTCGGCCGGGTTCGAGGCCATGAGGTCGGTGAAGATCGCGCCGAGGATGGCCTCGGTGTCGGCCAGGCCCTGGGCGAGCAGGTCGCGCTCGACCTTGAGACGACCGTTGCCGGCCTCGTCGGCGATGAACTGCTTGATCTCGTTCGAGAGGAAGCCGATCGCGCGGCCCTTGTCCTTGACGATCTTGCGGAAGAACAGGTCCTGGCCCTGGATCGCGGTCGTGCCCTCGTACAGGGTGTCGATCTTGGCGTCACGGACGTACTGCTCGATCGGGTAGTCCTGCAGGAAGCCCGAGCCGCCGAACGTCTGCAGCGACTCCGTGCCCAGGAGCACCCACGAGCGCTCCGAGCCGTAGCCCTTGACGATCGGGAGCAGCAGGTCGTTGATGCCTTCCTCGGCGGAGGCGTCCTCGCCGGCGGCCTGCTTGATCTGGATCGCGTCCTGCCACGTGGAGGTGTAGACCACGAGCGAGCGCAGGCCCTCGGCGAACGCCTTCTGCGTCAGCAGCGAGCGACGCACGTCCGGGTGGTTCGTGATCGTGACGCGCGGGGCGGTCTTGTCGCCGGACTGGGTCAGGTCGGCACCCTGGACGCGGGTCTTGGCGAACTCCAGCGCGTTGAGGTAGCCGGTCGACAGCGTCGCGATGGCCTTGGTGCCGACCATCATGCGGGCGTTCTCGATGACCTGGAACATCTGGGCGATGCCGTCGTGGACCTCACCGAGCAGCCAGCCGCGGGCCGGCTCGCCGCCACCGACCGACGGGTCGCCGAAGGTGACCTCGCAGGTGTTGGAGATCTTCAGGCCCATCTTGTGCTCGACGTTGGTGACGTAGGCGCCGTTGCGCTCGCCCAGCTCGCCGGTCTCCACGTCGAAGTGGAACTTCGGGACGATGAAGAGCGAGAGGCCCTTGGTGCCCGGGCCGCCGGCGCCCTCGACGCCGCTGGGGCGCGCGAGGACCAGGTGGATCACGTTGTCGGACAGGTCGGACTCGGCCGAGGTGATGAAGCGCTTGACGCCCTCGATGTTCCAGGTGCCGTCCTCGTTGGGGGTGGCCTTGGTGCGGCCCGCGCCCACGTCGGAGCCGGCGTCGGGCTCGGTGAGCACCATGGTGGCGACCCAGCCCTTGTCGATCATCAGCTGCGCGATCTTCTTGTCGCGCTCGATGCCGTTGCGGTGCAGGACACCGGCGAACATCGGGCCGGCGCCGTACATCCAGATGGCGGGGTTGGCGCCCAGCACCAGCTCGCCCATGGCCCACGCGATGCTCGAGGGGGCGGGGGTGCCACCGAGCT
>CAYRZN010000031.1:0-8246 GCA_964428825.1 uncultured Aeromicrobium sp.
TTCCGAACCCGGAAGTCAAGCCCTTCAGCGCCGATGGTACTGCACTGGAGACGGTGTGGGAGAGTAGGACGTCGCCGGACAATTTTTAGCGCGAGGCCGCTCCTTCGGGAGCGGCCTCGCTGCATTTCACCTGTAATTTCGGAGGTTCGACATGAGTGACGCCCCCCGCCAGGGTCGCGGTGACCGCAAGGGTCCCGGCGACCGTCCCGGACGGAGCGATCGTCAGGGGGGACGCGGAGACCGTCGTCAGGATGAGCGTCCCGCTCGTCAGGGCGGTGACCGCCCGCGTTCAGGGGGCCGTCCTCAGCAGGGCGGACCCAGCGGCGGTCGTCCGCAGGGCGGCAGCTCCGGGGGTCGCCCCCAGCAGGGTGGCCGCGGTCGTCCCGGGAGGCCGGAGCGCGAGGAGCGCACGGTCGACCAGAAGATCTACGACGGTCCGCCGATCCCGGATGACGTCAGCGCAAACGATCTCGACAAGTACGCCAAGCAGGCCCTGCAGGGCCTGCCCGAGAAGCTCGCGGACCGGGTGTCGCGCCATCTCGTCATGGCGGGCCTGCTCATCGCGAGCGATCCGGAGACTGCCTACCTGCACGCCCTGGCCGCCAAGGCCCGGGCCAACCGCAACGCCCTCATTCGCGAGGCGTGCGGAGAGACCGCCTATGCCGCCGGGAAGTTCTCGGAGGCGTTGGCGGAGTTCCGTGCTGCCCGCCGCCTGAGCGGCCAGCAGATGTACGCCCCCATGATGGCGGACTGCGAGCGTGCCCTGCGTCGGCCGGAGAAGGCGCTCGCCTATGACACGCCCGAGGTCCGCAAGGTGCTGGACGACGCCGGCAACGTCGAGCTCAGCATCGTCGTGGCCGGCGCCCGGCGGGACCTCGGCCAGGTCGAGGCCGCGATCCGGCTGCTCGAGACCGAGTCGTTGAGCTCGTCCTCCCGTGCACCCTGGGTGCCGCGGCTTCGCTACGCGTACGCGGACGCCCTGCTCGCGGCCGGCCGTCGGGAGGACGCCGTGGAATGGTTCCATCGCACGGTTGCGGCCGACGGTGACCACTCCACGGATGCTGCGGAGCGGCTCGCCGAGCTGGAGTGACGACTCTGCGGCGCCCGTGACCGGACATCCACAGGTGTCCGGGGTCCACAGCGTGACCCTCGATCGTCGACCCCTTGGTCGTGGCGGTCGAGGCTCTTGTCATGGACGAGAACGCGCATCATCACCTTCCTGACAACCAGGTACGACTTCGTGGTCGTGTGTCGGGCACTCCCGAGACGCGGGCCCTGCCGAGCGGTGACGAGCTCGTGAGCCTGCGGATCGTCGTGCCGCGCAGCGCCGCGGCCCGCAAGCGTTCGAAGGTCAGCATCGACACGATCGAGCTCACTGCGTGGTCCGCGGCGCTGCGACGCAAGGCGTCCCGGCTCGTCGAGGGAGACGTCGTGGAGGTCACGGGGGAGCTGCGGCGCCGGTTCGTCCGCGGCAACGCCGGCGTGACCTCGTTCGTCGGGGTGGACCTGCTCACGTGCGACCGCGTGCGCAGGGAACCGGTGCCTCGCTAGCCTCGTGGCATGGAACGCGGCGCGGGACTGTCATCGACGTCGTCGCCGTTGGGCTCGATCCACGACCTGGTCATGCTGGACCTGGACGGGGTCGTGTACGTCGGCCCTGACGCCGTCCCGCACGCGGCGGAGACGATCAGTCTGCTGTCGACCGCGGTGGCGTTCCTGACCAACAACGCGACCCGGTCGGCGCGTGACGTCGCCCATCATCTTCGGTCATTCGGCCTCGAGCTCGAGGACGAGGCGGTCGTGACGGCCGGGCAGGTGGTGGCGGACCTCGTGCTGCGCGAGATCGGCGACGGTGCGCGAGTGCTGCTCGCCGGTGCCGACGGCATGCGTTCGGCACTCGAGGACCGCGGACTGGTCGTGGTGGCGTCCGCCGAGGACGACCCCCGCGCCGTCGTCCAGGGCGGTGTCATCGACGTGCGGTGGAGCGAGCTCGCCGAGGCGTCGTTCGCGGTGGCGGCCGGCGTCCCGTGGTTCGCGTCCAATCCCGACACGACCTTCCCGACGCCGCGCGGGCTGGCCCCGGGCAACGGCGCCTTCGTGCAGGCCGTGGCCCTGGCCACGGGCCAGGAGCCCGTGGTGGCCGGCAAGCCCTCCGTGCCCATCTTCGACGAGGCGCGGCGACGCACCGGAGCAACGAGCCCGCTCATGGTCGGTGACCGCATCGACACCGACATCGACGGCGCCATCGGTGCGGGCATCGACGCCATGGTGGTGCTCACCGGGGTCACGACGATGGCCGACGTCCTCGAGCTGCCGTCCGGGCACCGTCCCTCGTACGTGTCCGCCGACCTGCGCGGCCTCACGGAACCCCATCACGAGGTCGCCGTCGACCGCTCCCGGGCGACCTGCGGCGACGCCGTCGCCACGATCACCGACGGACGGATCCGCGTGACCGGTGCGGAGCCCGACAGCGTCCCCGGGTTGCGGGCGGTCGTCGCCCTCGCCTGGGACACCCGCGACCGCGGCGGCGCCGTGTCGGTCGAGGATGTGAGGATGGGCGCATGAACGACGTGATCCACGAGGGGCCCGGGGCCGACGACGCTCCCGTGCAGGAGCAGCGCGCCCCTGCGGTGGTGCCCACGGGACATCCCGAGATCGACGAGGCGCTGGCCGCGCTCGAGCAGCTGGCCGACCGCCCCGTGACCGAGCACGTGGCGACGTACGACGCGATCCACCACGTCGTGCGCACGACCCTCGCCGACGCCGGCCGTCCGGAAGGATCAGGCACGCTGTGACGCGCCGCGTGCGGCTCGACGCCGAGCTCGTGCGCCGCGGACTGGCCCGGTCGCGCGAGCAGGCGGCCGCGCTCATCGAGGCCGGATCGGTCACGGTCGGCGGCACCGTGGCGAGCAAGGCGGCCACCCAGGTGGGCACCGATGCAGCCGTCGTGGTCCGCGAGCCCGCGGGTCCGTCCTGGGCCTCCCGTGGAGCCCACAAGCTGTTGGGGGCCCTGGCCGAGTTCGAGCCGATGGGTCTGCAGCTGGCCGACCGACGCTGCCTCGACGCCGGCGCCTCGACCGGCGGCTTCACCGACGTCCTGCTGCGCCGTGGTGTCCGCGAGGTGGTCGCCGTCGACGTCGGGTACGGCCAGCTCGTCTGGGAGCTGCAGAACGACCCCCGGGTCGCGGTGCACGATCGCACGAACGTGCGCACGCTGACGCCCGAGCAGATCGACGGTCCCGTCGACCTGACGGTGTCCGACCTCTCCTTCATCTCCCTGCGGCTCGTCATGGCGGCGCTGGCCGCCTGCACCCGGCCCGAGGGTGATCTCGTGCTCATGGTCAAGCCCCAGTTCGAGGTCGGGCGCGAGCGCCTGGGCAAGAATGGGGTCGTGAGGGACCCGGCGCTGCACGCAGAAGCCGTGGTCGGCGTGTGCCACGCCGCCCAGGCCGAGGGCTGGGGCACGCGTGCCCTCGCGCCGAGCCCGCTGCCCGGCCCCGCCGGGAACGTGGAGTACTTCTGCTGGTTGCGCACGGACGCCGACCCGGTCGACCCGACCGCGGCGGAGCGAGCCGTCGCCGACGGACCCCTGGAGGTCGGAGCATGAGGACCGTCCTGATCGTGACGCACGGGAGCCGGCTGGAGGCCGACACCGTCGCCGTCGCCGTCGCCCAGCAGCTGCAGGCCGCCGCCATCGACATCCGGGTGCTGGCCCCCGAGGCCGAGCGTCTGGCCGCGTGCGGCCTGACCGACGTCACCGCGGTCCCTCCGGGCACCGCGGCGTCGGAGGGTTGCGAGCTGGCCGTCGTGTTCGGTGGTGACGGCACGATCCTGCGGGCCGCCGAGATGTGCCGCGACCACGAGACGCCGTTGCTCGGCGTCAACATGGGGCACATCGGCTTCCTCGCGGAGGTCGACGCCGAGAACGTGGGCGACGTCGTGCGGGGCGTCGTCGACCGCACCTACTCGGTCGAGGACCGCCTGACGGTCGACGTCGCGGTGCTCGTGGGCAAGACCGTGGTGGCCCGCAACTGGGCCCTCAACGAGGCGACGGTCGAGAAGCAGGCCCGGGAGCGCATGGTCGAGCTCGTCGTCGAGATCGACGGTCGGCCCGTGTCGCGGTGGGGGTGCGACGGCATCGTGTGCGCCACGCCGACGGGTTCGACCGCCTACAACTTCAGCGCCGGCGGACCGATCGTGTGGCCCGAGGTCGCGGCCCTGCTCATGGTCCCGATCAGCGCCCACGCGCTCTTCGCCCGACCCCTGGTCGTCTCGCCCGACTCCATCCTGGCGATCGAGATCGTCGACGAGCGCGGCGAGGGCGTGCTGTGGTGCGACGGCCGACGCGCGGCCGACCTGCCCTCCGGTGCTCGCGTCGAGGTGCGTCGTGGCGCGAAGAGCGTGCGACTGGCGCGGCTTCAGGAGGCGACCTTCGCGGACCGGTTGGTGCGCAAGTTCGACCTGCCGGTCGAGGGCTGGCGCGGCGAGGCCGCGCGTCGGCTGGCGACGGGTGGCGATCACTGATGTGGCGTCACCTGGAGCTGCGGTCGCTGGGCGTCATCGAGCACGCCGAGCTGCCCCTCGATGCCGGGTTCACGGTCATCACCGGTGAGACCGGTGCCGGCAAGACCATGGTCGTCACCGCCCTCGGTCTGCTCCGCGGCGAGCGGTCGGACGCCGGCCTGGTGCGCCACGGCGCTGCTCAGGCGCGGGTCGAGGCCATCATCGACGTCGCCGGGCGGGCGAACGTGCTCGGCGCGGTCGACGACGCCGGGGGAGTCGTCGACGACGACGAGCTCGTCCTGGCCCGTGCCGTCTCCGCGCAGGGACGCTCACGAGCCTACGCCGGCGGCACCTCGGTGCCGGCGGGCCTGCTCACCCAGCTCACCGACGAGCTCGTCGCGGTCCACGGACAGTCCGACCAGCACCGCCTCGCCCGGCCTGCCCACCAGCACGCCGCGCTCGACGCGTTCGCCGGCCCCCCCGTCGCCGAGCTGCTGGCGCGCTACACCCCGGCGTACCGGCGGTGGCGTGAGGTCGACGAGCGCATCCGCCTGCTCCGGTCGGCGTCCCAGGAACGCGCGCGCGAGCTCGACGCGGCACAGCACGGCCTGGCCGAGATCGACGACGTCGCCCCCATCGCGGGGGAGGACGCCGAGCTCGAAGCGGTCGAGTCCCGACTCGCGCACGCCGAGTCGTTGGCGCGGGCCGCCCAGGTCGCGCACGACCTGCTCGTCGGCGACGTCGAGCAGGCCGTCGGTCCCGAAGGAGCGGGGCCGTTGGTCGCCCAGGCCACGTCGGAGCTGGACGCCCAGGCCGGCCACGACCCGGAGCTCGAGGCGCTGGCGGCGCGAGCCCGCGACGTCACCGTGTCGCTCACCGAGCTCGCCGGTGACCTGGCCGCCTACCTGTCCTCGGTCGACCTCGACCCGGCCGGGCTGGCCACGGTCCAGGACCGCCGGGCCCGGCTCACCCAGCTGCAGCGCAAGTACGGCCCGGGCCTCGACGACGTCCTTGCGTGGGCCGACGACGCCCGGCGGCGGGTGCTCGACCTCGGGGCCGACGACGACACCGTGGCGGGTCTGGAGGCCGAGCGTGAGCAGCTCCACGTCGAGCTGGTCCAGCTGGCCATCGCGCTGAGCGAGGCACGCCGGGAGGCCGGCGAACGGCTGTCGGTCGAGGTGGGCGCGGAGCTCGAGGCGCTGTCGATGAAGTCGGCCCGCCTGGTCGTCGACGTCCGGGAGGCCGAGCTGGGTTCGTCGGGTGGCGACACCGTCGAGCTGCTCTTCGCCGCCAACTCGGGGTCGACCCCGAGGCCCTTGGCCAAGGGGGCGAGCGGCGGTGAGCTGTCGCGCCTCATGCTCTCGCTCGAGGTCGTGCTCGCAGACCGGTCCGACGTCCCGACGCTGGTGTTCGACGAGGTCGACGCCGGCATCGGCGGACGCGCCGCGGTCGAGGTCGGTCGCCGGCTCGCCGCGCTCGCGACGAACGCGCAGGTGCTGGCCGTGACCCATCTCCCGCAGGTGGCCGCGTTCGCCCAGCACCACTTCCGGGTCCTCAAGGACGACGACGGCAACGTCACGAGCAGCTCGGTCGTGCGCCTCGAGGGCCAGGACCGTGTCGACGAGCTCGCCCGCATGCTGGCGGGGCTGGAGGACTCCTCGGCCGCGCAGCAGCACGCCCGGGAGCTCCTGGCGCTGGCCGGACACGCCTGACACTCCCGCCCCTGAGGCTCCCGGGATCCTGGGGTCGACCGTGGCACGATGGGCGGCGATGTCCATCTTCAAGCGAGGCGGCGGCCGCACGTCCGACGCCCCCGGTGTCACCGGGCCCGCGCGGATCGCGCGGCCCGGCGCCGAGGTGACTGCAGGTGTCCGTGCCGGTGACGTGGCGATCATCGATCGCACAGATCTCGACGGCGACGACGCGGCCGAGCTGGTCAAGCTCCGGGTCGCCGCCGTGATCAACGTCGCCCCGTCCACGACGGGCAAGTTCCCGAGCGCCGGTCCGGAGATGCTGGCCGAGGCGGGCATCCCGCTCGTCGACCAGGTCGGCGACGGCGTCGTCACGCGGCTGCGCAGCGGCGATCTCGTCCGGGTCCACGAGGGCAAGATCTTCCGCGACGGCGTGCTGGTCGCGAGCGGCATCGCGCGCGACGGTGCGCAGGCCACGGCCGACTTCTCCGAGGCCTCCAGCGACCTCACGACCCGCCTCGACACGATGGCGGTCAACGCCTCCGACCACCTGCGCCGTGAGCACGCGATGCTGCTCGACGGCGTGCGCGTCCCGCGCCTCACGACCCGCCTGAAGGGGCGCGCCGTGATCGTCGTCTCGGACTCCTTCGACGCCGCGGCCGACCTCAAGTCGCTCAAGCGCTTCGTGCTCGACCGGGACCCGGTGCTGGTCGGCGCCGGCAAGGGCGCCGACCTGATCCTGGCGGCGGGCTACAAGCCCGACGTCGTGGTCGGCGGGGTCGACGGCTTCAGCGCGGCGGTCCTCGATCGCTCGCACGAGGTCGTCGTCACGACGGCGTCGGGCCAGATCCAGACCCCCGAGCGCCTCGAGAAGCACCAGAAGGACGTCGTGCGCTTCGTGGCCGACGGCGAGGACGCCGACCTGGCGATCCTCCTGGCCGACGCCAACGGCGCATCCGTCATCGTGCACGCGGGGGCCGCGCCCACGCTGACGGACTTCCTCGGCCAGAGCCCCGGCCTGGTCGGTCCCGCTTTCGTCGTGCGCCTGCGCTCGGCGGCCAAGCTCGTCGACGCCAAGGTCGTCGGTCACCTCACGACGGGGCGCATCACGATCTGGCCGATCGTGTTCCTCGTGCTGAGCGCCGTCGTCGCCCTGGGCGTCGCGTTGTCGCTCACCTCTGCCGGTGGCGACGTCACCGGGTGGGTCTCCGACCAGTTCGGCGACCTCGTCTCGTGGATCGAAGGACTTCGCTCGTGATCAACTTCCGCTACCACGTCGTCTCGCTCGGCGCCGTCTTCCTCGCGCTGGCCGTGGGGGTGGCGCTCGGCGTCGCCTTCGTGGACTCCGACAACGGTGGCGGGGCCAGCGGTGAGTCCCGCGCGGACGCCGCCGAGCAGGCATTCGAGAGCGCCTTCGCCGATGCGTCCTCGGGCCTGGTGGGCACCGGCCTGACCGATCGCCGCGTGGTCGTCGTGACGACCCCCGGTGCCAAGACCTCCGAGGTCGACGACCTCACGGCCCGCATCGGCGACGCCGGGGGCACGGTCGTCGGCGAGGTCGCCCTGACCACCAAGCTGCTCGACTCCGCCAACCGCCAGTTCGCCGAGCAGATCGCCGAGCAGTCCGCCGCCGACGTGCCGGGTGTCCAGGCCGCCGACGACAGCTACACCCGCATCGGCGCGGCCCTGGCGCGTGCCCTGATGGGCGACGGCGAGCTCGACGAGCAGGCCTCGACGATCCGGTCGGCCTTCGAGCAGGGTGGACTCCTCGACCTGCCCACGGCCCCCACCCAGAGCGCCGACCTCGCGCTGGTCGTGATCGGACCGTCCTCGGCCGACAGCGCCCGCGGCGAGATCCTCGCCGAGGTGACCTCGCAGCTCGCCACGAGCGGCGCCGGAGGTGCCCTGGTCGGACCCTCCACGACGAGCGTCGACGGGGGAGTCCTGGACCAGGTCCGCTCGAGCGACGGCTCCGGCTCGTTCTCGACCGTCGACGTCACCGATCTCGCTGCCGGGCGCCTCGTGTCGGTGCTCGCCCTCGTGCGGTCCGCG
>CAYRZN010000031.1:8256-19058 GCA_964428825.1 uncultured Aeromicrobium sp.
TCCGCGGCAGGGGAGAACGGATCGTGGGGGACGACACGCAGCTCGGACGGACAGCTGCCCCAGTAGCGGCCCGTCCGGGTGTAGGCTGGAATCCCGTGGTGGAGTTTCCATCCGGCCCCGGTCTCGGGGCGCAACCACGGGAGTCGCCTTGGCCAACACCGCCGTCACCAAGCACGTTTTCGTCACCGGCGGCGTCGCGTCGTCGCTCGGCAAGGGGCTGACCGCCTCGAGCTTGGGACGACTGCTCAAGTCGCGCGGTCTGCGCGTCACGATGCAGAAGCTGGATCCGTACCTCAACGTCGATCCCGGCACGATGAACCCGTTCCAGCACGGTGAGGTCTTCGTGACCGACGACGGGGCTGAGACCGACCTCGACATCGGCCACTACGAACGGTTCCTCGACGAGGACCTCGTGGGTCGCGCCAACGTCACGACGGGGCAGGTCTACTCCGACGTCATCGCCCGGGAGCGTCGCGGCGACTACCTCGGCGACACGGTCCAGGTGATCCCGCACATCACCAACGAGATCAAGGACCGCATGCTGTCGATGGGCGGGCCGGACATCGACGTCGTGATCCACGAGATCGGCGGCACCGTGGGCGACATCGAGAGCCAGCCGTTCCTGGAGTCGGCCCGTCAGGTGCGCCACGAGATCGGCCGCACCAACGTCTTCTTCCTCCACGTCTCGCTCGTGCCGTTCATCGGTCCGTCCGGCGAGCTCAAGACCAAGCCGACGCAGCACTCCGTCGCCGCGCTGCGTTCGATCGGCATCCAGCCGGACGCGATCGTGTGCCGCTCGGACCGCGAGATCCCCGAGAGCGTCAAGCGCAAGATCTCGCTGATGTGCGACGTCGAGCCCGAGGCCGTCGTCACGGCCTCCGACGCTCCGTCGATCTACGACATCCCCAAGGTGCTGCACTCCGAGGGCCTCGACGCCTACGTCGTGCGCCGGCTCGACCTGCCGTTCCGCGACGTCAGCTGGACCGAGTGGGACGCGCTCCTGCGCCGGGTCCACGAGCCCGCCGACGAGGTCACGATCGCCCTGGTCGGCAAGTACATCGATCTGCCGGACGCCTACCTGTCGGTCGGCGAGGCGCTGCGTGCCGGTGGCTTCGCCAACGACGCCAAGGTCAACCTGCGCTGGGTGCCCTCCGACGAGTGCGCCACGGAGGCCGGTGCGGCCCGCATGCTGGGCGACGTCGACGCCATCTGTGTGCCCGGCGGATTCGGCATCCGCGGCATCGAGGGCAAGATCGGCGCCCTCAAGTACGTGCGCGAGCGCAAGATCCCGACGCTCGGACTCTGCCTCGGACTGCAGTGCATGGTGATCGAGTACGCGCGCCACGAGGCCGGCATCGCCGACGCGAGCTCCACGGAGTTCGACGCGAACACCGCCGCACCGGTCATCGCCACGATGGCCGAGCAGCAGGCGTTCGTCGACGGCGCGGGCGACCTGGGCGGCACGATGCGTCTCGGTACCTACCCCGCCTCGCTCACGCCCGGGAGCATCGTGGCCGAGGCCTACGGCAGCGACAAGGTCGAGGAGCGCCACCGCCACCGCTACGAGGTCAACAACGCCTACCGCGACCAGATCGCCGCGGCCGGCCTGTCGTTCAGCGGCACGTCGCCCGACGGCACGCTCGTCGAGTTCGTCGAGCTGCCGCGTGAGGTGCACCCGTACTACGTCGCCACGCAGGCCCACCCCGAGCTCAAGTCGCGTCCCACGCGTCCGCACCCGCTGTTCGCCGGCCTGGTGAAGGCGGCGCTGCAGCGCCAGCGCGAGACCCGCCTGCCCGTCGAGGTGGCAGCCCAGGGCTCGGTGGAGGCGGAGTGACCGACGCCGGAACGGGTCCGCACCCGAGCCTGCCCGGCCGGCTCGCCGCACCGGACATCGCCGACCAGGAGGCCGTCTGGCCCGTCGCGGCGTCGGAGTCGTTCTACGACACGCCGTACGTCTCGCTGCGTCGCGACACCATCGTCGACCCGAGCGGTGGTGAGCACCCGCGAGCGGTCGTGCAGCCGCGCAGCGCGGTCGGCGTGCTGGCGCTCGACGACGAGGACCGGCTGCTGCTGGTAGCGCAGTACCGTCACGCGGTCGGTCGTCGCATGGTGGAACTGCCGGCGGGCGTGCTCGACGTCGAGGGCGAGGACGAGCTCACGACCGCGGCCCGCGAGCTCGCGGAGGAGGCGGACGTCCGTGCCGAGCACTGGGAGCACCACCTCGTCGTGCGGTCGTCGCCGGGGTACACGAGCGAGGCGTTGACGGTGTTCCGCGCCACGGGGCTGTCCCCGATCCCGCCGGAGGAGCGCACGGAGCGGCACGCCGAGGAGGCCGACATGGCTCAGTGGTGGCTTCCGTTCGACGCCGCCGTCGACGCCGTGCTGGACGGACGCATCTCGAACGGCCTCGCGATCGGGTCGATCCTGGCCGAACACGCCCGGCGCACGCGGTGAGAGCCCCCGGGCGAGCACGACGATGAGCGAGGGGCAGGACCTCGATCGCGCGATCCTGGACTACCTCGCGCACCTCGGTGTCGAGCGGGGTCTGGCCGACAACACCGTGACCTCCTACCGGCGCGACCTGCGGCGGTACCTCGACCACCTGGCGCTGATCGGTCGGGCGTCCCCGGACGAGGTCACCGAGGCCGACGTCCAGGGCTTCGTGGCCGCACTGCGGACCGGCGACGACGACCACGGGCCCCTGGGGCCGGCCAGCGTGGCTCGCCACGTGGTCACGGTGCGTGGACTCCACCGCTTCTGGCTGCGGGAGCAGCTCGTCCCGGTCGACGTGACCGCGGAGGTGCGACCGCCCCGCCCCGACCAGCGGCTGCCGAAGGCGCTTCCGCTCGACCAGGTCGAGGCCATCCTCGAGACCGCCGGAGCCCCCGGCACCACCCTGGCCCGCCGCGACCGTGCCCTGCTGGAGATCCTCTACGGCACCGGAGCGCGCATCTCGGAGGCCGTGGGGATCGACATCGACGACCTCGACCGCGAGGAGGGAGCGCTGCTCCTGCGCGGCAAAGGTGGCAAGCAGCGGATCGTGCCGGTCGGGAGCTATGCGCTCGCCGCGATCGAGTCCTACCTCACGACCGCTCGCCCTGCCCTCGTCTCGTCGGCCGCGGGCACCCCCGCCCAGTCGGCGGCACTGTTCCTGAACGCTCGCGGTGGCCGCCTCTCGCGCCAGAGCGCGTGGACCGTCCTGACGCGCACCGCCCGGCTGGCCGGGATCGGCGTCGACGTGTCGCCCCACACGCTGCGGCACTCCTTCGCGACCCACCTGCTCGACGGCGGCGCCGACGTCCGTGTCGTGCAGGAGCTGCTCGGCCACGCCTCGGTCACCACGACGCAGATCTACACGCTCGTGACGGTCGACCGCCTCCGCGAGGTCTACGCGACGGCACACCCGCGAGCCCGACGCTGACGTTCGGACCCGCGGCCGGCGGGTACCCTGTCGTGTTGCCTGAATCGCGAGCCGGTCGAGGCGACAGCGATAGGGTGAGCGGCACTGTTGGCACTGGAGAAGATGGGGACGAGATGAGTCAGGAAACCGGACCCACGGGGCGTCCGACACCGGAGTTCGGTGAGATCCAGCCTCGTCGTCCCGGCCCGGCCACGGTCCTGTCGATGTGCAACCAGAAGGGTGGCGTCGGCAAGACGACCACCACGATCAGCCTCGGCGCGGCGCTCGTCGAGGCCGGCCGCCGCGTGCTGCTCGTCGACTTCGACCCGCAGGGATCGCTCACGGTGGGCCTCGGCCTCAACGCCCACGAGCTCGACCAGAGCATCTACCACGTGCTGATGGACCGCTCGCTCTCGTTGCGCGACATCATCAGCCCCACATCGGTGCCGGGTCTGGACCTCGCGCCGGCCAACATCGACCTGTCGGCCGCGGAGATGCAGCTCGTCACCGAGGTGGGCCGCGAGCAGGCCCTCGCCCGCGCGCTCTACGACGTGCGCGACGACTACGACGTGATCCTCGTCGACTGCCAGCCCTCGCTCGGCCTGCTGACCGTGAACGCCCTCACGGCCTCCGACGGCGTCATCATCCCGCTGGAGTGCGAGTACTTCGCGCTGCGCGGGGTCGCGCTGCTCAAGGAGACGATCGAGAAGGTCCGCGAGCGCACCAACCCGCGGCTCCAGATCGTGGGTCTGCTCGGCACGATGTTCGACAGCCGCACGCTGCACGGGCGCGAGGTCCTGCAGACGCTCGTCCAGGGGTGGGGCGACCTGGTGTTCCACACCGTGATCCGCCGCACCGTGAAGTTCTCCGACTCGACCGTCGCGGGCGAGCCCATCACCGAGTACGCACCCAGCTCGCCCGGTGCCGACGCCTACCGCCAGCTGGCGCGGGAAGTGTTGGTGCGATGCCCCGCGGCGTGAGCAGCGGCGGCGGTCCCGCCCGGCGCCCGGCGATGCCGGGGGCCGACGAGCTGTTCCGGTCCACGTCCAAGCCTGCTGCGCCGGAGCCGGTCACGACGCCGCCGGAGCCGGTCAAGCCCGCCGCGAGCGGGCGGGTCAAGCACGACGAGAAGATCACGGTGTACGTGACGGCCGACGAGCTCCTGGCCCTGGAGCAGGCCCGACTCGCGGTGCGTGCCGTCGTGGGGCGCAACGTCGACCGCGGTCGCATCGTGCGGGCGGCGCTCGCCGCCTCCCTCGAGGACCTCGAGGCCCGAGGCGGCGAGAGCGATCTCGTCCGCCGCATCGAGGGATCCTCGGAGCACCGATGAGCGAGGTCGAGGTCGGCGCACCCGTCGACCCGACGGCCGAGCCCGGCACAGGGTTCTCCCTGCGCATCGGAGGTTTCGAGGGCCCGTTCGACCTGCTGCTGCAGCTCATCAGCCGGCACAAGATGGACGTGACCGAGGTCGCGCTGTCCGAGGTCACGTCCGAGTTCATCGCGTACATCGCCGAGCTCGGTGGAGACCTGGAGCAGACCACGCAGTTCCTGCTCGTGGCCGCGACCCTGCTCGACCTGAAGACCGCACGCCTGCTGCCCCAGGCCGAGGTGGAGGACGAGGAGGACCTCGCCCTCCTCGAGGCCCGGGACCTGCTGTTCGCCCGGCTTCTGCAGTACCGGGCGTTCAAGCAGGTCGCGGCCCAGATCGGCAGCCGACTCGAGGCCGAGCAGCGACGGCATCCCCGGGCCGTGCCGCTCGAGCCGCGGTTCGAGCAGCTCCTGCCGGAGATCCTGATCGCCGCGACGCCCGACGACCTGGCCCGTCTGGCCACCCACGCGCTCACCCCGCGGCCCGAGCCGATCCTGTCGCTGGCGCACCTGCACGCACCCCAGGTGAGCGTGCGGGAGCAGGCGCACGTCGTGGTCGACCGCCTGCGCCGTGAGCAGAGCCTGACGTTCCGCACCCTCACCTCGGACTCGCCGGACCTCATGACCACGGTCGCCCGCTTCCTGGCGCTGCTCGAGCTGTTCCGGGAGGGCGTCGTGGCGTTCGAGCAGGCCACGCCGCTCGGCGACCTCCACCTGCGGTGGACCGGCAGCGACGACGACGGCGAGATCGAGGTCGGCCTCGAGTTCGACGCCCCGCCGGAGACCGGCGACGCCCACGTCCTCCCGGCGGAGCTGCTCGACGTAGACCGGGACGATCCCGGCGCCCCGATGACCGAGACGGACGGGTCGCCCTCCGACGCCCCCCACCCGGAACCCGCGAAGGACGCTTCTCATGAGTGACGCCAGCCTGCCCTCGTCGAATCTGCCCAGGGGCCCCCATGAGCTCGAGCTGGAGATGCTCGACCTGCGGCCCGCCCTCGAGGCGGTCCTGATGGTCGCCGACCAGCCGCTCGACCACCTGACGCTCGCCCAGGCCGTCGGGCACCCGCCGATCGACGTGCAGGAGGCGCTCGAGGCGCTCGCCGCCGAGTACGACGAGCAGGAGCGCGGCTTCGAGCTCCGGGCGATCGCCGGCGGATGGCGGTACTACACGCGGGAGAACGTGGCGGCCGCCGTCGAACGGTTCGTGCTCGACGGCCAGCAGGCCCGCCTGACGCAGGCAGCCCTCGAGACCCTCGCCGTCGTGGCGTACCGACAGCCGATCAGCCGCTCGAGGATCTCCGCGATCCGCGGCGTCAACGTCGACGGCGTCGTGCGCACGCTCGTGACCCGCGGCCTCATCGAGGAGGCGGGCCAGGACACCGAGAGCGGTGCGCTGCTCTACGGCACCACGAGCTACTTCCTGGAGCGCATGGGGCTGGGCAGCCTCGACGAGATGCCGGAGATCGCGCCCATGCTGCCGGAGCTCGACGAGATGGAGGACGACCTGTTCGCGCCGGCCAGCCCACCGACCGCCGTCGCCGGACCCGAGGAGGCGTCGGAACCGGAGCCCCAGGAGACGCCGGATCCGGCGCCCGAGGTGGAGCCCGCAGAGACCGACGAGGACGTGGACCGGGGCGCCCATGCCTGAGTCCACCGAGGGCGTCCGTCTGCAGAAGGTCCTGGCCGCGGCCGGACTCGGCAGCCGCCGCGCCTGCGAGAACCTGATGCTCGACGGCCGGGTCGAGGTCGACGGCGAGATCGTGTCGCAGATGGGGATGCGGGTCGATCCGTCTCGCGCCGTCATCCGCGTCGACGGACGCCGGCTCCCGCCGCCGAACGACCACGTCTACGTCATCCTCAACAAGCCGCGCGGCGTCGTGACGTCGATGAACGACGAGCGGGGTCGACCCGACCTCCGCACGCTCGTGGGAGACCGGCCCGAACGTCTCTTCCACGTCGGTCGACTCGACACCGACACCTCCGGACTTCTCGTCATGACCAACGACGGCGACCTCGCGCACCGGCTCGCGCACCCGTCGTTCGAGATCAGCAAGACGTACGTGGCGCTGGTCGAGGGCCAGGTCAGCGAGCGCATCGGACCGCAGCTGCGAGCCGGGGTCGAGCTCGACGACGGCCGCGCGGTGGTCGACCGGTTCAAGGTCAACGACGTCACGACCGGTCGGTCGCTCGTCGAGCTCGAGATCCACATGGGGCGCAACCGCATCGTGCGCCGTCTCCTCGACCACGTGGGCCATCCCGTGATCGAACTGACCCGCACGGCCTTCGGGCCGCTCCGCATCGGGGCGCTGGCGTCCGGGCGCTCTCGCGACCTGACGCGCGACGAGCTCGGGGCGCTCTTCGATAGCGTGGGGGCATGACGACGGAGGGGTTGCCGGACGGCGTGCTGCCCTCCAGTGCCCTCGTCGTCGGGTGCGGCCTTATTGGCACCTCGCTCGCCCTCGCGCTGCGGACGCGGGGTGTCGACGTGCACCTGCGCGACGCGGTGCCGGGCGTGGCCGAGGTGGCCGCGTCGGTGGGTGCCGGGACGATCGATCCCGTGGACGCCCCCGACCTCGTCGTCGTCGCCGTCCCGCCGGCCGTCGTGCCCGAGACCGTGCTGGCCCTCCTGAAGGAGTTCCCCCAGGCCGTCGTCACCGACGTCGCAAGCGTCAAGGCACCCGTCGCGCGAGCCGTCGCCGGCACCCCCGGCGCCTCACGGTTCGTCGGAGGACACCCCATGGCGGGCACCGAGCGGTCCGGACCGACCGCGGGTTCGGCCCTCCTGTTCGAGGGACGCCCGTGGGCGGTGGTGCCGCTCGCGGAGTCGAGCGACCGCGCCGTCGAGCTCGTCACGGCGGTCGTCCGCGCCGTGGAGGCCGTGCCGGCGCTGCTCGAGGCGGACCGGCACGACGAGGCCGTCGCGCTCGTCTCGCACGTGCCCCACGTCGTCTCGGTGCTCACCGCGGGACTGCTGGCCAGTGCGCCGCGCGAGCACGTCGACCTGGCCGGGCCCGGCCTGCGTGACGTGACCCGCATCGCCGGCAGCGCCACCGGCATGTGGCTGCAGATCCTCGACAGCAACGCCGGCGCCGTGACGACCCTCCTGCGGTCCCTGCGCGGAGACCTCGACCGGGTGCTCGACGCGCTCGACGCCGGGGGAGAGGTGCTTGCCGGGCGCCTGTCGGACGTGCTCGACGCAGGTCGTGCCGGCACGCAGCGCATCCCGGGCAAGCACGGTGAGATCCGCACTGCGAGCGCCTCGGTCTTCGTGCCGGTCGACGACCGCCCCGGCGTGCTGTCGCAGCTCATGGCCGACATCGGCGACTCCGGGGTCAACATCGAGGACTTCCGCATCGACCACGAGTACGGTCGACCCGTGGGTCTGGCCCAGGTCGAGGTCGCCGCCGACCGTGCCGACCACCTCACCTCGTCCCTCACCATCCGCGGCTGGTCCGCGTACCGATAGGAGCCCTGTGCTGTCCAGCGCCACCCCCTTCGTCGTCGCCGTCGACGGACCCTCCGGGTCCGGCAAGTCCAGCACCGCCCGCGGCGTCGCGAGTCGGCTCGGTCTGGCCTACCTCGACACCGGTGCGATGTACCGCGGCGTGACCTGGGCCCTGCTGCAGCGCGGCGTCGACCCGGCCGACGCCGCCGCCGTCGCGGCGACGGCCCCCCACATCCGGATCGACTCCGGCACCGACCCGCTGGACCCGACGATCACGGTCGACGGCGTCGACGTCGCGGTGCAGATCCGCGGCGAGGACGTCGTGCGTCACGTCAGCCCGGTCTCGACCGTCCCCGAGGTGCGCGCGCACCTGGTCGACCTGCAGCGGGCCACGATCGCGGACGCGGCGCCGGGCATCGTGGTCGAGGGACGTGACATCGGCACGGTCGTCGCGCCCGACGCCCTGCTCAAGGTCTACCTCGTCGCCGACACCGAGGCCCGGGCCGCGCGTCGCGCCGCCGAGGAGGGTGGCAGCGACACCGCCGCCACGGCAGCCTCCCTCCTGAGTCGCGACCGCATCGACTCGACGCGTGCCACCTCGCCCCTGGCGAAGGCCGACGACGCGGTCGAGGTCGACAGCACGTTCCTCTCGCTCGAGGAGGTCATCGACCACATCGTGACGCTGGTGGAGCAGCGCCGATGACGGCGATCGCGCAGCCCGGACCCGTGCGTTCGGGCCTGACCGAGTGGCCGCACCGCGTCCTCAAGCCGCTGCTGCGCCGTCGGCTGAGCCGTCGGTGGGACGTCCACGTCAGCGGACTGGACCACGTCCCGACGGCCGGGCCCGTCATCCTCGCGAGCAACCACCTCGGGTGGCTCGACGGTCCGCTCACGGTGATCACCTCGGACCGCGCGGTGCACGCCCTCGTCAAGCACGAGTCGTTCGAGGGCGGTGCGGGACGACTCCTGCGCCTCGGGGCGCAGATCAAGCTGCACCGCGGCCGCACGGACGCTGCTGCCGTCCGCACGGCGCTGCGCGTGCTCCGGGCCGGCCAGGTCCTGCTCGTCTACCCCGAGGGCAAGCGCGGGGACGGCCTGGTGCACGAGGTGTTCGGAGGCGCGGCCTACTTCGCGCTGGCCACCGGGAGCCCCGTCGTGCCGGTCGCGATGCTCGGCACGCGCGAGCCCGGAGCAGGCATCGAGAGCAAGCCGAGTTCGGGACAACGGGTCGATGTCGTCTATGGTCGTCCTTTGACCTTCGCGGCCACACCGTGGCCGCGCGACGCAGGATCCGTCTCGGCCGCGAGCGACCGGATCGCCGATGCGTTGCGGACCCACGTCGAGTGGGCGACCGAGACCCTCCAGCGCGACCTCCCCGGTCCGCCTCCCCAGCAGGACACCTTCGCATGACTGACTCTGAGCTCGACCAGCCCACCGGACCCCTCCCCGTCCTGGCGGTGATCGGACGACCCAACGTGGGCAAGTCGACGCTCGTCAACCGCATGATCGGTCGCCGCGAGGCGGTCGTCGAGGACGTCCCCGGCGTCACCCGCGACCGTGTGCCGTACGACGCGACCTGGAACGGACGCAACTTCACGGTCGTCGACACCGGCGGCTGGGACCCCGACGCCCGTGGCCTCGCCGAGCGCATCGCGGCCCAGGCCGAGATCGCCGTCTCGGTGGCCGACGCCGTCCTGTTCGTCGTCGACGCCACGGTGGGCATCACCGACGCCGACGAGGCCGTCGTCAAGATCCTTCGCGCGTCGGGCAAGCCCGTCGTGCTCGCGGCCAACAAGGTCGACGACCAGCGCACCGAGGCCGAGGCCGCCTCCCTGTGGAACCTGGGGCTCGGCGAGCCGTACCCCGTCTCGGCCCTGCACGGCCGGGGGAGCGGCGACATGCTCGACGCGATCCTCGACGCGCTGCCGGAGGCCCCGGAGTGGGACGGCGAGCCCGTCGGTGGTCCGCGACGCATCGCGATCGTCGGCAAGCCCAACGTCGGCAAGTCCAGCCTGCTCAACAAGCTCGCGGGCGAGGACCGCGTGGTCGTCCACGACGAGTCCGGCACCACGGTCGACCCGGTCGACGAGCTGGTCGAGCTCGGGGGCCGCACCTGGACGTTCATCGACACGGCGGGCATCCGCAAGCGGGTGCGCGAGGCCTCGGGCCACGAGTACTACGCCAGCCTGCGCACGAGCCAGGCGATCGAACGCGCCGAGGTGGCCGTCATGGTCGTCGACGCCAGCCAGTCGCTCAGCGAGCAGGACATCCGCATCATCCAGTCGGTTCGCGAGACCGGACGTGCCCTCGTCATCGCGTTCAACAAGTGGGACCTCGTCGACGAGGACCGCCGCTTCTACCTGGAGCGCGAGATCGACCGCGAGCTCGTGCAGGTCCAGTGGGCGCCACGCATCAACATCGCCGCACTCACGGGCTGGCACGTCGACCGGCTCATCCGGGCCCTCGACACCGCGATCGAGGGCTGGGAGACACGCGTCGGCACCGGCATGCTGAACTCGTTCCTCGGGCGTCTCGTGGCCGAGCACCCGCACCCCGTGCGCGGTGGCAAGCAGGCCAAGATCCTGT
>CAYRZN010000032.1:0-15221 GCA_964428825.1 uncultured Aeromicrobium sp.
CGAACGTCAAGAACTACGACGGCTCGTGGAGCGAGTACGGCTCGCTGCGCGGCGTGCCGGTCGCCCTCGGCGACGAGCGCGGGGAGGCCTGACATGTGCGGAGCCATCCAGGGCGGCCCCAGCCTCGACGGCGTCGACGTCGCCAACCAGGCCGTGATCCAGGGCATCGTCACGCGCGACGGTGAGCCGGTCGGCAACGCCTACGTCCGTCTGCTCGACCGCACGGGCGAGTTCACCGCCGAGGTGCCCACCTCGGCCACCGGCCAGTTCCGCTTCTTCGCGGCCCCGGGGGAGTGGACGCTGCGCACGCTCGCGCCGCGCTCGGCCTCGGTGGACCGTCCGGTCGTCGCGGCCCTCGGCAGCGTCGCGGACGTCGCGGTCACCGTCTGACCCACCCCACCCGACCCGGTCACGAGGCGCTCGACGCCTCGGGCCGGGTCGTCGTGCGTCCGGACCGAGCCGCCCGAGATTGTTCTCGTTTTCGCGTCGCGATCGCGCTCCTCGAACGTCCTGTTCATGTCAAGGGTCGCGACGCCCTGTTCGAAGGACCGGCGTCGTCGGTCGAGAGAGATCTGCAGTGAGGCAATCGCGATGCGTCGAGTCCTGGGGTCGTTCGCGGCCGTCCTGACCATGATGATGACGGTGGCGGCGGTCGGGGCACCGGCCCAGGCCGACGTGCGAGCCGGGTACGCCGACGACGACGGCGTCGTCGTGACGGTGACCGGTGCCACCCTGATCGGCGGCGAGGTCGTCAGCGTCACGGTCACGGCCACGCGCACGGTCGACGGAGTGCGGGAGCCGGTCACGTGCAACGTGCTGCGCGTCAGCATCAGCCCGGACCTGGTCGAGTCGTTCGTGGGCGGCGGCGCCTCGACCTTCGACCTGTCGCTCACCACGCAGGTCGTGGGCAAGCGCACCCCGACCGTCATCACGGCGACGTGCGAGTACACGCCCCTCGGGGCCGGCAGCGGCACGGTCAGCGCCTCGAACGTCATCACGCTGCTGCCGCTCGCGCGCGGGACCGACGACGCGGGTTCGGGCATTCTGCCGCGCACCGGTACCGAAGTCGGTCTGTGGCTCGTGGCGGTGGGCGGACTGCTCGTGGTGGGCGGAGGAGCGCTCGTGGCGCGGCGACGCCGGGCCTGACCGGACCCGGTCCGGCCTGCAGGGCGACGGTCGTCACCGATCTCCTCGACTGACCCCGTGACATCTGCCCGGGTGCCTCGTTGAACGGTCGGGTTCTTCGTGATCCCACACAGGCGTGATTCGCGGTACGATTTGCCTGCCCTGGCCTACCCCTACTGAATTCTTGGGAGCAACATGAGGAAAATCCTCGGAACGCTCGCTGCTCTGGCGTCCCTGTTGCTGGTCGGTCTGACCGCCGGCCCGGCCAACGCTGAGCTGAGCACCGGCTACACCGGCGACGGCGTCGTCGTGAACATCTCCGGCGCCACGCTCGTCGGCGGCAACGTCGTCAACGTCAAGATCGCCGCCACCCGCACGGTCGACGGCGTCACCGAGCCCGTGGTCTGCAACTCGGTCTCCACCGACACGGTGCCGAACCTCGTGGAGTCCTTCTCCGGCGGCGGTGCGGCCTCGTACGACATCAACCTCGACACCGAGGTCGTTCCGGAGCGCACGCCCACGACCATCACGGTCGTCTGCAACTACACGCCGCTCTCCGCGCTCGGCGAGTCCGGCGTGGCCACGGCCAGCACGGCGTCCCTGCCGGCGGTCTCCACCGCGTGTGGCACCGGCTGCGTGACCAACAGCAACACGATCATCCTGCTGCCCGTGGGCTCGGCCGGCGACGGCAACAGCTCGGGCATCCTGCCCACCACGGGTGCCGAGATCGGCCTGTGGCTGCTCGTCATCGGTGGTCTGCTCGTGGTCGGCGGCGCCGGCGTCGCGATCGCCGCGCGCCGTCGCAACGCCTGAGTCACACGACGTCGCACGGGGCCGGGTCACGACACGTGACCCGGCCCCGTGTTGTCATGAGCCCTGATCGTCATGAACCCTGAACCATCGGGGGCACGAGCCCCCGTGACGCCGACCCGCGGGAGGACCGAACGTGCTGCGTGACGTGCTGCGACCCGCCGACTGGACGCGCCGAGGAGTCCTGGTCACGGTCGCGGTCGTCGTCGGACTGTCCGTGGCCTGGCTGGCCCTCCAGGCGACCCTCGCCGTCGTGTCGCTCACCAAGGCCGCCGACCAGGCGGCCGTGCTCCGGACCGCGCTCGTGGCCGGTGACCAGGAGGCGGCCGAGCAGGCCCTGGACCAGCTCACGGTGTTCGCCGACCGGGCCCACGACAACTCCGACGGCCCGCTGTGGTGGATCGCCGGTCACGTGCCGTTCGTCGGCGACGAGGCCGAGGCCGTCACCACGATCTCGTCGGGACTGTCGGTCGCCGTGCACGACGCGCTCCCGCCGCTGATGGAGGTCTCCGACCAGCTCGCGGCCGACTCCTTCACGGTGCGCGACAGCGTCATCGACCCTGCCCTCTTCACCTCGATCGCGCCCGCGCTCGCCGAGAGCGACGCGGCGTACCGTCCGGTCGTCGACGACGTCGAGGCACTCGACACCTCGAGCCTGTTCGGCCGGCTGCGCCGCCCCGTCGTCGCCGCGCAGGAGCAGCTTCTCGAGGTCGGGGGAGTCCTGAGCTCGGCGAACCGCGCCGCCGACGTCCTCCCAGAGGTGCTGGGCACGACCGGTCCCCGGACGTACCTGGTGGCGGTGCAGAGCAACGCGGAGGTCCGGCCCCTGGGCGGTGTGCCTGGCACGTGGTTGCTCGTGCAGGCCGAGAACGGCCGGATCACGATCCTCGAGACGGGTTCGTCGAGTGACCTGCCCCAGCTGGACGCCCCGGCTGCGGAGCTGTCGCCGCAGGAGACCGGGCTGTACGGCACGACGGTGGCCACCGACTTCCGCAACGCGATGCTGAACCCGCACTTCCCGCGAGCGGCCGAGCTCGCGAGCGCGATCTTCGCCGCGCACCGGGGCATCCAGGTCGACGGCGTCCTCGCAGTGGACCCGGTGACGTTGGCGTACCTCCTGGTCGGCACGGGACCCATCCAGGCCAGCGACGGCTCGGTCCTCACGGCGGAGAACGCCGTCGACCGGCTGCTGAACCAGGCCTACGCCGAGTACCCGGACGGCGCCAGCCAGAACGCGTTCTTCGAGAGCACCGCCCGGTCGGTCTTCGACGTCTTCACGGCGGGCCAGGGCGACTCCTCGACCGTGCTCCGTGCCCTGGCGGAGGCCGCGCGCGAGCGGCGCGTGCTGGTGTGGTTGCGGGACCCCGCCCTCGAGGAGGAGCTGGGGTCCGACGTCATCGCCGGCCGCTTCGATCCCGACGACGACGCGGTGCCGACGGTCGGGGTGTTCCTCTCGGACCGCACGGAGGCCAAGCTGCAGTACTACCTGTCCAGCGAGAGCGCCGTCAGCGCCTCGCGGTGCGAGGACGACCAGCAGAAGCTCTCGGTGCGCACCCAGCTGCGCTCGAGCGTGCCGACCGACCCGTCCAGCCTGCCGTTGTCGGTCACGGGTCTGGCGCCGTACGCCCCGCAGGGCACGATGGTCCTCCGGGTCCGGACCTTCGCCCCCTCGGGCGCCAGCATCGACTCGGTCGAGCTCGACGGTCAGGACGTCCCGTTCGAGACCCAGGTCGACGGGGACCGGCTCGTGGCCTACCTCGAGCTGGAGCTCGCGCCGGGCCAGGGGCGCGACGTCCGCGTCGCGATGACCACGGAGCCCGGACAGACCGAGGACGGCCGACTGGTCACGACGCCCGGCATCCGACCCGGCACGACCGACGTCGGCTTCCGCTCGGCCTGCTGACGTCGCGGACCCGCCGGTCCGGACCCGCCGGTCCGGCTTGGGTCAGTTGACCTCGTCGGCCCCGGGAAGCTGGTCGTCGGGGTAGGCCTGCACGTAGGCGCCGACCTGGTCGTTCGCGATGGCCTGCCAGAGCTCGGCCGACTGCGTCTCCTTGAGGATCACGACGTTGCCGACGCCGGAGACGTCCTCCGTCGTGGCCACCGGCGCCGTCATGAAGGCGACGCTCTCGGAGGTCACGCCGCGCAGCGACAGGGCGAGGGCGCGCAGGTTGGACGGCGACCAGTTCGAGTCGAGCGTCATGTTGTCCGACAGGGCGCCGAGGGTGTTCGAGAGCTTGACCGGGTTGGTCAGCGTGCCGCGCGAGAGGAGCTTGTTCATGACGCTGCGCAGGAAGTTCTGCTGGCGGGCGATGCGGTCGAAGTCGCCGCGCTCGAGACCGTGCCGCGTGCGCACGTAGGACAGGGCCTCCTCGCCCTCCAGCACCTGGGTGCCGGCCTCCCACGTGATGCCCTGCTGGGGGTCGCGGAAGGTCTCCGGGATCGTGACCTCGACACCCCCGACCGCGGTGGTGATGTCGCGAAAGCCCTGCCAGTCGATGATCGCGAGGTGGTCGATCGTGATGCCGGTCATGGCCTGGACGGTGGCCACGGCGCCGGAGGGACCGTACTGCGAGAAGGCCGCGTTGATCTTCTGCTTGCTGCGCTCCTCGCCGTCCTCGTCGTAGATCATCGTGTAGGTGTCACGCGGGATCGACACGAGCTGCACGGCGGACCGGTCGGCCGGGATGTGCACGATCATGAGGGTGTCGCTGCGGTACTTGCCCGAGGGCCAGTCGGGCAGGACGGCGTCCTCCTCGATCGAGGCACCCCCCTCGTCGCCCTCGGCCATGTCGGAGCCGAGCAGCAGGACGTTGAGCGCGCGTCCCTCGTCGGGGTCGGGCTCGCCGGACTGGACCGTGCTGATGTCGACCCGGCCGAAGTTGCTGAGCTGCTTGTTGAGGTGGTACGCGTACGCCCCGACCGAGACGAGCATGAGGGCCACGACCGTCAGGAGGGTCAGGAGGAGCTTGCGGTGCCGACGGCGGAAGGGCTGTCCGCCGAGGCGTCGCTTGCCGGCGTCGCGGTACCGCGACGGCGTCCTGGAACCTCCGGCCATGCTCTCTCTTCCACTCGGGGCGCGCAGTCGTGCTGCGGGCACACCGTCCCATTGTGACCGATCGGCCCCAACTGCCGCCGGACAACTGTGTCAGCGGGCCGGGTCAGCTGTCCATGATGAGGGTCACGGGGCCGTCGCCGACGATCTCGACCGACATCGCCGCGCCGAACCGCCCGGTCTGCACCAGCACCCCGCGCTGGCGCAGGGAGGCGCAGAAGGCCTCGTACAAGGGCTCGGCGACAGCCGCCGGGGCGGCGGCGGACCAGGAAGGCCTGCGCCCCTTGCGGGTGTCGGCGTGCAGCGTGAACTGGCTGACGACCAGCGCCTCGCCCACCCCGTCGGCCAAGGACAGGTCGCCCTCGAGGATCCGGAGCCGGTGGAGACGGTGTGCGAGCCGGTCGCCGTCGGCCGCGGTGTCGTCGTGGGTGACCCCCACGAGCACCACGACGCCCGCCCCGATCGCTCCGACGGTCTCGCCGTCGACCACCACGGCTCCGCGCGTGACCCGCTGCACCACTGCTCGCACGGCGACGACTCTAGGCCTGCCGGTCGGATCAGGGCCCGCCGGTAGGATCGTGGACATGGCCTTTGAGATCCCCACCGACCTGCACCCGTCCCTGGTGCCGGTCTCGTGGCTGCTCGGGACCTGGCACGGCAACGGCCGTGGCGAGTACCCGACGATCGAGCCGTACTCCTTCGAGCAGGAGCTGGTGTTCGCGCACGACACGCGGCCGTTCCTGCACTACTTCAGCCGCTCCTGGATCACCGACGAGGCGGGCAACCGTACCGCTCCTGGTGCCCTGGAGACCGGGTTCCTGCGCCCCACCGAGGAGGGCATCGAGCTCGTCCTGGCGCACCCCACCGGCCACGCCGAGGTCTGGTACGGCGCAGCCGACGGTCCGCGACTCACCCTCGCCACCGACCTCGTGGCGCGCACGGCCACCGCCTCGGAGTACACCGCGGGGCAGCGGATGTACGGCCTCGTCGAGGGCCGCCTCATGTACGCCTACGACATGGCAGCCGAGGGACACGAGATGCAGTCGCACGTGTGGGGTCAGCTTGAGCGCGTCTGAGACCTCAGGGTCACCGTTGCTCGCCCGCCCCGGCGCCGTGTCCGGCGACGGTCCGGACGCCCCGGTCGCGGCGCACTACGGCGGCATCGTCGCCGAGCAGCGTCGGTTCGAGGCCGGCGGCACGTTCGTCGACCTGTCGCACCGTGACGTCCTGACGATCACGGGCCCCGACCGGCTCACGTGGTTGCACGACCTCTCGACGCAGCACGTGCGCGACCTGGCGCCGGGCGTTCGCACCCGCGCGCTGATCCTGTCGCCGCAGGGCCGCATCGAGCACGGCTTCGACCTCGTCGACGACGGCGAGACGGTGTGGGCCCACCCCGCGCCGGGTGCTGCCGCGCCGCTGGTCGCGTTCCTCGACCGCATGCGCTTCATGTCGCGGGTCGAGGTGCGCGAGGTCACCGGTGAGCACGCGGTCGTGGGCCTGCCCGGCCTGGGCTGGGAGCTGCGTCCGCGGGCGTCGCTGGTCGACCTTCCCGACGAGCTGGGCGCCCCGGTCGGGTCCTGGGCCTGGGAGGCGGCGCGCATCGCCGCCGGCCTCGTGCGGATCGGTCTCGACACCGACGACCTGACGATCCCGAACGAGGCCGGGCTCCTCGACGTCGCGGTGCACCTCGACAAGGGGTGCTACCGGGGCCAGGAGACCGTGGCCCGGGTGCACACGCTGGGCCGTCCGCCCCGGCGCCTCACGCTGCTGCACCTCGACGGCTCCGTCGACCACCTCCCAGCGATCGGCTCGGAGATCACGGTCGACGGTCGCAAGGTCGGAGCGGTCGGCACCTCGGCCCGCCACCACGAGCTCGGGCCCATCGCGCTCGCGCTGCTGAAGCGCTCGGTCGACCTGGACGCCGCCCTGCTTGTCGACGGCGTGGCCGCGGCCCAGGAGGCCGTGGTCGACCCGGAGGCGGGCCTGCACGTCCGGCCCGTGCTGCGTGGGTGAGGTGGCGCCCCGGTTCGCGGTGCTCGGGGTGTGCACCGCCAACATCTGCCGCTCCCCGATCATCGAGGCGGTCCTGCGCGACCAGCTCGACGACGAGTACTTCGAGGTCGCCAGCGCCGGCGTCCGGGGGTGGGTCGACCAGCCCATGGAGGCCATGGCGGCCATGGAGCTCATGCGGCTCGGCCTCACGCCCGGCTCGTTCCGGTCGCACCCGATCGACGACTACTTCGTCGACTCGGCGAGCCTGATCCTCACCGCCACGACGGGGCACCGGTCGGAGATCCTCGGCACCGCTCCCGAGGCGTTGCGGCGCACCTTCACGCTGGTCGAGTTCGCCCAGCTGGTGGAGTCGATCGAGGCCGACGACCCGGCGTCCCTCGTGGCCGAGGCCGCCCGGCTGCGCAGCCGAGCCCGGGGCAACCTCGACGTCGTCGACCCCTACCGGCGCAAGCCGGCGGTCTACCGGGCGGTCGCCGACCAGATCAACGACGCGTGCCTCACGATCGCGAGCCGGCTCAACTCCCTCGTGGTGTCCGCCGACCGCGGCTGAGCCGCCGCGCGGTGACTCAACGTCGCCGCGAACCGCCCCGGCGGGACGTGCTCGCGGTCTCGCGGGCGAAGAACTCCGGACCGTAGCCACTGCCGTAGCCGTAGCGTGAGGTCGATCGCCGCGGCGTCATCGTGATGACCGTGCCCAGCACCCGGGCTCCGACCGCCTGCAGCCGCTCCGCCGCACCCTTGAGCTCATCGAGCCGGGTGCGACCGTGGCGCACCACGACGAGAGCGCCGTCCGAGAGCGCCGCCAGCAGGGCTCCGTCCGTGACCGCCAGCAGGGGTGGCGCGTCGATCAGCACGAGGTCGTACAGCTCCGACAGCTGGCCGACCAGGGTGAGCATCGCCTCGGTCTGCAGCAGCTCGGACGGGTTGGGTGGCAGGGTGCCGCTCGTCAGGACGTCGAGTCCGGCGGTCCGCGTGGGCTGGATCGCCGACTCGGGGGAGACGCGACCGACGAGCGTGGTCGTGAGCCCGACCGTGCGCTCGAGCCCGAACAGCGCGTCGAGCCGCGGCTTGCGCAGGTCGCCGTCGATCAGCAGGACCCGGCGCCCGGTCTCGGCGAGCGCGATCGCGAGCGAGGCCGACGTCGTGGACTTGCCCTCGCCGGGGAGGGCGCTCGTGATCGTGATGACCTGCTGCGGCGAGTCGACGTCGAGGAACTGCAGGTTGGTGCGCAGGATCCGCATCGACTCGCGCCGCGGATGGTTCGACTCCAGCTGCGACAGCAACGGGTGCTGGTTCATGTCGGGGTCCTGGGCGACGGTGCCGAGCACCGGTGCGTCGGTCAGCGACTTCGCGTCGTCGGCGGTCCCCACGACCGCGGGGGCACCGGACCGGGCGAGCGCCACGACGACACCGAGCAGCAGACCCGCGCCGGCGCCGGCCAGCAGGTACCAGGCCCAGACCGGGCTGGTGGGGGAGCCGTCGGCCGCGGCGGACGAGACCACCGTGGCCCGCAGACCGGACTCGCCGGCCTGCTCGGCGACCCAGGCGACGAAGGTCTCGGCGAGTGCGCCGGCCTGGTCGCGGGCCTCGTCCGCGGAGTCGGCGTCGACCTCGAGGGAGACGACGTCGGAGCCGTCCACGACCGCGGTCGTGACCGGGCCGTCGACCCCCGCCTCGTCGGCGAGGTCGCGGCCCTCGAGGGCCGCCGCGTACGACGCCACGATCCGCGCCCCGGGCGAGGTCGGTCCCGACTCACCGGTCTGCTGCACGAGGACCTCGGCGGTGCCCGTGTACTGCGGCGTCTGGAACGTCACGGTGAGGGCGGCGAGGCCGATGCCGAGGAGTGTCGCGGCGGTCAGGATCGGCCAGCGACGGACGACGGCGATGAAGGTGTGACGCACGAGTCTCTCTCCCGATGTGGGTGCGGACGTGCCGAAACACTACGGTATTGACATCCCGTCGGTGGTGCGCCGAACCGTTTCGTGACGTTGCGCTCCGCCGACCCTCTCGCCGACCATCGGAGCAGCATGAGTGTCACGCCCCCCACCTTCGCCGACCTGGGCCTGTCGTCCGGGCTCGTCGAGGTGCTCTCCGAGCTCGGGTACGAGACACCCACGCCGATCCAGGCCCGCGCCATCCCCGAGCTGCTGCAGGGTCGCGACGTCGTCGGCCTGGCCCAGACTGGCACCGGCAAGACCGCGGCGTTCGCCCTGCCGATGCTCGACGCGCTCGATCCGGACCGCAGCGAGACGCAGGCCCTCATCATGGCGCCGACCCGCGAGCTGGCCCTGCAGGTCGCCGACGCCGTCACGAGCTATGCCGCGAAGCTCCCCGGCATCCGGGTGCTGCCGGTCTACGGCGGCCAGGGCTACGCCGCGCAGCTGCGCGGCCTCGAGCGCGGTGCGCACGTCGTGGTGGGCACGCCCGGCCGCGTCATCGACCACCTCGAGCGGGGCAGCCTGGAGCTGTCCGGCCTGGAGCACCTCGTGCTCGACGAGGCCGACGAGATGCTCACGATGGGCTTCGCCGAGGACGTCGAGCGCATCCTGCGCGACACCCCGGACGACAAGCAGGTGGCGCTGTTCTCGGCCACGATGCCGCCGGCCATCCGTCGTCTCGCCAAGAAGTACCTCGACGACCCGGTCGACGTGTCGATCGACGCGAGCATCCGGTCCACCTCGACCGTGAAGCAGCGCTGGATCGGCGTGCACCACCACGGCAAGTTCGACGCCCTCACCCGACTCCTCGAGGTCGAGAACGGCGACGGCCTCCTGATCTTCGTGCGCACGAAGCAGTCGACCGAGGACCTCGCGGAGCGCCTGCGCGGCCGAGGCTTCGACGCCGCGGCCCTCAACGGCGACCTGGCCCAGGCCCAGCGCGAGCGCATCGTCGGCGGGCTGAAGTCCGGGGCGATCGACATCGTGGTGGCCACCGATGTCGCCGCGCGTGGCCTCGACGTCGACCGCATCACGCACGTCATCAACTACGACATCCCGCACGACACCGAGGCGTACGTGCACCGCATCGGCCGCACCGGACGCGCGGGCCGCAGCGGCGACGCGATCGTGTTCGTCACCCCACGCGAGCGCCGCATGCTCTCGGCGCTCGAGAAGGTCTCCGGCCGCACCCTCGAGCAGATGTCGGTCCCGTCGCCCGGCGAGGTCAACGAGCGGCGCGCGTCGCGCCTCACCGAGTCGATCACCGCGAGCCTCGGCTCGCCGCAGTTCCACGCGTTCCGCTCGCTCGTCGAGGGCTACGCGGCCGAGCAGGGCGTCGAGATGGTCGACATCGCGGCCGCCCTGGCGGTGCTGACCGCCGACGACCCGAACTTCTTCCTGCGACCGGAGGACGAGCTCCGCCAGGCCCCGCGCTCGGAGCGACGCGAGCGTGACGACCGTGAGCCTCGGGAGCCCCGCGAGCGAGGTGACCGTCGCTCGGAGGACCGGGCGACGCACGACTCCGGCGACTGGACGCGCTACCGCCTCGCGGTGGGCAAGCGACACAAGATCGGCCCCTCGGCGATCGTCGGCGCGCTCGCGAACGAGGGCGGGCTCAAGCGGTCCGACTTCGGCAAGATCACGATCGGTGCCGACCACGCGATCGTCGAGCTGACCGCGGACCTGCCGGCCGCCGTGTTCGACGCCCTGTCCACGACGCGCATCTCGGGCAAGCTCATCGACCTCACGCTCGACGACGGCCCGCCGCCGCGCCGCGAGCGTGCCCGCGCCGGCGACGACGACCGAGGTGGTCGCGGTGGACGTCCGTCCAAGGGGGCCCGCAAGCCGCGCCACACGGCCCGCCGCGACTGACCTGACCGCTGGCACCGGCGCGGCGCGCCGCGGCATACGATGGCCGCCATGCACCGGCTGCAGAACGCTTCGCGCGCCTACGACTGGGGCTCGTCCTCGGACATCCCCCACTTCCTCGGAGCGTCCCCGGACGGCAAACCGTTCGCGGAGATCTGGATGGGCACCCACGAGCTGAGCCCGTCCGAGGTCGAGGTCGAGGGCGTGCCCACCCCGCTCGGTGAGGTCGCCGGCGAGCTGCCGTTCATGATGAAGATCCTGGCGGCGGGTCGTCCGCTGTCGCTGCAGGTCCACCCCAACGCGCAGCTCGCGCGGATCGGTTTCGAGGCCGAGAACGAGCGGGGTGTGCCGATCGACTCGCCCCAGCGGACGTACAAGGACCCCCGGCACAAGCCCGAGATGGCGTACGCGCTGACGACCTTCGACACCCTGGTCGGCTTTCGGCCGACGGCGGAGATCCTCCGGGTCCTCGACGCGATCGACACCGGCCTGACCCAGCGGCTGGCCGAGGAGCTCCGCACCAAGCCGGGGTTCGACGGCATCGTCCGCATCGTCGAGCACCTGCTGACCGAGCCACCCGCCGCCGCCGAGGTCGCCGAGGTCGTCGAGCAGTGTCGCCGGCTCATCGACCAGCACGTCGACGTCAAGCGGGCCTACGTCACCTTGACCGAGGTCGCCGACCACTTCCCGTCCGACCCGGGCCTCATCATCACGTTGCTGCTGAACCGGGTCACGCTCCAGCCCGGCGAGGCCGCCTTCCTCGGCGCCGGCATCATCCACGCGCACCTGCGCGGCATGTGCATCGAGGTCATGACGTCGTCCGACAACGTGCTGCGCGCCGGTCTCACCTCGAAGCACGTCGACCCGGAGGGCCTCGTGACGTGCCTCGAACGCGGCATGTCGCGCCTCGCCCGCATCACGCCCGAGGTCGTGGGCACCGAGACCGAGGTCTTCGCCCCGGACGTCGACGAGTTCGCGCTCGCGGTGACCCAGGTCGCGGCCTCCGACGCCGCGGGCACCCCGCTCTACGGGGCGGGGCGGCGGATCGTGCTCTGCACGGGCGGGCGGGTCGAGCTCGTCTCGACCGGAGGCGGTTCGACGCCTCTCGTGCGCGGCGACTCGGTCTTCGTCGACGTCGGCGACGGTGACGTCAGGGTCGTGGGCACGGGTGAGGTCGCCGTGGCGTTCACCCCGGACGAGGAGACCCCGGGTCGTCTGATCGACCTGGTCTGACCCGATCGGGGTCCCGCGTCAGCGCAGGTCGGCGCGGCCGAGGTCCTGCAGCGCGGCGGAGACCTCCTTGACGCGCTGGCTGTGCTCGCGCGTCGTCACCAGCACCGCATCGGCCGTGTGGGCGACGACGACGTCCTCCAACCCCACGACCGCGACGGTCGTGCCCTCGGCGGAGATGACCAGGCCGCTCGCGTCGACGAAGATCGTGCCGTCGGTCGACGTGGCGCCCACGTCGGCCAGGGCGGCGAAGTCGCCGATGTCGTCCCAGCCGAAGGTTCCCGGCACGACCGCCATGCCACCCTCGAGCGAGACCGGCTCGGCGATGGCGTGGTCGATCGCGATCTTGGTCAGGCTCGGCCAGATCCGTGCCAGGACCTCGTCGCGGTCGGGCGTGTGCCAGGAACGGGCGATCTCGCGGACGCCGTCGTGCAGGGTGGGCTGGAGCCGGGCGAGGTGGTCGAGCAGCACCGAGGCCCGCACGACGAACATGCCGGCGTTCCAGCTGAAGTCGCCGCTGGCGACGTAGGTGCGAGCGGTCTCGAGGTCGGGCTTCTCGACGAAGCGCCGGACCGCGTGGGCGTCGGGAGCGTCGGGCACGGCGAGTGCGTCGGCTCCCTCGATGTAGCCGAAGGCGGTCGAGGGAGAGGCCGGGGTGATGCCGATCGTGACCAGCAGTCCGGTGCGGGCCGCTGCGACCGCCTGGGCGACTGCGTCGGCGAACACGGCCTCGTCCTCGACGACGTGGTCGGCGGCGAACGACCCCACGATCGCGTCGGGCTCGACCTCGGCGATGATCGCGGTGGCGAGCGCGATGGCGGGCATCGAGTCGCGCGGTGACGGCTCGACGACGAGGTGCGTCAGGTCGGGGAGCTGCTCGCGCACGCCGCCGGTGTGGGAGATGCCGGTGACGACGTGGACCCGCTCGGCGCCCACGAGCGGCTCGAGGCGGTCCCACGTCTGCTGCAGGAGCGTGCGTCCGCCGCCCAAGAGGTCGAGCAGGAACTTCGGGCGGGACTGCCGCGACAGCGGCCACAGGCGGGTGCCGGACCCGCCGGCGGGCACGATGGCGTGGAAGTCGTCCAGGGAGGGGCGCGTCACGGTCGCCAGCGTAGTGGCCCAGCCGTGCGGAGTCCGCGCGGACGTGACGGAGCCCCCGCTCCCCACCTTCTCTACGCTGGCACCGTGGACGTGCTGGTGGAGGTCGAGAGGTCGGGGCTCGTCGAGAGCCTTCATCGCGGCGTGCTGGTGCACGTCGACCCCGACGGCGCGGTCGACTGGGCCGTGGGCGACCCCGACACGGTGATCTTCCCGCGCTCGGCGAACAAGCCGATCCAGGCCCTCGCGATGCTGGAGGCCGGACTTCCCCTCGTCGGGAGCGAGCTCGCGATCGCGACGTCGAGCCACCACGGCGAGGTCATGCACCTGGAGCAGGTCCGGTCGGTGCTCGCCCGGGCTGGGCTGGACGAGTCCGCGCTGCAGACGCCGGCGTCGTGGCCCGACTCGCCGCACGAGCACGCGCGGGTCATCCGCGAGGGCGGTGGCAAGGCACCGATCCTCATGGACTGCTCGGGCAAGCACGCGGCGATGCTGCTGACCTGCGTGCTGCGCGGGTGGTCGACCGACGACTACCTGGCGACCGAGCACCCGCTCCAGCGCCAGGTGACCGCGACCTTCTCCCGGCTCACGGGAGCCGCACCCGACATCGTCGGCGTCGACGGGTGCGGCGCCCCGCTGCTCGCGACGTCGGTGGTGCGCCTGGCGCGGGCCGTGGGGTCGATCGCGACCGGCGGGACCGAGGAGTCGCGGCGACTCGTCGCGGCGATCACGGCGCACCCCACGCTCGTCAGCGGCGCGCGGGCGCCCGAGCGTCACTTCGTCGAGCGGCTTCCGGGCGCCATCGCGAAGACCGGGGCGGAGAGCACGATGGTCGTCGGCTGGCCCGACGGCTCGGCCCTCGTCGGCAAGATCGAGGACGGCTCGGCCCGGGCGCTGACGGTGGCGATGTCGCGTGCGGTCGAGGTGCTGGGCGGTCCGGTCGTGCTGCCGGAGCCCCGACCCGACGTGCTGGGTGGCGGTCGCCCCGTCGGCCAGGTCAGGCCCGCGTTCTGACGCCGGGCGCGCGACTGGCCAGTCCTCTGCGCCATTTGCTGTGACCCAGGTCGCTGCCTCGGGTGCTTGCACTTGCTTGCTTTTGCAAGCATGATGGAGGCATGGCCAAGCTGACCTCGACGGAAGGCGTCACCGGCGCCGTGAAGGACACCGTCAAGGACACCGTGGGGGGTCTCGGGGAGTACCTCCGCGACCAGCGACGCCAGGCCCAGCTCTCGTTGCGGCAGCTGGCCGAGGAGTCGGACGTCTCGAATCCGTACCTCAGCCAGATCGAACGAGGGCTGCGTCGTCCGTCGGCAGAGGTGTTGCAGCAGATCGCCAAGGCACTGCGCATCTCGGCCGAGTCGCTCTACGTGCGCGCCGGGATCCTCGACGCGGACCGGAGCGGCGCTCGGATGGTCGAGGACGCCATCGCCCTCGACACCAGGCTGACCGAGCGACAGAAGTCGACCCTGCTCGACATCTACCGCTCGTTCGTCGGCGCCGACGTCGCCGCCGGCGACGAGCTGGCGCTGGAGCTGTCCGAGCAGACCGAGAACACCAACGTCCAGGAGGACACACCATGAGCATCACCGACACCGTCAACGCCCGCATCAAGGCGATCGTCGAGGACGTCAAGTCCCTCACCGACGAGCTCGCCAAGATCGACGTCTCCGACCTGCAGGGCAAGGCCAAGACCTCGGCAGCCGGCGCCTACGCCGACCTCGCCAAGCGCGGCGAAGAGTTCGTCGCCACGGCCCGCAGCCTGAAGCTCGACGACGTCCGCTCGGTCGTGAAGGTCTACACCGACAAGGCCGAGGAGACCGTCTCCGACACCGTCGCCAAGGTGACCAAGAAGGCCCCCGCCGCGAAGAAGGCCCCCGCCTCTGCTGCGACGAAGGCCACCTCGACCGCCAAGGCCGCCGCCCCCGCCAAGAAGGCTCCCGCGGCGAAGAAGGCCCCGGCCGCCAAGAAGACCACGACGGCCAAGAAGGCGCCCGCGGCGAAGAAGGCCCCGGCCGCCAAGAAGGCGCCCGCGGCGAAGAAGGCCCCGGCCGCCAAGAAGACCACGACGGCCAAGAAGGCGC
>CAYRZN010000032.1:15321-19046 GCA_964428825.1 uncultured Aeromicrobium sp.
CCCGCGGCGAAGAAGGCCCCGGCCGCCAAGAAGACCACGACGGCCAAGAAGGCGCCCGCGGCGAAGAAGACCACGACCGCGAAGGCCGCTGCCTCGCAGTCCTGAGTCACCTGCGGCACCCACGACGGGCCGGTACCTCCTCTCGGGGGGTGCCGGCCCGTCGTCGGTCGTTAGGGTGATCCCGTGCTCGAACTCGGATCCCTCCAGACCACGATCGCGCTGGGCCTCACGATCGTGCTGTTCGTCGTGAAGGCGTTCGCGCTGGGCGACTGCTTCGCGCGCAACGGGCGCGACTTCGACGGGGCCGGGACGCTCTCGAAGAACGCTTGGTTGCTGATCCTCGGCATCTCCGTCGCGGCGCACCTCGTCTGGTGGTACCCGCTGTCGCTGCTGAACCTCGCCGGCACGGTCGCGGCGCTGGTGTACCTGGCCCAGGTTCGCGGTTCGTCATCCTCGTCCTGGTGAGGCCCGGGGCGCCGGCGCCCGTCTCAGATCGCCGGGCCGGGCTCGAGCCGGGCGCCCGTGCGTGGTGGGTGCAGCCATCGGGTGGCCACCAGGAGGGCAGTCGCCACGTCGGCCTCGGAGGGGCCGAGGTCGCGGGTGCCGCCGGCGAGCGCCGTGAGCAGACGTGCCGTCTGCGCGGGATCGAGCTCGGCGTCGACGGTGCCGTCGTCGATCGCGGCGGTGACCAGGTCGCGCAGGTCGGAAGTCGCTGGGGCGTCGGCGAGCATCGCGTGCTCGAAGGCGGCGATCAGTGCGTCCCAGGCCGGTGTCACGCGGCCAGTCTAGGCGACACGTCGATCACCTCTAGAACAGGCGTTCGAGTCGGGGTTATGCTGGCCGGGTGTACTTCCAGGGCTCCTTGCTCGACCCCGACCCCGGCACGGGCTCGGGTGTCTCGCTCGGGTCGCTGGGTGCCTCGGTGCAGCGCCGCGAGCTCGCCCACGGTGCCTGGGTCGACGTCCGACCGGGCTGGGTCCGTGGAGCCGATCCCCTGTTCCTGAAGCTGCAGACCGAGGTCCAGTGGCGTGCCGACCGCCGCGAGATGTACGACTCCGTGGTCGACGTGCCCCGGTTGCTCGCCGCCTTCGGTCCGCGCGACGAGTGGCCGCACCCGTCGCTCGTCGCGATGCGGGAGGCGCTCGAGGCGCACTATGCCGACGAGCTCGCCGAGCCGTTCGTGTCGGCCGGGCTCTGCTACTACCGGGACGGGCGCGACAGCGTGGCGTGGCACGGCGACCGCATCGGCCGCGGGCGCAGCGAGGACACCATGGTCGCCATCGTCTCGCTGGGCTCGCCGCGACGCCTGAGCCTGCGGCCGCGCGGTGGCGGGGACACGCTCGGGTTCCTGCTCGGCCACGGCGACCTGCTCGTGATGGGCGGCAGCTGCCAGCGCACGTGGGACCACGCCGTGCTCAAGACCTCCAAGCCGGTCGGCCCGCGCATCTCGGTGCAGCTGCGACCGCGTGGCGTCCTCTGAGGCTCTGCTCGACGACTGGTGGTCGCGAGCGTCACACGAAGTTGCCCAGCCGGGTCGGCGTACCGCGGCGACGATGGAGGGGTGACGACCCTCGATCCGCACCCGCCGGGTCTGTCCGGCGCGCGGATCATGCGGCAGACGTGGGCCGACCTGGCGTACGTCCACTGGGCCGTCGATCCCGAACGCGTCGCGCCTCTGCTACCGCGCGGCACCCGCCCCGACGTCCTCGGCGGCGCGACCTACGTGGGCCTCATCCCGTTCGTCATGCGCCGGGCCGGCTTCGGTCGCGGTCCGGCGATCCCGTGGCTGGGCGACTTCCTCGAGACGAACGTGCGGCTCTACTCCGTCGACGACCAGGGACGCCACGGGGTCGTGTTCCGGTCGCTCGAGACCGACCGCCTGGCCGTGAGCCTGGGGGCCCGGCTCGCCTTCGCGACGCCCTACACCTGGGCGCGCATGTCGCTCGAGCGTGACGGTGACGTGCTCGACTACCGCACGCGCCGCAGGTGGCCCACGCCGCGCGGTGCCGGCGGGCGGGTCGTGGTCCGGCGCGGTGCCGTGATCGACGAGCCGGACGACCTGTCGGTCTTCCTCAGCGCGCGCTTCGGGCTGCACACGCGCCACCTCGGACGCACGTGGTGGGTGCCGAACACGCACGCGCCCTGGGTGCTGCGGGAGGGGGAGCTGCTCGAGCTCGACGACACCCTCGTGGCCGCCGCCGGGCTCCCCGGCGTCGTCGACACCGCACCTGTCTCGGTGCTCACGACCGACCCCGTGCACACGTCCTTCGGCCTGCCCCGCCTCGTCCCCTGACCCTGGGCGGTGAGTTAGGGCCCGTTCGCGAGCCCGGGCGGTGAGCTAGGGCCCGTTCCGGGCAGGTAAACGGGCCCTAGGTCACCGCCCGCCAGCTCCGTGCACAGACCCGGGCGCCCGCCGAGTCATCCACATCAGCACGGACGGGCGTGGTGCCGGCGAGTGTCAGGAGCTGGGCTGGCGAGCGTGCACCCCGTCTCGCCTGATTTTCGCAACGGACCCTTCACCCAGCGCGCCTTCCTCGCCGCGGGTTTCTCGCGCAAGCTGCTCCGAGGTCGCCGATTCCGCCGGTTGTTCCCGCGCGTGTGGGTGCACGTCGATCACGTCATGACTCCCGGGGACTGGGTCCTGGCTGCCGTCCTGACGCTGCCGGGAGATGCGCGGCTGACCGGGATCACCCGCGTCCAACAGCTCGGCCTCGACCACGGGCCCCGACGGCCACTGCACTTCGTGGTGGCCCGCGACCACCACATAGCGACCGACGGCATCATGCTGCACCGCACTGATCGGATGCCCCCGGCCGACGAAGTCGCGGTCACGCCGACGGCGGCCTATCTCGCCTACTGCGCGGAGACCACGGTGCTCGACGCGATCATCGTCGGCGACTGGCTCCTGCACCACCGACACATGACGCTGCCCGGCCTGACCGAGCTCGCCTGCCGCGACGACTGGCGCGCGGGCTCGGCCCAGACGCTCTGGATCGCGCCCTACCTTGACGGCCGGTCCGCATCGCCTGGAGAGTCCGAGCTGCGCGCAGCGGCCGTGTTCGCGGGCCTTCCGAAGCCGGAGGTCAACGTGAAGCTCACGATCGAGGGCCGCACGGTCATCGTCGATCTCGCCTGGCTCATCTGGAAGGTCGTCGTCGAGTACGAGGGCACTCATCATCAGGCCGATCGCCGCCAGTACCTCATCGACATCGATCGGTACGGCCTGCTGCGCACCATCGACCTGACCTACGTCCAGGTCACCAAGGAGCAGATGCGCAACGTCATCGCCTTGGTCACCAAGCTGTTCGACGCGCTGGTCGCGGGAGGCTATGACGGCCCCGCGCCTGAGTTCGGACGCCACTTCCGCAGCCTGTATCGCCGCATCCCGGCCAGCACGCCGCCCCCTCGCACCGGGCGGTGAGCGAGGGCCCGAATCGACGAGCGAAACGGGCCCTAACTCACCGCCCGCGGGTGGAAACGGGCCCTGGCTCACCGCCCGCACGGGCGGTGGGTGGGTCAGCGGCCGGAGCGACGCGCCTTCGCGGCGCGGGCGCGCTCGGACTGGTTGAGCACGACCTTGCGGATGCGCACATGGGTCGGCGTGAGCTCGACGCACTCGTCCTCGCGGCAGAACTCCAGCGACTGCTCGAGCGACAGCTTCTTCGGCGGAATGACCTTCTCGAAGTTGTCCGACGTGGCCGACCGGATGTTGGTCTGCGCCTTCT
>CAYRZN010000033.1:0-18842 GCA_964428825.1 uncultured Aeromicrobium sp.
GCCGCGTCCTCAGTAAGGCGCAGATCCTCGACCGCGTCTGGAACTACGACTTCGGCGGCCAGGCCAACGTGGTCGAGCTCTACATCTCCTACCTGCGCAAGAAGGTCGACGCGGGTCGAGAGCCCATGATCCACACCAAGCGCGGCGCCGGGTACGTGCTGAAGCCCACGTCCTGACGACCCGTGCCCCGCCTCCTGCCCGCCACCCTCACGGGGCGCCTCATCGTCACCGCGGTGGCCCTCGTGGCAGTCGTGGGCCTGGGGGTGTCCGCGTTCGCGACGTTGACGATGCGCTCGTACCTCACTGACCGTCTGGACTCCCAGCTCCACGACAGCCTCGACCGCTCGACGCGCGAGCTCGACCGGCTGCCCGGTGGGCCGCGGCCTCCGACGTCAGAACCGCTGCCCGTCGCGGTGGGCCAGGGCGAGGGCACGTTGACCGCGGTGTTCGTCGGCTCCACACGACGCGGTGACCTCGTGGGCGACGGCGAGCAGGAGACCCTGTCCGACGCCGTGCTCGAGGTGCTGGCGGACCTGCCGGCCGACGACGAGGCCCGCACCGTCGACCTCGGCCGCCTGGGCACCTACCGCGTCCTGGCCGTCCAGGGCGACCAGGGCGCCGTGGTCGTCGGCGGCCTCCCGACGGCCGACGTCGACGAGACGCTGACGAGCATGTTCCTGTGGGAGGGCCTCCTGACCCTGGCCGGCACGCTCGCCGCGGCCGTCGTCGCCCGCGTGCTGGTGCGCCGACAGCTCCGTCCACTCCGGGACGTGGCCGCCACCGCGCACGAGGTCTCACGCCTGCCGCTGTCGAGCGGCTCGGTCGTCGGCACGCCTCGGGTGCCCGCGGACCTCACGGACCCGGCGACGGAGGTCGGTCGCGTCGGTGACGCGCTGAACGTCCTGCTCGACCACGTGGACGACTCGCTCGAGGCCCGCCACCAGAGCGAGCAGCAGGTCCGCCGGTTCGTGGCCGATGCGTCACACGAGCTGCGCACCCCGCTGGCCACGATCGCGGGCTACACCGAGCTCGTGCACCGCTCGGGCGAGGACCCGGACGTCGTGCGCCAGGCCCTCGCGAAGGTCGAGACGGAGTCGACCCGCATGTCGGCGCTCGTGAACGACCTCCTCCTGCTCGCGCGACTCGACTCCGGACGTCCGCTCGACCGCGCCCACGTGGACCTGACCCAGATCGTGCTCGAGGCCGTGTCCGACCGTCAGGTCGTGGACCCCGATCGCCGCTGGAGCCTCGAGCTCCCCGACGACGCCGTCGAGGTCGCCGGCGATGCCCACCGTCTGCACCAGGCCGTGACGAACCTCCTCACCAACGCGTCCCGTCACACCCCGCAGGGCACCACGGTCACCACCTCGCTGCGGCGCAGCCCGCTCGGTGTCGCGCTGACGGTGCGTGACGACGGGCCCGGGATCGATCCGCTGCTCCTCCCCCACGTCTTCGACCGGTTCACGCGCGGCGACTCCTCGCGTACCCGAGCCTCCGGCGGCGCCGGCCTCGGCACCTCGATCGTCAAGGCGATCGTCGAGGCCCACGACGGACGCGTCACGGTGCACAGCCGCCCCGGCGACACCGCCTTCACGGTGCGGTTGCCCGGCTCGCCCGGTTGAGTGCGGGCCCCACGTGCGCTTGACTCATGGCACACATCCATCTCTCTCGGACGAAGAGGACCCACCATGGCCCAGAAGCAGTCCATCCTCGGTCGGATCAGCCAGCTCACGCGCGCGAACATCAACTCGCTCCTCGACAAGGCCGAGGACCCGCAGAAGATGCTCGACCAGCTCGTGCGCGACTACACGAGCTCGATCGCCGAGGCCGAGGACGCCGTCGCCCAGACGATCGGCAACCTGCGTCTCGCCGAGTCCGACCACGCCGAGGACGTCGCCGCGGCCAAGGAGTGGGGCGGCAAGGCGCTCGCCGCCTCGCAGCGGGCCGACACCCTTCGCACGAACGGACAGGCCGGCGAGGCCGACCGGTTCGACCAGCTGGCCAAGCTCGCGCTGACCAAGCAGATCTCCTTCGAGAACGAGGCGAAGCAAGCCGCGCCCATGATCGCCTCGCAGGGCGAGACGGTCGAGAAGCTCAAGGTCGGTCTGGTCCAGATGCGCGTCAAGCTCGACGAGCTCAAGGTCAAGCGCGACCAGCTCGTCGCGCGCGCCAAGACCGCCGAGGCGCAGGCCAAGGTCGCCGACGCCGTGAAGTCGATCGACGTGCTCGACCCCACGAGCGAGCTGTCGCGCTTCGAGGAGAAGGTGCGTCGCGACGAGGCACTCGTGGCCGGCAAGGCCGAGCTGGCCTCGTCGAGCCTCGACTCGCAGTTCGCCGAGCTCGAGGTCGACTCCGACCAGCTCGAGGTCGAGGCACGGCTGGCCGAGCTCAAGGCCCTGCAGACCGGGACCCAGCAGGCCGTCGAGGGTGAGGGCAGCGTCCGCTGACACGCCTGTCGGACCCGCTGACAACCCCGCGATCGCCTGACAGGATGTGCGCATGAAGCTCTCCGAGACATTCACGTACAACGCCGGCGTCGACGAGGTGTACGGCCTCATCACGTCCGAGGAGTTCCGCACCGAGACGTGCGAGGACCAGGGGTCGACCGACTACGACGTGAACGTCGACGACGGCGTCGTCACGATCGTGCGCTCGATGCCGGCCGACCTGCCCGACTTCGTCAAGAAGCTGACCGGTCCCACGGTCAAGGTCAAGCAGACCGAGAAGTGGAGCCAGAAGAGCGACGGCTCCCGCGTGGCTGACGTCAAGGTCTCGATCGTGGGCCAGCCCGCCGAGATGCTCGGCACCGCGGCCCTCGAGGACGACGGCAAGGGTGGCACCGTCTTCACGGTCAAGGGCGACGTCAAGGTGTCGATCCCGTTGCTCGGTCGCAAGATCGAGCCGGAGATCCACAAGCAGATCGTGCGGTCGCTCAACGCCGAGGTCACGCTGGGCAAGACCAAGATCTGACCCGGTTCGCGCCGAGGGCCCCGCATCCGACTCGGGTACGGGGCCCTCGTGCCTGCGGCCGGGGCCGCGAACGTCAGTCGAGCAGCGCGAGCACGGCGTCCAGCTCGTCGACGCCGAACCACTGCAGGTGTCCGCTGTCGTCGAGCGCGACGTGGAACGCCTGCACGTGGGCGAGGGCCACGGGGGCGTCCTCGACGTCGACCTCGGCCGCCACGGCCACCGGACCGGACTCCACCGCCTCCTCAAGCGCGGCGAGCTCGTCCTCCTCGTCGTCGGACGCCGCCAGCAGCTGCTCGTGACCGAGCGACTCGCCTGCGGCCAGACGACGCAGGTCGTCGGCGTCGGCAGCCAGGTAGACCCTCATGCCTTGCCCCGCTGGGGACGCTGACGACCGCGGGGGGCCCGGCGGGCCGACGACGTCGCGGTCTCGACGAGCTCGTCGACCGACTCGCGGATGCACTGGGCGAGCACGTCCAGGTCGGGGACCGCCTCGCGGTCACCCACGAGACCGAAGAAGACCTGGCCGTTGTAGGACGTGACCGCGATCGAGACAGCGCGGTTGCCACGGAGCGGGATCGCCGAGTAGACCTCCCGGACCTTCTGCCCCGCCAGGTACACCGGATCGAACGAGCCCGGGACGTTGGTGATCGTGATGTGGTGGTCGCGACGCGCCTCCGCCATCGCGACGCGCGCGCCCACGGCGTGGAACGTGGAGGTCGCGAAGCCCGGCAGGTTGGCCAGCTCGTTGGCCGCCACGGCGAGGCCGGTCTCGCGGTGGTCCTTCAACGCGTAGGACACCTGGTGCAGCCGGACCACGGGGTTCGACTCGCCGACCGGCAGGGAGAGCAGGTGTCCCTTGACCCGCGAGCCCAGCGAGGTCGGCAGGCCCTCGGACACGACGGACATCGGCACGAGCGCGCGGAAGCTGGTCTTCGGGGTGACCGGTTCCGCCCGGGTGAGCATCCATCCGCGCAGCCCACCGGCGATCGACGCGAGGATCGCGTCGTTGACGGTGCCGCCGTGGAACTCCCGGACGCGACGCAGGTCGCCGAACGAGACGGCGACGGTGGCGAACCGACGATGGCGCGAGAGCGTCGTGTGCAGGACCCCGCTCGAGGGCATGGTCGGGGAGCCGAAGACCGGGAGGTGGCGGATGAAACGTCCCGCGACGCGCTCCACGGTGTGCAGGGTCTCGCCCGGGTGGGTCACGGTGCGGTTGACCGTGGAGGCGGTCAGGGCCAACGGACCGGGATCGGGACGGGGGGTCCAGTCCTCGTGCGGGATGTCGCGCGCGTGCGCGACCTCCTCGAGCAGGACCTGGGCGAGATCGACCGTCTCGGAGCCGTCGACAAGAGCCTGGTGCGCCTTGAACAGCAGCGCGACCGCACCGTCCTCGAGACCCTCGACGAGGTACAGCTCCCAGAGGGGTCGGTCGAGGTCGAGCCGGCGGGCCACGAGTCGGCCGACCAGCTCGTTCAGGGCGTCGCGCGAGCCCGGCGACGGCAGCGCCGACCGCCGCACGTGGAGCGTGATGTCGAAGTTCTCGTCGTCGACCCAGACGGGCGGGCCGATGCGGCCCGGGACGTGCCGCGGCACCTGCCGGTAGCGGGGCACCAGGTCGATGCGCTCGTCGATGATGCGCAGGAGGCGGTCGTGGTCGAGGGACGTCTCCCCGGCCTCGAGGATCGCCAACGTCGCGATCTGGCGGGGAACCGTGGGGCTGTCGCTCTGCAGGAACAGCGCGTCCAACGGGCTCAGGCGCTGCATGGCACTCCTCACTCCGGTCGGGGCGAGGTTATCACCGGACGCCGAGGCGGAGCGACGCCACGAGGTCGTCGACGCGCCGCACGAACGGCGACCCCGGCGAGGCGACGCGCGGGGACCGGCCGTGCATCAGCGCGGCCTGCACGGCGGCGGGGTCGGCGGGCAGGAACAGGTCGGGGGCGCGTCCTGCGAGTCGACGCAGCGCCTCGGCGACCTCGCGCTCGCTCCAGCCCGAGCCGGGTCCGGCCAGGTTGACCACGAGCGCGCTCGGCGGGGTCGCGACGACCTCGTGGAGCTCGGCCAGGCCCCGGACCAGACGAGACAGACCCACCGGATCGGCGCGTCCGACGACCACGACGTCGTCGGCCTCCTCGACCAGGTGCCGCGTGAGCGCGTGACGGGAGCGTCCGACGGCCCCGTCGAGGTCGAGGCCCGACCCGACGTCGACGACGACGTGGGCGTGGTCGTGCCGCAGGCGGTCGAGCACCGTGTCGAAGGCGCCCACGCGCAGGTGTGGCCACAGGTCGGCTCGCGGGACTCCCGTGAGCAGGTCGAGACCGGGTTCCACCTCCAGGAGGTGCTCGTCGACCTCGTGGACGCGCCCGTTGCCAGCGGCCCGGCACGCGGCCAGGACTCCGCTGAGGTCGTCCAGCACCCCCAGCTGCTGCGCCAGGGTGCCGCCGGCGACGTCGGCGTCGACGAGCACCGTGCGACGACCGAGCGCCGCCAAGGCCGATGCCAGGGCCACCGCGAGCGTCGAGCGTCCCGGTGCTCCCGGCGGACCCCACACGACCAGCGTGCGCCCGGCCTCCCGGTCCTCCGCGTCGACCGGCGGAGGCGGGGGTCCTGGCACCGGCACGGGCTCGGCCCAGTCGACCTGACCGAGCTGAGCCGGATCGGGTCGACGCAGGACGCCGAGCGCCGCCGCGGCCGCGTCGTCGCCACACGCCGCGAGGGTCGCGCCGGCGGTCGCGATCTCGCGCACGACGTCGACGTCGAGGCCAGGGAGCGCCGGGTCGACGACTGCCACGGTCGCGGCCCCGGTCCGCACGACCGCGAGCAGCTCGCTGACGTCGACGCAGCGGCGTGCCAGCCGCAGGTGAGGAGCGCGGTCGATCGCCACGAGCGCCTGCGGCTCCCACGCGGCCCCGGCGGCCGCGATCGCGACGTCGGTCACGGCACCCGCACCAAGGTCACGTGACCCGACGCGATCGCGGCGACCTGCTCGCCGCGGAGCGTCTCGGACCCGAGGTCGAGCACGACCGTACGCGTCACGCTCGCCCCCAAGGTCTCCGACCGGCCCGCGTCCAGGACCCGAAGTCCCGACGCGAACCGCTCGGCCGGGAGCTCGGTGGGCTCTCCGGGACCCGGTCCGACCCAGACGTCGACGAGGTCACCGGCGCCGAGGTCGTCAGGCAGGAACCCGGTCTGGACGCTGACCGGGAGATGACCCCGGGACTCCCCGCCCGCGGCCCACGCGTCACGGTTGACGAGCGAACCGGCGTCGAGGTCGTCGGTCCAGCGGAGCGCGTCGAGCTCGCCGGGCAGCTCCTCGTCGACCCGCACGTAGGCCTCGGCACTGGCACCCTCGAGCCTGACGCTCGTCGCGACCAGGTCGTCGCGGCCGACGGCGTCACCGGACCGGACGTCGTCCGACACCGCCCAGTACTGGACCGTGTCGTCAGCCTCCACGACGACCCGCGCGCCGAGCGCCGTGGCGCCGACGACCAGCACGACACCGGCGAGCAGACGCGGGTCGCGCCATCGCCGCACGACGACCCGTCGTGCTGGCCGCGTCGTCGCGTCACGTCGTCCCATCGCTCGTCCCCCGAACCGTCGCGGCACGCGGTCGCGCGCCTGACCCGGATGTCTACTGCACGGTCCCGCGACTCGTCCACCACCCGTCCCCGAGCCGTCCACAGGAGTCCGGTCGTGCCCGAAGTCCTGACACTCGGGCGTGCCACACTGGGCGCATGGGTTCGGAGACGCCGCGATTCCTCACGCTCGCCGATGTCGCCGAGGTCCTGAACGTCACCGTCCGGCAGGTGTACGCCCTCGTGCGGTCGGGCGACCTGCGCGGCATCCAGATCGGTGGTCGCGGACAGTGGCGGGTCGAGCACGTCGAGCTCGAGGACTACATCCAGCGCCAGTACGCCCGCGTCGAGTCGAACCTGCTCGATCCGGACTTCGAGCCCGTGCTGGACGACCAGGACCTCGAGTCGACCCGCGGTTCCGACTGATTCCTCCTCAGAGCACCTGGAGCGTCGCGACCGCGGACAGCATCACCCACGGCCCCGCCGCACCCGTCGCGCCGGCCCCACCCGGCGTCGCTCGCGTCGACGGCCCGAGGCGGATCGCGTCCTGGGTCACGACATCGACGGTGCCCGTCAGCTGAGCTCCGTCGACCCGCACCAGGCGGACGTCCTCACCGTCGTCCCGCAGGGCCCGCAGGAGCTGTGACCATCCCAGCCTCGCACTGAGCCCGCGCAGCTCCGGCGCCCGACCACTGCCGCCGCGCCAACCGAGCACGGCGCCCCGCGCGACGACGACCTCGCGCGCCTCCTCGGCCAGGACCACGAACTCCTCGGCGGACCGGATCACCCGACCCTCGACCCAGCCGACCCCGCGCACGTCCAGTGCCACCTCGCCCCAGACGAGGTCCCGGGCCCGGGCCCCTGACCACTCCTCGTCGACGAGCTCCGCCGCCAGGGCGTCGCGCTCGAGAGCCGCCTCGTCGAGCGCGGATGCCTCGATCTCGGCCAGCAGTCGGTCCCACCTCATGGGCGCACACCCTAGGCACGACCTGTGGACCGGGTCGTTGACAGGTGTGTCTCAGAGGTCTTTTCTGTTGCTCAACGTCATCAAACGTCATCAAACGGGGGATTCATGCAGCATCACCGAGTGCCACGTCTGCTCGTCTCGACAGTCGGTGCGTGCGCGGGCCTTGCCCTGGCCGTCCCCGACCTCGCGTCGAGCGCCCGCGCCGTGACGGGCCCCGACCTGGCCGACGCCCTCGCCGGGGTCGCGGTCCTGGCGTTGGCCACCCTGTCCCTGTGGCTCCTCGTCGCGAGTGCACTCGTGGGTCTCGCGCTCCGCACCGGGACGGGGGTCGCGCTCGCGCGGCGGCTCGCGCCCGCGTGGCTCGCGGCGACGCTCTCCACCGGCGCGCTCCTGCTCGCCCCCGCCGCCCGGGCGACGCCGGCCGACCTCGACGGGCTCCCCTTGCCCGACCGGGCACCGGCCGCGGCAATGTCCGGGCCGGACCTCGTCGGACCGTCGACCCTCACCCCCGCTGCACCGCCCGACCCAACCGTGGTGGTGCAGGCCGGGGACTGCCTGTGGGACCTGGCTCGACGGCACGCGCCGTCCGCGACGTCAGATCTCGAGGTCGCTCGACTCACGAGCGCGTGGCACGCGGCGAATCGAGCGGTCATCGGGCCCGACCCCGACGTGCTGCACCCGGGGCAGGTCCTGACGGTCCCGGCCGAGGGTCCGGTGGCCCCATGAGGTCGGCCACGGCCCTCGCCGTCGTCGTGCCCTTCGGGATCGACCCCGAGGCCGACCATCAGATCCCGCTACCGATTCCCGGCATGAAGCCCGTGCTCCCGGTGCCGGTGGAACGTGGTCCGCGGCCCGAGGCTCCCCTGCGGGACCGCACGTCCCGGTTCCTCCAGGCCGTCGTCGAGGTCCTCGTCGGTGACCGCCCCGCCCGCCAGCTCGCCGGATGGCTCGCTCCCGACGTCTACCGGGCGCTCGAGCGTCGGGTCACGCTCGGAGCCCGTCGGGCCGCGGGTCGGCGTGGCAACGCCCGGGTGGTCTCGGTCCACGTCTCGATGATCTCCCCGACCGTCGCCGAGGTCGCGGGCCGTTTCGTGCACCATCGACGCTCCCGCGCCGTGGCGGTGCGCCTCGAGCTGCTGCCCGACCACCGCGACCAGCCCGCCTGGCGCTGCACGGCACTCGAGTGGGGATGACAAGCAGATCGCTCACCCGACCTCACCACGGACCGAGCGCAGCGAGGCAGGCGCCCGGGCCGAGGTACGAGTCGCGCGCCCTAGCGGTTGTTCTTGCGGCTCTTGCGCTGCTGCTTGGCCTTCTGGCGCGCCTTGTCCTTGGCGTTCTGCGCCTTGCGAGCGGCAGTCTCCTCGGCGGAGGCCTCCTCCGTGTGCACTTCGGCCTCGCCGTCCTCGCTCGGCGCGGAGTAGGCGAGCTTCTGCTCGGCCGGCGTCTCGACACCCTTGGCCGACACCTGGGGGGCCTCGGCCCCGCCATCAGCACCGCCCTCCGGGGTCTGGACGTTGACCTCGACGTTGAACAGGTAGCCGACGGCCTCCTCCTGCGTGGCCTCCATCATCGCGGAGAACAGGTCGAAGCCCTCGCGCTGGTACTCCACCAGCGGATCGCGCTGGCTGTACGCGCGCAGGCCGATGCCCTCGCGGAGGTAGTCCATCTCGTACAGGTGCTCGCGCCACTTCCGGTCGAGCACGCTGAGCACGACCAGCCGCTCGGCCTCGCGGGCCACCGGCTCGGTGAGCTCCTTCTCGCGGCGGTCGTAGGCCGCCAGGGCGTCCTTGACGAGGACCTCGGTGAGCGTCTCGCGAGTCAGCTTGTCGCGGCCACCCGCGTCGGCCGCGACGTCCTCGGTCGAGAGCGTGACGGGGTAGAGCGTGCTCACGGCGGTCCACAGGGCGTCGAGGTCCCACTCCTCCGGGAAGCCCTCGGTCGCGCCCACGACGTAGGCCGTGACGACCTGCTCGATCATGTCGCGCACCCAGTCGCGCAGGTCCTCACCCTCGAGCACCTTGCGACGCTCGGAGTAGACGACCTCGCGCTGACGGCTCATGACGTCGTCGTACTTGAGGATGTTCTTGCGGGTCTCGAAGTTCTGCGTCTCGACCTGCGCCTGCGCCGAGGCGATCGCGCCCGTCACGCGCTTGTTCTCGATCGGCACGTCGTCGGGGATGTTCATGCGCGTCAGGACCCAGTCGACCCAGTCGGCCTTGAACAGGCGCATCAGGTCGTCCTCGAGCGACAGGTAGAACTGCGACAGGCCCGGGTCGCCCTGACGGCCGGAACGACCGCGGAGCTGGTTGTCGATGCGTCGTGACTCGTGACGCTCGGTGCCGATCACGGCGAGCCCACCCAGCTCGACGACCTCGTCGTGCTCGGCCTTGACCTGCGCCTCGGCGGTGGCGACGGCATCGGCCCAGGCCTCCTCGTAGCCGCTCTCGGGATCGGCGGGATCCATGCCCTTCTTGCGCAGCGCCTGGTCGGCGAGGAACTCGACGTTGCCGCCGAGCATGATGTCGGTGCCGCGGCCGGCCATGTTGGTGGCGACCGTGACGGCCCCACGGTGACCCGCGAGCGCGACGATGGCGGCCTCACGCTCGTGCTGCTTGGCGTTCAGGACCTCGTGCACGACGCCGCGCTTGCGTAGCATCTTCGAGAGACGCTCGCTCTTCTCGACGCTGGTGGTGCCCACGAGGATCGGCTGACCGGCCGCATGGCGCTCGACGATGTCCTGCGCCACGGCCTCGAACTTGGCCTCCTCGGTGCGGTACACCAGGTCAGGCATGTCCTTGCGGTCGACCGGTCGGTTGGTGCGGATCGGGACGACGCCGAGACCGTAGATCTTGTCGAACTCGCTGGCCTCGGTCATGGCCGTACCGGTCATGCCCGAGAGCTTCTCGTAGAGGCGGAAGTAGTTCTGCAGCGTGATCGTGGCGAGGGTCTGGTACTCCTCGCGGATCCGGACGCCCTCCTTGGCCTCGATCGCCTGGTGCAGGCCCTCGTTGTAGCGGCGGCCGTCGAGGATGCGGCCGGTGTGCTCGTCGACGATCATGACGTTGCCGTCGACGACGACGTACTCCTTGTCGCGCTTGAACAGCTCACGCGCCTTGACGGCGTTGTTCAGGAAGCTGATGAGCGGTGTGTTGACCGAGTCGTACAGGTTGTCGATGCCGAGCGAGTTCTCGACGACGTCGATGCCCTCCTCGGTGACGCTGATCGTGCGCTTCTTCTCGTCGACCTCGTAGTGCACGTCGGGCGACATCTTCTCGATGATCTTGGCGAACTCGGCGTACCACTGGACCTGCTCCTGCGTGGGGCCCGAGATGATCAACGGCGTGCGCGCCTCGTCGATCAGGATCGAGTCGACCTCGTCGACGATGGCGAAGAAGTGGCCGCGCTGCACGCAGGCGGCGAGGTCGGTCGCCATGTTGTCGCGCAGGTAGTCGAAGCCCATCTCGTTGTTGGTGCCGTACGTGATGTCGCACGCGTAGGCCTCCCGACGCTCCGCGGCGGGCATGCCCGGCAGGATCGCGCCGACCGTGAGGCCGAGGAAGCGGTGCACCCGACCCATCCACTCCGCGTGGTAGCGGGCGAGGTAGTCGTTGACGGTGACGACGTGGACACCCTTGCCGGCGAGCGCGTTGAGGTACACGGGGAGGGTCGAGACCAGGGTCTTGCCCTCACCGGTCTTCATCTCCGCGATGTTGCCGAGGTGCAGCGCCGCTCCACCGAGGATCTGCACGTCGAAGTGGCGCTGGCCCAGGACGCGGTCGGCGGCCTCCCGCACGACGGCGAACGCCTCGGGCAAGAGGTCGTCGAGCGTCTCCCCCTCGGCGAGCCGCTCACGGAACTCGTCGGTCATGGCGCGCAGCTCTTCGTCGCTCAGGCCGGTGTAGTCGTCGGCGAGGTCGTTGACCTGGGCGGCGATGGCCTCGAGCTGACGAAGGATCTTCCCCTCGCCGGCGCGAAGGATCTTGTCGATGATCTTGGGCACGCGGATGCACTTCCTCGCAGATGGGCCGGAGCATATGGCCTGAACAGGTCGAGTCTAGGCGGTATCGCCAGACTCCCGGGCCCGGGCACGGGCACGGACGGCATCGGAGAGCGCCGGAGCGAGGTCACCGCGTTCCCCGACCGTGACCGCGGTCGCTCCCAGCCACCCGGCCAGGAGGTCGAGCTCCTCGGCCAGCTCGAGGGCCGTGTGCGCCGGAGCGTGCGGCTCGGCGTGGGCCCCGAGCACCAGCACCCGGCCCGTGGCCCGGTCGTGCTTCAGGTCGACCCGGGCCACGAGACGGTCGCCCAGGAGGAAGGGCAGCACGTAGTACCCGTGCACCCGCTTCTCGGCCGGGACGTAGATCTCGATGCGGTAGTCGAAGTCGAACAGCTGCTTGAGTCGGGTGCGCTCGAACACCAGGGGGTCGAAGGGGCTGACCAGGGCGCGGGCTCGGACCCGGCGCGGGACCGTGGCGTCGCGGTGACGCCAGGCGGGCCGGGCCCAGCCGTCGATCGTCGCAGGCACGAGCGCTCCCGACTCCGCGAGCTCCTCGATCGCCTGCACGGTGGGGGCGGGCGCGAGGCGGAAGTAGTCGCGCAGGCACTGGACGGTGCCGATGCCGAGAGCCCGCGCCGCGTGCTCGACGAGCACCCGGTGGGCCGCGTCGCGCGACAAGTCCGGCTGCGCGGCGACGTCGGCCGGGAGCACCCGTTCGGGCAGGTCGTAGGACCGCTCGAACTGAGGAGTGCGTCCGGCGGCCATGACCTCGCCGACGTAGAACAGGTACTCGAGCGCCTGCTTGCCCTCCGACCAGTTCCATCCCCAGTGCGACCGGTCGCGAGGAAGGTCCTCCTCGATCTGCCGGGCAGTCAGTGGTCCGCGTCGTCGGACCTCCTCCAGCACCCAGGACACGAACTCGGGCTTTTCGCGGGCCACGGCACGCGGGCCGCCCCACATCCGGGCGTCGTCGCTCCGGCGGAAGGCGAACGCCGGCCAGAGGCGGACGTCCAGCAGCGCGGCCTCGTGGGCCCAGTACTCCACGAGCCGGCGCGGCGCGCGCGAGGACGCCCGGTGCAGCATCTCGACGTCGTAGGGACCCAGTCGGGAGTAGAGCGGCAGGTAGTGCGCCCGCTGCAGGACGTTGACCGAGTCGATCTGGAACAGACCCAGGCGGTCGATCGTGGCGCGCAGGTGACGGGCCCCGACCGCGCCCGCGGGCCGGCCCCGGGCGAAGCCGAGCGCGCCGAGCGCGAGTCGACGAGCCTGCAGGACCGTGAAGCGTTCCGGCGTCGTGGTCATGACCGGGCCGGACTCAGAGATCGTCGACGAGCTTGCTGCGCACCGCGTACATCGCGGCCTCCATCCGCGACTTCATCTGGAGCTTCTCCAGGATGTTGCGGATGTGGTTCTTGACCGTGTTCTCACTGATGAACAGCTCGCCGGCGATCTCGCGGTTGGACAGCCCACGGGCCACGAGCCGCAGCACCTGGAGCTCGCGAGCGGTCAGGCTCGCCGACGGGGCCGGCCCCTTGGAGATCTGGACGAACTCCTCGAGCAGCTTGGTGGCCATCGTGGGGCTGATGAGCGACTGTCCGGACGCGACCAGGCGCACCGCCTCGGCGACCTGGTCGTAGGTCGAGCCGTCCTTCAGGAGGTAGCCGGACGCGCCGCTCTTGATCGACTCGTAGAGATCGGACTCCTCGTCGCTGGCCGTGAGCATGATGATGCCCGTGGTCGGCGACGTGGCCTTGATCGCGCCACAGATCTCGACGCCGCTGCGCCCCGGCATCCGCACGTCGAGCAGGACGACGTCGGGCGGGTTCTCGGCCACCTGGGTCAGGGCCTCGTCGCCCCCGTTGACCTCGACGAGGTCCAGGTCGGGATCGGCGCTGAGCACCATGCTGACGCCGCGGCGGAAGAGCTCTTGGTCGTCGACGAGAAGGACGCGAATGCGTTGTCTGTCGTCGGCCACGCAGTGAACTATGCCACGCAGCGCGGAGTTCGCACGCGAAGCGGCACAGGCGCACAGGTTCGACCCCGCCCGCACGCGCACGCGTCGCGAGCCGCAGACAGCGACGGGGCGCGGATCGTCACCGATCCGCGCCCCGTCCCTGATCGGCGCGTCAGTCCTGGGTCGGATCCAGGTGGATGACGCCGTAGTCGTAGCCGTGCCGCCGGTACACGACGCTCGGCTGCATCGAGTCCTTCTCGACGAAGAGGTAGAAGTCGTGCCCGACGAGCTCCATCTCGTACAGCGCCTGGTCGAGCGTGATGGCCGGCGCGCGGTGCGTCTTCTCCCGCACGACCATCGGACCGTCGCCCTCGATCTGCACGGGCGAGGGCGGCTCGGCGTCCGCCGGCGCGGCGTCGGCGAGGAGGTCGTCGGGCACGGCCGCCGTGGCCTCGGCGAGCGAGACCGGGGCGTGCTGGCCGTGGTGGATCCGCTGACGGTCGGCCGCGCGACGCAGCCGCGAGTGCAGCTTGTCGACCGCGGCGTCGAGCGCCGAGGCCTGGTCGGTCGAGCACGCTTCGGCACGGACGACGGGACCGCGCGAGCGGAGCGTGAGCTCCACCCGGGCGGCGCGATCGTGCTGGCGGGGGTTCTTCTCGTGAGTCACCTCGACGTCGACCCGGCTGATCCGCTGGCGACTGTCGAACTTGTCGATGCGCTGCAGCTTCTCGTGAACGCGCTCACGGAATCTTTCCGAGATCTCGCTGTTGCGGCCCGTGACGACGATTTCCATGAGTGCCTCCGTATCGCTGGACGAACGTTCATGCCATGTTCATGACCGTAGACCGCGCGGCCCCTCCGCGAAAGGGGGCCGTGTGAAGTTCTCGCACTTCTCAGGTAGGGCCGGACCCCGGACGGGGCGTGTGGGCGACCACCACGACGGCCGAGGTCCGTAGCCCCGCCACGGCCAGGGCACGCACGGCCTCCCGGACCGAGGCCCCGGTCGTGAGGACGTCGTCGACCACGAGCACCTCCTCGATGCCGGCCCGGACGCAGCGCGCCACGGCCGAGCGGTCCGCCGCGAAGGCTCCCGTGACGTTGGCGCGGCGTTCCCGGACGCCGAGCCCCGCCTGGTCGCGCGTCGCCCGGACGCGCCGCAGCACGGGCAGGTGGACGGCATCGATCCCGACCGTGCCGAGGTCGGCCACCGCTCGGGTGGCGAGCAGACGCATCGGATCGGCACCACGCCGCCGCACCTGGGCTCGAGACGTCGGCACGGGGACGAGTGCCGTCCGGGCCGCGCCGGGCACCAGCGAGCACCCCACGGCCAGCAACCGACCCAGGGGGTCGGTGAGCCGCAGGCGACCCCGGTCCTTCCACGCCACGACGACCCGTGCGGCCGGTCCGACGTTGTCCAGCACGGCCAGGACCGGGACCTCCGCGACACCGGCCACGAGCCGCGGGACGGGGCGACACGCGACGGCGCACGCGCGGCACCACCCGAGGCCCGGAGTGCCGCACCCCGCGCAGTCCGCCCCGACCGCGAGGTCCGCGGCCGCCGACCGCCACGAGTCCCCGAGGTGCACCCCTCGAGCCTGCCGGTCGGAGCGCGGGTCGGACCGGCTCGTCGACCGCCCCGTGGACCGGGACGGTCTGTGGACGGTCAACGCCCGCTCGTGAGCCCTCGCGCCGAGATGCCGAGCAGACGCCACGCGCCCCCGGCGGGCAGGTACCAGAGCCGGGCACGGTCGTCGGTGACGTACAGGTCCGGGTCGTCGCCCGCACCGGCCGCGACCGCCGTGATGGCCACGTTGGGCAGGCGGGGAGCCGTGCCGGCGGCCGCGTCCGAGGGCGACCCGTCGATCGACGCCCGGTACACCTGACGCCCGGTCTCCCCGTCGCCGACGACCGCGACGCGGCTCGCGCCGAGCCAGACGACCCCCGCCGGGTTCACGACGTCCGGCGCGATCCGGACCGGGGCCGCCAGCTGCGGCCCCGCTCCGTCAGCAGCAACGGTCACGGCCCCGGCCAGGACGTCACCCGCCTCCCGCGACACCGCGTACCGGGTGCCCCCGGGTTCGAGGGCGAAGGCCGTGACCCGGTCCAGACGGGCGGCGATCGTCACCTCGGCGATCGTCGACCCCGTCATCAGCCGCACCCGCAGCGGCCCCTGAGGGCGGTCGGCGACCCAGAGTCGTCCCTCCACGTCCCAGGAGATCGACACGATCCCCGAGGTCTGCTCGACGCGCTCGCCGTCGGCGTCGACGACCCGGAGCACCCCGTCCTCGGCCACCGCGGCCCAGGCGCCCGGACGCGTGGCCACGAGGCTCGCCGAGGCGACCACGTCCTCGGACAGACCCTCGACCGGGGTCGCGACCCCTCCGGACAGGGTGGAGACCACGTCGTCGACGACCGCCCCGGGCCGACCCGTGGCCGGCGTGGGATCGAACCGGGCCCACGCCGTGACCGGCTGGTCGGCGGTGCCTCCCGCCACGAGGGGACCGTCGCTGCCCACGATCCGGACGACCTCCACCTCCGGGACCTGCCCCAAGGTGCGCACGACCTGCGCCGAGAGTCGTCGCCGGACCTCGACGTCGAGCGTCGTGAGCGACGTGTCGAACTCGACCGTGGCGCGGCCGCCGGCCACCGTCACGGCCGGCTTCCACTCGCTCGGCCCCGGCACGTACGTGCGGGTCTCGCCCGCGACCCGCGGGACGGACCCGGCCACCAGGGCCGCTGTCAGCGACGTCGCGAGCCGGTCGCCGACCTGGAGGTGGACGGGATCGGCCACGAGCTCGTCGCCCTCGACGTCGAACAGGAAGACGTCGAGCGCTCGGTAGTACGTCTCGAAGTAGCCCCGGGTGATCGCCAGGCCGGGCGGGGGGTTCGAGATCCGCCACTCCCCCGCGTCCCGGACCAGCTCCAGCGTGACGCTGGACGGCCCGTCCGACGCGACGAAGTGCCCGTCGCGATCCAGGCTCCCACTCTCCTGGACCTCGAGGTCGACCACGGCGGCCTCGTCGCTCACCTCCTGGACGCGGATCGACGGTGAGCGGTAGATGCGGACCCCGTCGCCGGCCGCCCAGTCGGCGGCGGCGGCGTCCGACAGGTAGGCGCTCGCGGTGCCGCTCGAGACCGGATAGGCCAGCATCGCGTCGAGGAACCCGGCCACGATCTCGTCGGGCTCCGCCCCCGGAGCCGGCGGTGCCGGTTGGTACGTGATCAGGTCGCTCTCGGCCGCCGCGTCGCTGGCACGCTCGACGTCGGTCGAGGTGGGCAGACCGGCACACCCCGGCAGCACCAGGACCAGGACCGCCAGGAATGGCGTGACGAGTCGCTTCATGCGTCCCCGGCCTCTCGCATGGGCTCCAGCGCAGGACGGCTCACGTCGCCGCCCGGCTTCGGGAGGGTCAGCACGAAGTCGGTGCCCCGCCCAGCGATGCTGCCCACCTGCAGCTCGCCCCCGTGGAGCCGCGCGTCACCCCGGGCGATCGCGAGGCCGAGTCCGGTGCCCCCCGCCGCGCGCGCCGGATCGGCGCGCCAGAATCGGTCGAACACGCGCAGCGACTCCTCCGCGGTCAGCCCGATGCCGTGGTCACGCACCGAGAGCGAGACGCACCCGTCGTTCTGCGCCACCGTGACGACGACGTCGGCAGACCGGCTGTAGGCAGCGGCGTTGGCCACGAGGTTCCGCAGCACCCGGTCGACGCGTCGGCGGTCGGCCTCGGTGACCACCGGGGCATCGGCGCCCACGACGCGGACCTCGATGTCCTTGCGGGCCAGCACCGGGTCGTGGGCCAGCTCGCGGGCCACCTCCGACAGGTCGATCGTCTCGAGCTCCAGCTGGGCCGCCTCGGCGTCGAAGCGCGACAGGTCCATCAGGTCGGCCAAGAGCTCCTCGAACCGGGTGAGCTCGCGGCGCAGCAGCTCGGCCGCCCGCGCGGTGGAGGGATCCCAGCCCGACCGGGCCTCGTGCAGCACGTCGCCGGCCATCGAGATCGTCGTGAGCGGCGTGCGCAGCTCGTGCGACACGTCCGACACGAACCGCTGCTGGAGCTTCGAGAGGTTCTCGAGCCGGGCGATCTGCGACTGCAGGCTGGCCGCCATCTGGTTGAAGGACTCCGACAACCGGGCGATGTCGTCCTCGCCGCGGACGTGCATCCGCTGCTCGAGGTGGCCCGCGGCGAAGCGCTCCGCCGTGCGGCGCGCCCGACGCACGGGCTCGAGCACCTGACGCGACATCACGTACGCGACGCCTCCGACCATCACGATCATCGCCAGCCCGGCCAGTGCCGTGGCGTTGCGCACGAGATCGAGCGTCGCCTGCTGGTCGGACATGCTGAAGACGTAGTAGAGGCCGTAGTCGTCGCCCGTCGAGGGCACGTCGAGCCGGCTGCCGACCACGACGACCGGTCGGGTTCCCTCCTCGGACGTCGGAACCTCCGCGAACCGGAAGTAGAGCCCGTCCGACGAGGCCACGGTCCGCACGAGGTCGTCGGGGATGACGGCGGCCGACACCCCGCCCGACGAGCGCACCGGCGCCGTCTCGCCGCCGCCGCCCAGCGGACCCTCCACGACGACGTCGTACCGGCCCTGGCCCTGGCCGCTCTGCGTCAAGGAGTCGACGATCTGGGCCACGGCCTCGCTGGCGGCCGCGGCGTCGGTCACGGCGGTCGTCTCGAGCTGAGCTCGCACGCGGTCGAGACCGGCTCGCGCCTCCGCCACCGCGCTCGCGCTGCGCGCCTCGGCGAGTCCGTCGGCCACCTGGGCGAGCAGGGCCCAGCCCGTGAGCCCGATCGCGATGCTCGTCAGGGCCACCGTGCTCCCGACGACACGCAGGCGGATCGAGCGACGCCACTGCCGCAGCGCTCGACGCGTCGCCGCCCGCAGCACCCGACGGACCCGCGTCATCCGGGCGCGATCGCCTGGTACCCCACGCCCCGCACGGTGCGGATGATGCTCGGGTTCTCGGCGTCGTCCTCGATCTTCGAGCGGAGTCGCGTCATGTGGACGTTGACGAGCTTGGTGTCGCCCGGGTGGTGGTAGCCCCAGACCTTCTGCAGGAGCACCTCCCGGGTGAAGACCTGCTCCGGCGTGCCGAGCAGGCACGCCAGCAGGTCGAACTCCAGCGGTGTGAGGTCGAGCGGCTGGCCGGCCCGCTCGACGGTGTGACCGGCCGGGTCGAGCACGATGTCGCCGAACACCAGCGGCTCGAGGATCTGGTCGGTGCGACGCAGGCGGGCCCGGATACGGGCCACCAGCTCGGAGTTCTTGAACGGCTTGACGATGTAGTCGTCGGCGCCCGCGGCGAGTCCGGCCACGACGTCGTCGGTGTCGGACCGCGCCGTCAGCATCACGATCGGCACGTTCGAG
>CAYRZN010000034.1:0-9157 GCA_964428825.1 uncultured Aeromicrobium sp.
GGGCGCGACCGCCCTCACCCACTCGACCAGCACGTCGGCGGGCTCGTCGCACCTCAGGGAACGGCGAGGTAGGGGCCGCGGCGGTCGTCAGACCGTGTCGGGGCGCAGGTCCTCGTCCTCGGGGTCGACGGCGTCGAGCTGGTCCTCGCTCCAGGTGTGCATCGCCGCCTCCTCGGCGCTCGCGCCGGCACCGTTGACGCCGACGTCGCTCGCGAGCTGCTGCTGGTCCTCGTCGAGACCGGAACCCTCGTCGGGAGCCACGAGCCGGCCCGACCGTTCGTCGCCCGCGAACGCCTCCGCCGGATCGTCGGACTCCTCGGAGTCGAGGTCGTCGTCCTCCACCGCGTCCGACGGCGTGATGCCCGTGTCGTCGGGCTCCTCCTGCGCGAGGCGCTCCTCGAGGGACTCACCCTCCAGCTGCTCCTCGGCCGTGACGCCCTTGGCGTAGACGCCGCGCGGCTTCTCGGGCGGCGAGAACCCCTCGTCGAGCACGTCGTCGACGCCCCGGTCCACGAGGGAGTCCTCGGGCTGCATCTGTGCGTCGTTGCTCATCGTGCCTCCTGCTGGGTCGGAACGTGGTCGACCTCGAGCCTGTCACGCCGACGCCGGCGCGCAAGGCGAGCAGCTCCCCGGACGAGGACCCGCCCCGGAGCCGTCGGGGGACGACTCCGGGGCGGGTCGGCGATCACCGCATCAGCGCGCGGACGTCACTGCCAGACCCTCACGTAGTCGACCTGCAGGGTCGCCTTGTCGATCCCCTGGCCCGCCGGGAAGGCGTTGTCACCCGTGCCGAGCATCTGGGTCAGGTTCACCGTGAACGGCGTGTCGAACGGAGCCGATCCGACGAGCGGGGCCAACGGGCTGATCGTGTGGTCGAGGCACGTCGTGCCGTCGATCGAGATCGTCAGCTTCTGCGTGGTCCACTCCAGCACGTACGTGTGGAAGTCGGTCGGCTTGTAGACCAGGCAGTCGTTGTTGGTCCGCGTGCCCCACGGCAGGAGCGAGTTGTAGTGCAGCGCCGGGACCAACCGGTCGGGGAACTGCGAGTAGAACTCGACGATGTCGATCTCACCCGAGCCCGGCCACGTGCCCGTCGGGTTCTGCGGCAGCATCCACAGCGCGGACTGGAGGCCCGGGCCGTTGGACTGCGGCATCGCCGCACGGATCTCGTACCGACCGTAGGCCTGCGAGAACTTGCCGAAGGTCGACACGGCCGCCGACGTGTAGTCGGTCGTCACCGGGCCCGCCGGGTGGTCGCACGTGACCGGCTCGTCCTCACGGATCGTGGAGAGCTGCAGCACGCCGTTGCTCACCGCGATGTTGCGATCGCCCAGGAAGCAGTCGCCGTAGGAGAACGCCGACTCGAACGTCTCGATCGGGTGCCACTTCGTGGTGTCGAGAGCATCGCCGCGGAACTCGTCGACGAACGTGCAGTCCCACGGGGTGCCGTCCGACTTGAGGACCGGCGAGCCGCAGTCGGGACCGGTCGGCGTCGAACCACCGTCGCCCGGGACCTCGGGGTCGACCGGCACCTGCGCCGCGTCGTACTGCGCCTGCGCGTCGGCCTGCGCCGCCGCCAGGGCGACGGAGCGTGCCTCGGCGTCGGCCTGCGCCTTTGCCTGCTCGATCGCGTCGTACTGCGCCGTGACGACGGCCCAGTAGTACGCCTCCCAGTGCGAGGACGCCCGGACGGTCTTGGTCGAGGTGACGGTCTTGGTCGCCGTGGCCGTGCCGTGTCCGACGAAGTCGCCGACGACAGCGGTCTCGTTGACCGTGACGGTCTCGGTGGCGGTCCACGACTCCGTGGCCTCGACACCCGCGGCGACCTGCGCCTCGGCGTCGGCCTGGGCCTTCGCCTTCGCGATCGGACGCGCCTCGGCGTCAGCCTTGGCTCGAGCGTCGGTGGTCGCGGCGACGTACGCGTTCCAGTTCGCCCACCAGTCGGCCTCGGCCTGGGTCGCGGCGTGTGCGGTGCCGGTGGCAGTGGCCGTGGCCGTGGCCTCGGCGGAGCCGTGACCGACGACGTCACCGATCAGGTGCGTCTCGTCGACCGTGACGGTCTCGGTCTGGGTCCAGGTGCCGGTGGCGTCGTACCCCAGTGCATGACGATCGGCCTGCGCCTGAGCGTCGGCCTGGGCCGCGGCCTTGGCGACCGGACGCGCCTTCGCGTCGGCGTCGGCCCGGGCCTTCTCGGCGGCGGCGAGGTAGGCGTTCCAGGTGGCCCACCAGTCGGCCTCGGCCTGGGTCGCGGCGTGCGCCGTGCCGGTGGCGGTGGCCGTGGCGGTCGCCTCGGCGGAGCCGTACCCGACGAACTGGCCGACCGTCGCCCACTCCTGGGCCGTCACGGTCTCGGTGGTGGTCCACGTGGCGGTCGCGTCGTAGCCGAGCGCGGCGCGGTCGAACTGCGCCTGCGCGTCGGCCTGGGCCGCGGCCTTGGCGATCGGGCGCGCCTGCGCGTCAGCCTTGGCCGCAGCCTCCTCGGCCGCGGCGATCCAGGCGTACCAGGTGGCCCAGTAGTTCGCCTCCCACGCGGCGGCGGCCGTGTACGTCTTGGTCGCCGTGGCGGAGGCCGTGGCCGTCGCGGTGCCGTAGCCCACGAACTGCCCGACCGTCGCCCACTCCTGGACCGTGACGGTCTGGGTCTGGGTGTACGACTCGGTGGCCGTGTAGGTCCCCGCGGCCGACGCGGTGGACGATCCGGCCAGGGTCAGACTGGTCATCAGTGCTGCGGCGATGGTCACGGCGACGGCGCGAAGCGCCGTCGCCGAACCACGCCACCGGGTGGTGGCGAACATGTGAGTCTCCCTCTCCATGGAGAGTCACGATGCAGCTGTTCGCCGCACCAACTCGTTCGCCCTCCCAAGCTCGCGAGTCAGGACTCTCCTCCTGAGAGGCAAAGTACCAAAGTCCCGGACCTCTGGCGAGACCTCGCGGGACCTAATCGCCAAAGCGCCTGGTCACGACGGGTCAGACGGGCCGCCGTCCGGTCAGCGAGGTCGCAGCAACGACACCGCGCCGCCGGTGTGGCTGCGGACCTCGACCGTCGCCAGACCACACTCCTGCACCGTGTCGTCGAGCTGCGCGAACTGCTCGGCCGAGCCGAGCTGGAGCACTACGGCGCCCTGCGGATCGAGGTGTCCGGCGGCCACCCGGAGGCACTCGCGCGCGACGTCGAGGCCGTCGTCGCCACCGTCGATCGCCCACACGGGGTCAGCGGGGAACACCTCGACCCCAGCCGTCGGGACCCAGGGCGGGTCGGCGATCACGAGGGCGAACCGCTCGTCGTCCCGGAGGACCTCGGACAGGGATCCACACCGGACCTCGCTGGTGACGCCGTTCGCGGCGGCGTTCGCTCGGGCCAGCTCACAGGCATGCGGGTCACGGTCGACCTGCACGAGGTGACGCCCGGTGGCGTGCACGGCCGCCAGACCGATGTGCCCTGCGCCGCTGCACAGCTCCAGGACGTCACCCGCCGGCACGGTGTCGAACAGCTGTCGGGCCCACGTGGACTGCGCGATCGTCCAGGGCCGTGGAACGAGGACGCTCTCGTCGAAGACGATGTCGACCGGCCCGAAGGGCAGGCGTCCCCGGGTGAGCGGCGGCGCCGGCGTAGCGTCCTGGTCGGGCTCGGTCATCGGCGTCCTCCTCGGGGTCGGGCCAGGAGTTCCCTTCCGCAGCGGGTCCATGCACCTGGCCATACATGCTCCCGGTGGTCTCGGGGTACTGCCTCTCCATGGACCTTCTCGCGCACTACGTCCGCATCCACCTGACCGGCGCGGCCGCCGGGCTCGAGCTCTTCGGTCGCGGCGCCGACCTCCACGACCCGCAGGCGCGCACGACGACGGCACGGATCCGTGGCGAGCTCGTCGAGGAACGCGCGTGGCTGCGCGGCCTCGTCGAGCGCCTCGGCTCGACCGAGCCGACCCTCACGCAGATCGTCGCCAAGGTCGGCGAGCGGGTCGGTCGCCTCAAGCCCAACGGCGACCTTGTGCGCCGCACCGCGCTGACCGACGTCATCGACCTCGAGGCGATGCACGACGCCGTGTCGGGCAAGGTCGCCGGCTGGGAGGCGCTGCTCGAGCTCGAGGACCCCCGCGCCGATCGCGGCGACCTCGAGCGACTGCACGACCAAGGCCTGCGGCAGATCCAGGACCTCAAGGAGCTGCACCGGGCGGCCGCGCGCCGCGCGTGGGCCGCCAACTAGTCGGTCGCACCCGTGTCGACCTGGAACTCCGCGTCGCACCGGACGCAGGCGTAGAGGGAGTACCCCGGGACGTCGCCGAGGTGGACGGCGGTGTCCTCGAGACACTCGGGACAGATTCTGATCAGCTCGCTCACGCGGCGGGTCGTCCTTGCAGGGAAGATCCTCGCCGCCGGCTGCGTCAGCGGTTCGACGACATCCTAGGACGACGTCGCCGGACACGGTGGCGCGGCCCTGCTGTGTGCTCAACAGGACCGCTTGGTCGCGCAGTACCCGCGCGCACGACGGCCCATGCGCCCGTCAGCGACGCAATGAGCGAGCTCGGCTCAGAGCCGCGGCAGCGTCCGGTCCTCGACGATCCCGCGGGCCACCTCGCGCAGCTTCACGTTGCGGTCCTGCGAGTAGCGCCGCAGGACCTCGAACGCCTGGTCGGGCTCGACGTCGTAGCGCTCCATGACCAAGCCCATCGCCATGCCGATGAGCTTGCGGGCGTCGACAGCACGCCGCAGACCCTCGACGTCCCGGCTCGACGTGAGGGCCACGGACGCGTGCCGCGCCAGGATCGTGGTGACGGCGACGTCGTCGTCGTCGAACGCGTCGGGGCGCGCCGCGTAGACGTTGAGTGACCCGTAGCACCGGTCCTTCGTGGCGAGCGGGACGCTGACGACGCTGCGGTAGCCCAGCTCGACGACCGCCCGGCTCCACTGCGGCCAGCGCAGCTCGGTCGCCGCGTCGCTGACGCGGTAGATCGTGTCGTGGTGCTCGAGGGCCTCGAGGCACGGCCCTTCGTCGAGCTCCACCTGGAGCTGGTGCGCCTGACCCACTGCGAGGCTTGTGGCGGCGGCGGTCTCGACCCGGTTGCGCGCGTGCGTGAGCAGCACTCCCGCGTCGTCGCACTGGATCGCCGACCTCGCGAACTCGGCGACCCGCTGCACGGTCTGCTCGCTGTCGGCCGCCTCGTGCAGGGCGAGGAGGATGTCGGCGAGATCAGGGCCGTACGACGGGGACGGCCCGGTCGTGGTGATCGTGTCGGAGCTCATGGGCGCCTCTCTGCTGTGCTGCGATTCATCAGGTGCTGATCGTGCCGGAGGGCCGCGACGGCTTCCGGTTGCGGGGGGCGCGGGCCGGTGGCAGCGTGACGAGTGGTTGAGCAGCAGCCATCGATGCATCGCTGATCCGGGGGACCGACTCATGGCTGCGACCACGCACGATCAACACCTGCTCATCTTGGACCATCTCTCGCTCGCCGCACGACTTGCGCGCGGCTACCGCGGTCGGGGCGTCGACCTCGAGGACCTCGAACAGGTCGCCCGGCTCGCGCTCGTCAAGGCGGCCGCAGGGTTCGACGAGGACCGCGGGGCGTTCCCGGCCTTCGCGACCGCCACGATCCGCGGCGAGCTGAAGCGCCACTTCCGCGATCGTGCCTGGGGCGTGCGTCCCCCGCGCCGGGTGCAGGAGCTCCAGGCGCGGCTCGGTGCCGAGCACGACGGCACCGACATCACCACGGCACGGATCGCTGACCTGTCGGCGAGTCTCGGCGTCCCGGCGCGCGATCTGACGGAGGCGGTGGCGGCCCGCGGCTGCTACTCGCCCGACTCGATCGAGGCCGCCGTGGACGCCGGCCACGAGATGGGCGGGATCGACGCCCGGCTCGAGCTTGTCGAGGACTGGGTGACCTTCACCCGCATCTGCCGCGACCTCAGCCGCCAGGACCGTCAGCTGCTGCAGTGGCGGTTCGTCGACGACCTGACGCAGCAGGAGATCGCGGATCGGCTCGGCATCAGCCAGATGCAGGTGTCGCGTCGCATCGCCGCCCTGCTCGCGCGGCTGCGTTCCGCCGCCGAGGGCACGCCGGCCGCCGAGGCCGCCTGACGCACCGGGCGGTCAGGCGTCGTCCGGGCCGCCGAGCCGGGCCACACCTCGAACCCGCTCCCGCAGGGCCCGGCGGGTCTGCGCACCCTCGGGGACGAGACGAGTCATCCACACGTGGAACATCGCGGTGCGCTCGTGCACCGCGAGCACCGCGTCGTCGGCCTGCTCCGCGCGACCGACGAGCACCTCGACCGCGGGGCGCAAAATGTCGTGCGCCCCGACGTGGACGTCGATCGGCGGGAGTCCGCTCATGTCACCGAACACCGGACTGACCTCCGGGTCGGCCACCGACCGGGAGCCCGACCACCAGCGGCCGGCCGCCCGCAGGCCGGACTCCTCGAGCATCGGGTCACTGGCCTCCAGGTCGGCGACCGCGTCCTCGTCGAGCGTCGCGTCGAGCCATGGACTGAGCAGCACCACGGCCTGCGGGCGGCGGGCGTCGTCACGCAGGTGCTTCGCGACGACGAGCGACAGCGCCCCGCCGGCTGAGTCCCCCATGACCACGAGCGGCAGGTCGTCGAGCGAGCGTGCGAGGGCCACGAGCCGGGGCACCACGTCGTCGACGTTCGCGGCCGGCGCCAAGGGGTAGGCGGGCACGACGACCTCGGCGGGAGCGCCCACGAGCGCCCGGACGAGCCGCCAGTAGTCGGGGGTGAGTGGATGCACGTACCCACCTCCATGCACGTACAGCACGCGCACGAGCGGCCTCGCTCGCCGGGGGCGGACCGCCCAGACCGTCATGGCCTCGCGCGTCGCCGTGTCCACGTGACACCGGAGCCGGGTCCACCGTGAGGGCGGACGGTCACCGCGCTCCTGACGGTGCAGCGCGGTCCGCAGCGTGCGCTGCGCACCGGTGAACGCGCGCTTGTCGCGCAGGGCCCACATCACCGCGACGTACAGACGGGTCCAGGGGTGTGCGGGACGGTCGTCGACGTGCCGCTCGACCCGTGAGGCCGGCACGATCAGTGGTCGCGCAAGGCCTCGACGAGCTCGTCCTTGCGCATGTCGGAGTAGCGGCTCAGCCCGAGCTCCTTGGCGCGCTCGCGCAGCTCGTCGACCGTCCAGTCCTCGTAGGACCCCGAGCGACCGCCCTTCGCGCCGACGCTCGACTCGGAGCGACCCTGCTGGGCGGCAGCGTTGGAGATCCGCGCCGCCTTCTCCTTCGACGCTCCGTCGTCGCGCAGCGACTCGTACATCTTGGGGTTCTTCACGCTGTTCGGTGTGTCCTTCTTCGGCATGACGTTCCTCCCTGGTCCTCCATGACGTACCCCACCGCGGACGCACCACACCCCGGAACCGATGACTCGGTGCCGGGGTGTGGTGCTCCCTCCCTCAGCTGTCAGCCATCGGCTGTCAACTGAAGAGGCTGACTCCGCCCGGTCCGACGAGCAGACCGACGACGATCAGGACGATGCCCCAGATCATCTCCTTGCGCAGCAGCGCGAACACACCGGAGACGACGAGCACGACAGCGATGATCCACAGAATGAGATCCATGATTCCTCCTTCATTGGCGGACTTTCGACGCTATCGGTGCTTCCGGGAACCGCATCCTGAGCGGGGTTACGGATCGGTGTCAGCGCACGAGTCCGACGACGACGGCGAGGATCACGGCCAGGACGGCGATGACGCCGACGACGGCGCCGATGAGGCCGAACTTCCCCCGTCCGTCGGTCGGCTTGTCGGCGTGCGGGGGCTGGTCGGGCGATGCCTGGTTCATCCCCCCAGTGAACGCGCGCGACGGGACCCGCGCACGTCGAGACCGCCGCCGCTCGGTTTGACGCGCCGCGTCCCGGGTACGCCAATCGCACTCACCGCCGTCGACCGATCCCGGAGCACCCCATGAAGGCACTCACCTGGCAGGGACGCCGCGACGTCCGCGTCGAGGACGTCCCGGACCCGACGATCGAGCAGCCCAACGACGTCGTCATCCAGGTGACGACGACCGGGCTGTGCGGATCGGACCTGCACCTCTACGAGACGCTCGGGCCGTTCCTGCATCCCGGTGACGTGCTCGGCCACGAGGCCATGGGCGTCGTGGTGGAGAAGGGATCGGCGGTGCCGAACCTCGCCGTCGGCGACCGCGTCGTGGTGCCGTTCCAGATCAGCTGCGGATCGTGCTTCATGTGCGACCGCGGCCTGCACACGCAGTGCGAGACGACGCAGGTGACCGAGCACGGGATGGGCGCCCAGCTGTTCGGCTACACCGACCTGTACGGCTCGGTCCCGGGCGGCCAGGCCGAGTTCCTGCGGGTGCCGCACGCCGACTTCGGTCCTCTCAAGATCGAGTCCGACCTGCCCGACGAGCGCTTCGTCTACCTGTCGGACGTCGTGCCGACGGCGTGGCAGTCGATCGAGTACACCGGGGTCCAGCCGGGCGAGACGCTGCTCGTCGTCGGCCTGGGGCCGATCGGCGAGATGGCCGCCCGGATCGCCCTGCACCGCGGTATCCGGGTGATCGGCATCGACCTCGTCGGCGCGCGCCTGCGCCGCTCGGCCCTCCTCGGCGTCGAGACCGTCGAGCTGTGCCCCGAGGCGGCAGACCGGGTTCGGGACCTGACGGCAGGCCGCGGCGCCGACGCGGTGATCGACGCCGTCGGCATGGAGGCTCACGGCTCTCCGTTCGCGGAGGCGGCCCAGCGCGTGGCCGGGATGCTCCCGGACGCGCTCGCCCAGCCGCTCATGAAGAGCGCCAGCGTGGACCGGCTGTCGGCGCTGCGCCTCGCCGTCGACGCCGCCCGTCGCGGCGCCACGATCTCGCTCGCCGGCGTGTACGCGGGCGCGGCCGACACCCTGCCGATGCAGACGATCTTCGATAAGCAGCTCACGATTCGCACCGGGCAGGCGAACGTCCGTCGCTGGCTCGACGACGCCCTGCCGCTCGCGCTGGAGGACGGCGACCCGCTCGGGCTCGAGACGTTCGCGACGCACCGTCTGCCGCTCGCCGAGGCCCCCGGGGCGTACGCGACCTTCCAGGCCAAGGACGACGACGCGATCAAGGTCGTCTTCACGCCCTGAGGCGCGCGGCTCGGGCGGAGCCCCGCGCCTCGAGGTGCGAGTGGGGAACGAACGAGCCTCGGACGG
>CAYRZN010000034.1:9257-18717 GCA_964428825.1 uncultured Aeromicrobium sp.
GCGGCACTCGCACCTCAACCACCGGGGGTGCTGGCCGGGCCACCGGTGGTTGAGGTGCGAACGCCCTCCAGGGCGTGAGCCTCGAAACCACCCCCCGGTGACCCACCACCTCAACCACCGGGGGTGCCGGCGGAGCCCCGCGCCTCGAGGTGCGGGGAACGAGCGCGCCGGCTCGGACCACTGGGGGTCAAGACGGGCGGAGCTTGGCGGGGAGCGCCTTGTGCGTGCCGTCGCACCACGGTGCGGACGCCGACTTGCCGCACCGGCACACGGCGCTGACGGGCCGGTGCGTGCGGTGCTGCTCGCCGGCTGCATCCTCGATCACGAGGTCGCCGAAGACCAGCATCGGCCCGCCCGGGCACAGCACGACGTCAGGCCGGGAACGGGGTCCCTCGTCACGGTCGTCGCGAGGCATCATGCGGCCCACCAGGCCAGCGCCCACTGGGCGAACCGAGTCTCCAGGTCGAGGCACGTGAAGGCCCCCAGCACGACGTCCTCGCGGGTCTCGGGCTCGTCCTCCACGAGCGAGCCGCAGATGAGACGGACGGCGAGCTGCTCGTGGACGGCATCGGCCTCCACGTGCTCGTCGTAGTACGCAGCCAGCGAGTCGGGCAGGCCCACGCGCCGGATCCCGCTGGACATCTTGCGTGACGGGAGCGAGCTCGTGGCCTCGAACGCAGCGAGGTGCCCCAACGAGGCGCCACGGAGCCGGCGGTGCAGCCCGAACATCGACAGCGCGTTGTTCTGCTCGAGCACGATCGCCGGCGCGTCGTCGACATACGCGCCCTCGTCCGGACGCAGCCCTGCGTCGGACATGCCCCGGGCGAACAGGTGTCGGTGCAGGCGCGCGGGGTCGCCGCCGCCGTACTCGTCGTACTGCAGGGCGGCGAGCGCCGCCTGAGCCCGCACCGGCAGTCGGGGCAGCGTGAACGAGGTCGGATCGGCCTCCTTCAGGTGGTAGACGCTGCGCCAGCGCAGGAGCTCGAGCACCTGCTCGCGGCTGGCGTCCCGCTGCACGACCGCCGCCAGCGAGGGACCGTCGTCGGCCTCGATCAGCTGCATCAGGCCGTCGGGGAACGGCTCACCGACCTCGACGTCGGCGGCGCGTTCACGCCACCTCGCCTCGAGCGGCCGCTCGAGGCGCCCGCGCAGGTCGAGAAGGTGGGGGTCCCACTCCAGGGCGGGATCGACGTCGTCGAACCCGCGGAAGCTGAGCTCGTAGAGGGTCCACAGACTCAGCTGGACGTCGTCCTCGTCGGCCGGGAGGTGCTCGTCCCACGAGGGACGCTCGGTCCCGTGGAGCGCATCGAGCAGGGCCGCGCTCAGCGGCCCCCGAGCCTTCGGCGTCAGCACGCCGGGCCCTGTGTCACGTGGTGCATGCCTGGGTAGTACCCCGTCGCGGCGGCCGCACACCGCGCTCCACCGTCAGAGCTTCGCCTCGTCGAGGTCGTCGCCCACCTTGCCGCGCCAGACCGTCGACCCGAGCGCGAGGACCGCACCGATCAGGCCGATCCCCGTGAAGATCACCGTTCGTCCGGTCTCCTCGTCGCCACCGATGGCGAGGCCCGTGACCGCCGTGACGACCATCATGGCCGCCACGGCCAGCAGGACGAGGTACCGGCGCGTGACGCGACGGACGAGCCGCTGCCGCCTCTTCCGCGGCACCGGGGGTGGGTCCTCGGGCGTGCCGTCGGGGCGCACGCCCTCGGGTGGGTGACGCTTGATCGCCTCGACCTCGCTCGGGTCGTGCGCTCCGGGATTCGTGCTCGGCACGATCCTCCTCCTTCGTCGAAAGGTGTCGGTCTCAGCCTCGCAGGCCAGCGAGGGCGTCCGCGACCTCGAACAGGTGCTGGGCCATCGTCCGACCCGTGTCCTCGGACCACTCGTGGCCCTCGGAGGTGTCGGAGAACTCCGGGCCCGGCCCGGGGCCACGGTTCCAGTAGGTCCAGGCCTGGCCGGGAATCGTGAAGCCGATGTCGACCAGTCCCCCGCTGACCTCGCTGATCACGTGATGGGCGCCGTCCTCGTTGCCCGTCACGACCACGCCGGCGACCTTGCCGTAGGCGAGCGGCTGCCCGTCGTCACGGGTCTCGGAGATCATCGCGTCGAGGCGCTCGAGCATCTGCTGCGCGTACGACGAGGGTCGGCCGACCCACGTGGGCGTGGCGACCACCAGGATCTCGGCGTCGACGATGGCGTCGTGGACCCGCGGCCACTCGTCTCCCTCCCCGCCCTGCGTCACGACTCCGTGGTCGATCGTGAGGTCGGCCAGGCGGAGCTCCTGGACCGAGACGCCACGGTCGCGAAGCTCGCCGAGCACGACCTCGGCGAGGGCGCCCGTGTTCGACGGCTCGGGCGACGCCTTGAGCGTGCAGTTGACCAGTACGGCCTTCATGCGGCCTCCTTCGAGTTCGGAGTGGTCAGAAGACGGGCTTGCCGCCGGTGACGCCGAGCACCGTGCCGGAGACGTAGCTCGCGGTCTGCTCGGAGGCCAGGAACACGAACGCGGGGGCGACCTCGGCGGGCTGGCCGGCGCGACCCATGGGGGTCTCCGAACCGAACTGCTCCAGCTTCTCGGGCGGCTGGGTCGCGGGCTGCAGCGGTGTCCAGATCGGGCCCGGTGCGACCGCGTTGACGCGGATGCCCTGCGGGCCGAGCTCGGCCGCCAGGTTGACGGTCATGTTGTTGATCGCGGCCTTGGTGGCGGCGTAGTCGATCAGCGACGTCGAGGGCTCGTACGCCTGGATCGACGTGTTGTTGATGATCGTGCCGTGACGTTCCCGCAGGGACGGCACCGCCGCACGGGTGAGCCAGACCAGCGCGTACAGGTTGGTCTTGAAGGTCGAGTCGAGCGACTCGTCGGTGATCTCCTCGATCCCCTCCTCGCGCGCCATCTGGTATCCCGCGTTGTTGACCAGCACGTCGAGGCCTCCGAGGCCCTCGACCGCCTGACGCACGACGGAGTCGCACTGCTCGCGCTCACGCAGGTCGGTCTCGAGCGGGATGATCGTCCGTCCCGTGGCACCGGCGACCTCGACCGTCGCCACGGCGTCCTCACGCTCCCCGTCCTGGTACGTGAAGGCGACGTCGGCTCCCTCGCGGGCGAAGGCGAGCACGACCGCGCGGCCGATGCCGGAGTCACCACCCGTGACGAGGGCCTTGCGACCCTCGAGACGACCGGCGCCGACGTAGGAGTCCTCGCCGTGGTCGGGTTGCGGACGCATGGGCCCGGTCAGGCCGGGCGGGTCCTGCTGCTGGGCCGGGAATCCGTCACTCATGGGGCGCCTCCGGGTCGGTGGTCTGCGGACCGGCCGGGACGCCGGGCTGCGGCTCCTCGGGCACGTCGTCGGGATCGGTGGGAGCGATGTCGGGTGTGGTCGTCACGGCGACTCCTCGTGGCTGGACGGTGGGCATCACTCGGGTCGTACCCCGGCGATCCGGGTCCATGCGTCGCGAGGGGGCGGACGGCACGCGGGTGATCAGGATCTCGATGACCCGAGCCCCAATCCTGAGTACACTCAGCATGTGCCCTCCGAGACGCTCTCCGCCGACGAGTACCGGCGCGAGCTAGCGGCCCTCAACCGGGTCCGCCGCCGCGTCGCTGCCCTCGGGTTCCTGACCGTCGTGGGCCACGGCGTCATCGCCCTCCCCGTCGTCGCGCACCACCTCGAGGGACAGGGACGCACGAGCGACGCCGTCATCCTGCTGGTCGTGACGGTGTTCGTCACGACCGTCGCCGTCGCGGTGACCCGGCTGATCCTCGGCCACCGTCCGATGACACCGCTCTGGGCGCTCGTCCCGGTGGCCGTGCCGCTCGTCGCCGCCTGGTGGATCTGGGGCTAGGACCCCAACTCGCTGCGGGCCCCGGGCTCCGGTGGTCCAATGACGGCATGCCCCTGCTGAACGGTGCGCACGGCTACGGCAGCGTCACCCGCTTCCTGCACTGGCTCACGTTCGGCCTGCTCGTCGTCCAGTTCGTCCTGGGCTACGGCCTGGAGGCGTTCGCCGAGGCCCTCTTCGAGGAGGACTCCTCGGGCGGCTCCGGCGGAGACCGGGTGCGGGCCGGCGACGACCAGCTCGTCTTCCTCCACGGTGCCCTCGGTGGGCTGATCCTCGTGGTGGCTGTCCTGCGGCTCACCTGGCGCGCCACCACCCCGCTGCCGCCGTGGTCGGAACGCCTCGGGCCCGTCGCCCGGCGGGTCGAGACCTGGGTCGAGCGGGTCCTCTACACGACGTTGTTCGTGATCCCGCTGAGCGGAATCGGCCTGCTGTTTCTGTCGGGCGAGGAGCGTGAGCTCGAGAACCGGCGTGAGTGGTACCCGCCGTTCGACGTGGTCGGCGACGACCTCATGCTCGTGCTCCACGTCGGTGGTCACCTGACGTTCTACGCCGCCCTCGCGGTGCACGTGGGCCTGGCGCTCAGCCGCCGCACCGCGGGTCGCATGCTCTGACGCTCAGCCCTCGACCGAGGCCTCCGCAGCGACGATGATGTCGCGCAGCAGCGCATTCGCGCGCGTCAGCTCGTCGACCGACATCCCGAGCCGGGCGAGCATCTGCTCGGGCACCGCCAGCGCCTCACGTCGCAGGGCGACCCCCCGCGGCGTCAAGGACACCTCGAGCGCACGCTGGTCGCGGGTCGACCGCGTCCGCTCGACGAAGCCGGCCTGCTCGAGACGGCGCACGAGGGGCGAGACGGTGCCGGGCTCGAGGTGCAGGAGGCGAGCCAGGTCCGTGACGCTCGCTCGGTCGTGCTGCCAGAGGGCCAGCATCACGAGGTACTGCGGATGGGTCAGGCCGAGCGGTTGGAGCACGGCGCCGTAGGCGGCCACGACGCTGCGCGAGGCGACGGCGAGCCCGAAGCACACCTGTTCCTCCAGGGCGAGCGGGTCCGGCCGGTCGTCGTCCACCCGCCGATCGTAGCGACGGTCGCTCCTCTCGTCGTCCCGCGCCCGCGGCGCCGACCCTTGCCCTGCGCTGTGATCTGGCACACACTCGAGACACACGACCCCGGAAGGCCGATCACATGCGCGTCAAGGACGTCCTGACCAGCAAGGGATCCGCGACGGTCCACACGATCGAGCCCGGCGCGACCGTCGCCGAGCTCCTCGACCGGCTCGCGGAGCACGACGTCGGAGCGCTGGTCGTGAGCACCGACGGCACCCACGTGGCCGGGATCGTCTCGGAGCGTGACGTCGTGCGCAAGCTGCGAGGGGTCGACGACCCCGGCAGCGCCACGGTCGACTCGATCATGGTCGCCGAGGTCGTCACGTGCGGTCTCGACGACTCGGCCGACGCCCTGATGACGCTGATGACCCGTCGGCGCGTCAGGCACGTCCCGGTCGTGGAGGGCGACGAGCTCGTCGGGCTGCTCAGCGTCGGCGACGCCGTCAAGCAGCGCATGGACGCCCTCGAGTTCGAACGTGACCAGCTGAGCTCGTACGTGCAAGGCTGACACCCAGTCGTGACGCTGCCCGCTCACGCCGTCCTGCAGGTCCGCCCGGAAGGTCCCCTCGTGAGTCACGCGCCCCGTGAACCCCGGGTCGCGATCCCGGACGCCGAGATCTCCTGGCGCTTCAGCCGCTCGAGCGGTCCCGGCGGCCAGCACGTCAACACCAGCGACACCCGGGTCGAGCTGATCTGGTCGCTGGAGTCGACGCAGGCCCTCACCCCGGAGCAGCGCGACCGCGCCTTGGTGGCCCTGCGTGGTCGCCTCGTGGACGGCCGCATCGTCGTCGTCTCGTCGCAGTACCGGTCGCAGCTGCGCAACCGCGACGCCGCCCGGGTCCGTCTGGAGCAGCTCGTCGCCCGCGCGATCGTGCCGCCGCGCGCACGGCGCGCCACCCGGCCGTCGCGCGGCTCGCAGGTGCGTCGACTCGACGAGAAGAAGCGCCGTGGCGACCTCAAGCGGGGCCGCGGCGGCGGCTGGGACTGAAGCGGTGGGTTGCGGTACCCCTTTCGAGGCTCCTCGTTCCTCGTCGCACCTCAAGGGGCGGGGCTCCGCCACCCCCGGTGGTTGAGGTGCGAGTGCGCTCTGGCGCACGAGCCTCGAAACCTCGGTCAGGCGATCGCGGACCTCAGGCTCCCTCGGCCCACTCGACGTCACCCTCGGCCGTGATCCCGCGGTAGCGGGAGGTGGCCCAGCGCGGCGAGCGGTCCTTGTCGACCAGCACGGCCCGCACCCCCTCCACGAAGTCCGGGGTCTGCGTCGCGCCCGCGGCTGCGCGGAGCTCGAGGTCGAGGCACTCGCGCAGCGAGAGGTCGGCTCCACGGCGCAGCAGGTCGAGGGTCAGGTCGAGGCTCTGCCGGGAGGCCGCCTCCAGCACGCCGATCGTCTCGTCGGCCCACGCCGTGCCCTCGCGCCGCAGCGCGTCGAGGATCGCGTCGACCGAGTCGGCGTCGAAGGTCCGGTCGATCTCCGCGCGACGAGCCAGGAGGGTCGACTCGCCCGCGGGGGTGGCCGCGTCGGCCAGCACGACCTCGACGGGTCGGTCGTCGGCAACCAGGCGGTCGACGAGCGAGCCGAGGTCGCCCGACGACACGTGGTGGGTGGCCAGGCCGACGCCCACGGCGTCGGCCGCGGACGCGCGGGCACCGGTGAGCCCCAGGTACGTGCCGATCTCACCGGGGAGTCGCGGCAGGAAGTGCGTCGCGCCGACGTCCGGGAAGAACCCGATCGAGGTCTCCGGCATCGCCAGGACCGCCCCGTCCCCGACCACGCGGAACGTGCCGTGCACCGACAGGCCGAGCCCGCCGCCCATGCAGACACCGTCGACCAGCGCCACGACCGGGGCGCGCGAGGCGGCCAGCAGGTGGTTCACGCGGTACTCCGTCGCGAAGAACTGCAGGCTGGCCGCGCCCTCGCCGTCGAGCGTGTTCTGCCGGACCTGGCGGATGTCGCCCCCGGCGCAGAACGCCCGCTCACTGGTGCTCGAGATCGTGATGGCGCGCAGCGGCTCGTCCGCCCACGCCCGAAGCACCTCCTCCAGCTGCTCGACCATCGGCAGGGTCAGCGCGTTCAGCGAGCGGGGTCGGTCCAGGACGATCCGTCCCACGGACCCGTCGAGGGTCACCTCGACCCCGGTCGACGTGCTCGTGCTGGCGGTCGTTCCGTCGGCGGCGTCCATCCCTGCATCCTGTCAGCCCCGATCCACGCGCCCGTCGGCCCGCTGGCAGGATCGGCCCATGACGGAGGCGTTCTACCGGCGGACCGACGTGACCACCACGACCGACGGCGAGGTCCTCGAGACCTTCGCCTCGAGCCACCACACCGCGAGCCCGTGGGGGCCCGACCTGCAGCACGGCGGGCCGGTCGCGGGACTCCTGGTCCGGGCGATGGAACGCGTGCACCCGCGTGGAGGCACCCGCATCACGCGCGTCTGCGTCGACATCCTCGGCCCCGTCCCGGTGGTGGACGTCCGCACGAGCGCTCGCACCCTCCGGCCGGGCCGACGCATCGAGCAGCTCGGGGCGACGCTGGAGGCGCGAGCGCCTGACGGCTCCTGGCGCACCGCAGCCCGCGCCACGGCCTGGCGGCTCGCCACCCAGCCCACCGAGGACGTCGTCCGCCATGCGAGCCCGCCGCTCACCTCGCGCGCCGACGACATCGGCGGGCTGTCGGCGTTCCCCATCCCGGACACCTGGTACTCGGGCGGCTTCGTCGCGGCCGCCACGTGGGACGCGATCCACGTCGGGACCGAGCCGGGCGAGCCGTCGACCGCGTGGGTCGACCTGACCGTGGCGCTCGTGGAGGACGAGGAGACCTCGGGCCTCTGCCAGCTGATCGCGATCGCAGACGCCGCGAACGGCCTGGGTGCACGGCTCGACGTCACGCGCTTCTCGTTCCTCAACACCGACCTGACCCTGCAGGTGTACGGCGAGCCGGTCGGACCGTGGTTCGGCATGGCGGCCGAGACCTCTATCGGGGCTGACGGCGTGGGCATGGCCGACGCCGTGCTGCACGGTCCGGACGGCCCGATCGGACGGGTCACCCAGAACCTCCTGGTCGAGCGCCGCACCCCGGCTGACCCGCTCGTCTCGTCTCGCCAGCAGTAGTCGAGCCGGGGACGTAGCGTCGGGGCATGGTCTCCAGGTTCAGCGCGGGCGGGTCCCGGCTCGTCGCACAGCTAGCGCTGCTCGCGCTGGTCGTAGCAGGGTGCGGGTCGGGTGACGCCGATCCCGGGCCTACGTCGAGCGCTCCCGCGTCGCCGGCCGACGGAGGCGCGGCCGTGGTGCCCACCGGATCGCCGGAGGACGTCGTCACGGGTCTCGACGCGCCGTGGTCGATCGTGTTCGTCGGCGACACGGCGCTCGTCAGCTCGCGCGACGACGGCGACCTCCTCGAGGTGACCGAGGACGGCACGACCCGCGTGATCGGCACGGTCGGGGGCGTCGAGCACACGCTCGAGACCGGCCTGCTCGGTCTGGCCGTCGACGACCAGGACCGGCTCTACGCGTACTCGACGGGCGCCGACGGGAACCGCGTGCAGCGCTTCTCGCTGACCGGCGAGCCCGGGTCGTACGGTCTCGGCCCGGCCGAGACGCTGATCGAGGGCATCCCCGCCGCCCGCACCCACGCCGGCGGGCGGATCGCCTTCGGGCCCGACGGCCAGCTGTACGTGACCGTGGGCGACGCCGACGCGCGCGAGAGCGCGCAGGACCTGTCGGCCCTCACCGGGAAGATCCTGCGGATGACGCCCGACGGCGAGGTGCCCGACGACAACCCGTTCCCCGACTCGTACGTCTACAGCTACGGCCACCGCAACCCCCAGGGCATCGCCTGGGCCTCCGACGGCACGATGTTCGCGGCGGAGTTCGGGCAGGACACGTGGGACGAGCTCAACATCGTCACGCCCGGCTCGAACTACGGCTGGCCCGTGGTGGAGGGCATCGCGGGCGACGACCGCTTCGTCGACCCCGTGCAGCAGTGGGATCCCGACACGGCCAGCCCGAGCGGCATCGCTGTGGCCGACGGCACGGTGTTCATCGCCAACCTGCGCGGGTCGGTGCTGAGGTCGGTGCCCGTGGCCGACCCCACCTCGGCCACCGACTACTTCGCCGGCGAGCACGGGCGGCTGCGTGACGTCGTGGTGGCCCCCGACGGCGACCTGTGGTTCCTCACCAACAACACCGACGGGCGCGGCGACGCGACCGACGGCGACGACCGGATCCTGCGCGTCGGGCTCGAGCCCGCCTGAGCCTGCCCCGCCTCAGCGAGCGAGGTGCCGGGCGATGACCATCCGCTGGATCTGGTTGGTGCCCTCGAAGATCTGCATGACCTTGGTCTCGCGCATGTACCGCTCGACTGGGAAGTCCTTCGTGTAGCCGGCGCCACCGAGCACCTGGACCGCATCGGTCGTGACCTTCATGGCGTTGTCGGTCGCGACGAGCTTCGCGACCGACGCCTGTCGGCCGTACGGGCGACCTGCGTCCTTGAGCCGGGCCGCGTGCAGGTACGTGGCCC
>CAYRZN010000035.1:0-10461 GCA_964428825.1 uncultured Aeromicrobium sp.
CGTACGAGTGCAGGCCCGGGACGAAGATGTTCACGCCGTAGTAGCTGAACAGGAACGTCGCGAAGCCGAGAAGCGCGATGACGGCGGCGCGGCGGCCCTTCCAGCCGGCGGTGGCGCGAGCGTGCAGGTAGCCGGCGTACACGACCCACGTGACGAAGGCCCAGACCTCCTTGGGGTCCCAGCCCCAGTACCGGCCCCAGGCGTAGTGCGCCCAGATCGGGCCGGCGATCAGTGCGCCGAACGTCCAGAGCACGAAGCCGACCGCGTGCGTGCGGTAGGCCAGGCGGTCCATCGCCGCGATCGTGGGCACGCGGCGCAGGATCGGGCCGACCGAGCCGCGGTTCTCGGCCCGCTCCTTGAGCAGGTACAGCAGCGACGCCGAGGCACCGACGAGGAAGAGGGCGCCCGCGATCATGACGGCCGCGACGTGGATCACGAGCCAGTAGGAGTGGAGGGCCGGCACCAGCGGGCCGGCCGGGACGTAGGCCGACCAGGCGAGGCCGAGGATCGCGAGCCCGAAGCCCGTGACGAGCGGCGCGATCCACTGCACCGAGGTGATGCGGACGAGCACGAGGTACACGACCAGGGCGATCGAGACGCCCGTGAGGCCGAACTCGTACATGTTGCCCCACGGGACCCGCTCGGACGCGAGCGCGCGGGTGACGACACCCAGGACCAGCAGGCCGGTCGCGACGACCGTGAGCGCGATGCCGACACGGCTGAGGACCGCGCTGCGCGGCGGCACCTCGTCGTCCTCGGGCGGGGCCACGGCCACCGAGCCCTGGGCCCCCGCACCGACGGAGGCGGCGACGGGCTCGACGGCCTCCTGGCGGACGAACAACAGCTCGGCCAGGTGGGCGAGGAACGCGAGCGCGAGCACGACGGTGCCTGAGGCGACGGCGTAGTTCGAGAACTCGGCGTAGTCGGCGAGGGTCATGAGGTCTTCTTCTCCTGGGGCTCGAGCTCGTCGCGGAGACGGTCGATGAAGGACGTGAGGTCGTCCGGGAGGTCGTCGCGCGGGACTCGGTCGAGCGCGGCTGCCTCCACCACGGTACGCGAGCCGTCCGAGACGGCCCGGACCCACGTGCGGCGAGGACGGATGAACAGCGACAGGATCAGGCCGCCCAGGCCCACCGCGACGCCGCCCAGCGGCAGACCGGCGAGCGGCGAGGAGCTGATCTGGAACCGGGCGAACTGACGCAGCTCGGTGAACTCCACGGTCGTGCCGTCAGGCAACGTGCTGGACTGCCCGGGCTGCAGCTCGATGCGGAAGGGCTTGCCGTCCTCGTCCAGCACCTGCGTCATCTTGCTCGTGTCGAGCACGTACACCGACTGCGGCGTTCCGTCGTCGAGGCCGAGGTCGCCGGTCCACGCCTGCAGGGCGATGTACGGGTTCGCGGCTGCGGGAAAGAGCGAGATCGACGCCTCGTCCTCGGCCGTGCGGGCGGCGGTGGGCAGGAAGAAGCCCTGCATGCCGAGCTGCTCGGGACCGGTGTCGGGCACCTTCACGACGCCGCCGGAGGTGTAGGTGGCGTCCTCGGGCAGGAACGGGACGGCCTCGTCGAAAACGACCGTGCCGTCGGGGTCGGTGACGCGGATGACGGGCGAGTACCCCTGGCCCACCAGGAAGATGTCGGTCGAGCCGACCGAGAGCGGGTGGTTGACGCGGATCGAGTAGTCGCCCTCGTCGCCGTCGAGGCCCTCGACGAACGTGCCGTCGGCCTCGAACAGCCGGGGCGCACCACGCTGCGGGCCGTCGCTGATGTCGAACTCGGCGACGAGGTCGTCGAGCTCGAGCGAGAACGGGGGCAGGCTGTCGGGATCGAACCACGTGCCCGACGTGAACTCGTCGTACTGCGTGAGGACGTTGGAGAACCGGTCGCCCTCCGTCACGATGACCGCTCCGCGGTACCCCAGGAGGGAGCCGATCGCGACACCGATCAGGACGACCACGACGCTGACGTGGAACACGAGGTTGCCGAGCTCGCGCAGGTAGCCGCGCTCCGAGCGCAGCTCGCCGCGGCTCCCGTCGTCCTCGGTCACGACGTCGACCCGCGCTCGTCCGACCACGCGGCGGGCTGCGGCCAGCACCGTGTCGACGTCGGCCGTCGTCTCGAACGTGCCGGAGGCCGGCAGGCGGTCGAAGCGACGGGGGGCCTTCGGCGGGCGAGCCCGCAGGGCCCGCCAGTAGACCCGCGAGCGCGGCAGGATGCAGCCGATCAGCGAGACCATGAGGAGCAGGTAGATCGCGCTGAACCACGGCGAGGCGTAGACGTTGAAGGCCCCGAGCTTCTCGAGCCACGGCGACAGATCAGGGTGACGCAGGCGGAACGCCTCGACCGCGCGCGCATCGACCCCCCGCTGCGGCACGAACGACCCCGGCAGCGAGGCGACGGCGAGCAGCAGCAGGAGCAGCAGTGCGGTGCGCATCGACGTGAGCTGTGTCCACATCCACCGCAGGAACTCGCGGGTGCCAAGCGCCGGCGCAGCGGCCTTCCCGCGGTCGGGCCCAGTGATCTTCCCGTGGGTGTCGCGGTCGCTGCTCACTCTGTCGTCGCTCTCATAGGGCGGTGCCGAATCCGCCGGCCCAGGACTGCAGGTCGGCGATGATCGAGTCCCACCAGCCCGTCACGAGCATGACACCTACGACAAAGAGTAGTAGACCGCCCGCCAGCTGGACGACCCGCTGGTGGCGACGCACCCAGCTCGCTGTGCGCGCGAACCTGGCGAACCCGAACGCCGCGAGGACGAACGGCACACCGAGGCCGAGGCAGTAGACGAGCGTCAGGAAGGCACCACGGCCCGCCGTGGCCTCGTTGCCTGCGAGAGCGAGCACCGCCCCGAGCGTCGGACCGACGCAGGGCAGCCAACCGAGTCCGAAGAAGACCCCCAGCACCGGCGCGATCGCCACGCCCACGGTCGGCACTGCGTGAACGCGGAGCTCCCGCTGCATCCGGGAACCGAAGCCGATGAACACGAGCGACAGCAAGATCACCAGGACGCCCGCGATGATGGAGAACGTCCGTTGGTGCTGCGCCAGCCTCAGCCCGAACGCTCCGAACAGCGCACCACCTGCGACGAAGATCGCTGAAAAACCCAGGACGAACAGCACAGCGCCGAGCACGATCTTCGGGCGACCCTCGCGGTCCAGGTCCTGCACGCCGACACCCGAGACGTACGACAGGTAGCCCGGCACGAGGGGCAACACGCACGGCGAGAGGAACGAGACCAGTCCGGCCAGGACCGCCACGGGAACCGCGATGAACAGGGACCCGTTCAACGCGGTCTGCTCGAGCCAGTCGTTCACGAGGGGTTCTCGGCCCCGGACTCGGCCAGGAGGTCGTCGATGATGCCGCCGAGCGTCGAGGCGTCGACCTCGTCGAGGATGCGCGCCGCGACCCGGCCCTCGGCGTCGATGACCCAGGTGGTGGGGATGGCCTGGGACGGCAGCGAGTCGACGAAGCGGAGCTCGAGGCTGCCGCCCTCGTCGGAGAAGCTCGGGTAGCTGATGCCGTAGGTCTGGTTGAAGGCGGTGGCCGCCGCGTCCTTGCTGCGGTTGACGATGCCGAGGAACTGGACGTCGCCGGCGTAGCTGTCGGAGAGCTCCTTCAGCACCGGCGCCTCGGCCCGGCACGGCGGGCACCACGAGCCCCACACGTTGACGACCATGACCGTGCCGGCGAAGTCGTCGGTCGAGAGCTCCTCGCCGTCGAGGTCGGTGCCCGAGAGCTCGGGCGCCGTCTCCCGGTCCTCCGGGTCGACGATCGTGACGGTGCCGTCGGAGCTGACGTACCCACCGGTCGAGCCGCTGTTGCCCGCGCCGCCGCACCCGGCCAGGACGGCGAGGCAGACGAGCACCGCGAGCAGAGGACGCACGAGCCTCATGCGCCGCCGACGAACTTGCCCTTGAGCGCCTCGGGCAGCAGGTCGCCGGCCGGCTCGGCGTAGGAGAACCCGGCGTAGTCGTCGCCGTCGAAGGTCAGGCTCGTGATGCTGGCCAACGTGCACTGGCGCTTGCGGGGGTCGTGCAGGAACGAGTTGCCCTCGTAGGCCTGACGCGCGATCCAGACCGGCAGCTGGTGCGACACGATGACGGCCTCGTGGCCTCGGGCGGTGTCACGCGCATCGGCCACGGCGGCCTGCATGCGCGCGGCGATCTCCTTGTACGGCTCGCCCCAGGAGGGGCGCCACGGGTTGCGCAGCATCCACCAGTTCTTCGGGTGGCGGAACGCCTTGGGACCCGCTCCGACGGTGCGACCCTCGAAGAGGTTGTCGGCCTCGATGACGCGGTCGTCGGTGGTGATGGGGGCGTCGAGGATCTTCGAGAGCGGCGCGGCGGTCTGCTGGGCCCGCTCGAGCGGCGAGGCCACGACGTGCACGATCTCGTTCTTCCCCAGGAAGTCGGCAGCGCGCTCGGCCATCTGGTGGCCCAGCTTGCTCAGGTAGAACTCGGGGAGACGGCCGTACAGGACGCCCCCAGGGTTCTCGACCTCGCCGTGTCGCATCAGGTGCACGATCGTTCGGGTGCTCATGGTGTCCTCGGTGCTCGCTGTTCGGGCTGACTGATCGGGGCCGTTGGGCGGTTCAGGCCGGCTGGGCGGCGGCAGCGGCCCGCGCAGCAGCGGGCAGTGCCTCGATGATTCTAGAGAGGGCCTCCTCGTCGTGGGCCGCCGAGAGGAACCACGCCTCGAACGCGCTCGGCGGGAGGTACACGCCGGCGTCGAGCATGGCGTGGAAGAACGGCGGGTACCGCCATGCCTCCTGCGCCTGTGCACCGGCGAAGTCGCGGACCTCGTCGACGCCCCAGAACACGCTGAACATCGTGCCGGTGCGCTGCACCGCGTGCTGCAACCCGGCCTCGTTGAGGGCCTGGCCGACGGCGTGCTGCAGCTGGTCGGAGACGGACAGCAGGTGCGTATAGACCTCGGGGGTCGCCAGGCGAAGGGTCGTGAGGCCCGCCGTGGTGGCGACGGGATTCCCCGAGAGCGTGCCCGCCTGGTAGACCGGGCCGACGGGGGCCAGCAGGTCCATGAGCTCGCGGCGACCGCCGAAGGCCGCGGCCGGAAAGCCGCCGCCCATGACCTTGCCGAACGTCATGAGGTCAGGGGCCCACCCCTCGACGGCCCCGTCGAGGCCCCACTGCCCGTGCCGGCTGGCGCGGAAGCCCGTCATGACCTCGTCGCTGATCAGCAGGGCGCCGTGCTGGCGGCAGGTCGCCGACAGGAACGCGTTGAACCCCGGCTCCGGCGGCACGACTCCCATGTTGCCGGGGGCCGCCTCGGTGATCACGCACGCGATGCGGTCGCCGAGCTCGGTGAAGGCGGCCGTCACGGCCTCACGATCGTTGTAGGGCAGCACCACGGTGTCGGCGGCCACGTGGGCCGGGACCCCCGGGGTGCCGGGGATGCCGAGCGTGACGACGCCGGAGCCGGCCTCGGCCAGGAGTGCGTCGACATGACCGTGATAGCAACCGGCGAACTTCACGATCGTGTCGCGACCGGTCGCGCCACGGGCCAGGCGGATGGCCGACATCGTGGCCTCGGTGCCCGAGGACACGAGCCGGACGCTCTCGACCGGCGTGCGGCCCACGATCTCCTCGGCGAGCGCGACCTCGGGCTCGCTGGGGGTGCCGAACGACGTGCCGCGGGAGACCGCGTCGGCCACGGCGGCGAGCACCTCGGGGTGGGCGTGGCCGAGCAGCATGGGGCCCCACGACCCGACGAGGTCGACGTACGTGGCCCCGTCGACGTCGGTCAGGATGGCGCCGGCCCCCGACCGCATGAAGCGGGGCGCGCCGCCGACCGCGCGGAACGCCCGCACCGGGGAGTTCACCCCGCCCGGCGAGACGGTGAGGGCGCGGCGGAAGAGCTCCTGGGAGTTCGTCGTGTCGGTCACGACTCCAGTGTCCCAGCCGGACCGAGCCGGCTCCCCTCGTGGCCCCGTGCGCGGTGGTGTCTCCCCCGGACGGATGAGGATCCTCCGCCCAGGTGCTGGCGAGCGACGTAACCCAGATCACGTAGCATCGTTGTACGGATGCCGCTCCCATGGCGCACGGACGTAACGTCCGGTTACCATGCGGGGCGGGGGAGCCTCGAACGTCGGGGTCGCAGGACCGGAGGGAATTCGATGCGGTCAGGAAAGTTGACCCGGTGGCAGAAGGCCGGCGCCTTGGTGCCGATGGCACTTCTCGTCGGAGCGTGGGGCGTCGCCCTGGCGAACTCCGGGCTCGCGTCAGCCACGGACGGCGACGGCCCGAGTGACGTCCCGTCGGTCCCCAGCACCGCGTTCGACGACCCGGCCAGCGTCCAGGAGGCCCCGGCGGGCATCGATCCGCGAGCAGGCACCGACGGCACTGTCGCGACCCTGTCGACCGACGGCATCCCCAACGCGGCGTTGTCCGCCTACAAGCGTGCGGAGACCCTGCTCGCCCAGGCCGACGCCGCGTGCCGCCTGCCCTGGAACCTCGTCGCCGCGATCGGTCGCGTCGAGTCCAACCACGGACGCATCGCCGGCAACCAGCTCGACGCCCGCGGCACCGCCGCGCCCGGCATCTTCGGCCCGCAGCTCGACGGCGCGAACGGCACCGCGAAGATCACCGACACCGACGCCGGCGCGCTCGACCAGGACCCTGTGTTCGACCGGGCCGTGGGCCCGATGCAGTTCATCCCCGGCACCTGGAAGTCGGTCGGTGTCGACGCCGACAACGACGGCGCCAAGAACCCGCAGAACATCAACGACGCCGCCACCTCGGCCGGCATCTACCTGTGCGCCGGGCCGGGCGACCTCAGCAACCCGGCCGACCTTCGCTCCTCGGTGCTCCGCTACAACCGCTCCGACTCCTACGCCGACACGGTCATCGCGATCTCCAACGCGTACGCCCAGGGCAACTTCACGCAGTCGCCGAACAACTTGACCTCGTCGAGCCCGCTCGTGCAGCGCAGCGTCGACCAGTCGACGACGCAGGCAGCGCGTGACGCGGCCGTGCAGGAGGAGACGGCGGCGGCCAACCCGACCGCGCCGGGTGGCGCGGCACCGGGCACGCCGGGCTCCACCCCCGGCGGTGGCACCACCACGCCGGGCGGCGGTTCCACCGGCGGCGGTGGAGGCGGCAGCACTCCGGCTGCTCCCAGCACCGGCGTCACCGGACTCGTCGGCGGCCTGGTCAGCGACCTCACGGGTCAGCCGGCTCCCGGCTCCACCACGCCCGCTGCCCCGCTCGGGAACACGATGAGCTGGCTCGATGCCAACCTCAAGTGCCTGACGAGTGGCATCTCGGCGCTCGACGTGGCCGCACTGACGACCTGCATCGCCAACCTGCTGCGCTAGTCCACCCAGCACGACGAGGCCCCTTCCGGATGCTCCGGACGGGGCCTCGTCGCGTCACGCCGCATCGAGTCAGGACTCCAGGCGCTCCCCCACGGCCACCAGGTGGTCGATCACGGTCCGCACCGCCAGGCGTGCGCGACGATCGGGACGGCTCAGGGCCACGATGCTCCGCACGGCGCGCACCCCGTCCAGCGGTCGCAGCACGACGCCGGGCCGCGGGCGGGTCGTGAAGCGGGGCAGGAGGGCCAGACCCACCCCGGCGCCCACGAGCGCCTCGACGAGGTGGTTGTCACGCAGGCGCAAAGTGCGGTCCAACCGCTCGCCCGTGTGGTTCTCGACCGCCAGGAGGATCGTGTCGAACGGGTACCCCTCGGGAACGCCGATCCAGGTCGTGCCGACCAGGTCGTCGGCGTGCAGCCGCTCACGCGCGGCGAGGGGGTGGTCGATCGGCAGGGCGACGTCGATGGGCTCGCCCACCAGTCGCGTGCTGACGAGGTCCTCGGCACCCCTCGGGACGTCGCCGGCCAGGCTGTGGGCGATCACGACGTCGGCGTCCATCGACCGCGAGGCGTAGTCACCCTCGGCAAGGTCGAAGTCGTCGACCTGCAGCTCGATGGCCGATCCCGTGAGCCGCTCGACGAGACCCGGCAGCAGGGCCTCGCCCGCACTCGGCAGCGTGCCGATCGAGACCGTGCCGCGCGGCTCCCCCAGGCTCGCGTCCAGACGCGCCCGGACCTCGGCGACGGCCGCCTCGACGACGTCGGCGCCATCGGCCAGGATCCGTCCGGCCGACGTCAGCCGCACGCCGCGCGAGAACGGCTCGACGAGCGCGATCCCCAGGTCGCGCTCGGCCGTGCGCAGCTGCTGGGAGACAGCCGACGGGGTGCGGTGGGTGGCGGTGGCGACCGCCGCGAGGGTCCCGCGGTCCCGGAGCTCGCGCAGCAGCTGGAGATGACGAACATCCATGAAGGAAGCCTAATGCTTGAGGTCACAACTCTTCGCTGGTGCTTCACTCCAGGATCTTCCACACTCGATCCGTGCCCCCTCGCCACATCGCGCTCGCCTGCGTGGTCGCCGTCCTCTGGGGCGTCAACGTCCTCGCGATCCACGCGTCCCTGCAGCAGTTCCCGCCGATCTTCCTCGTGGCCCTGCGGTTCGCCCTCCTCGCGGTGCCGACCCTGCTGTTCGTGCCCCGGCCCGACGTGCCGACCAGGTGGCTGATCGGCTACGGCGTCGGGTTCGGCATCGTGCAGTTCCTCGGGCTCTACCTGGGCATGGAGGCAGGGTTCCCGACCGGGCTGGCCTCGCTCGTGCTGCAGGCCTCTGCCCCGTTCACGGTGGTGCTGGGCGCCGTGCTCCTGCGAGAGACCCTGACGGCCCGGCGGGTCGCCGGCATCGCGCTGGCCGTCGCCGGGCTGGGCCTGGTCGGCGTCTCCCGCGGGGGCGCCGACGGGTGGTGGCCGTTCTGGCTCGTGGTGCTCGGAGCGCTCGGGTGGGCGTTCGGCAACGTCTCGACCCGCCTGGCCGCGCCGGAACGCCCCCTGCACCTGATCTGCTGGATGGCCGTCGTGCCGCCGCTGCCAATGCTGGCCCTGTCACTCGTGGTCGAGGGCCCGACCCGTGTCGGTGAGGCGTGGTCGACGGCGGCCAGCGCCGAGGCGATCCCCGCGTGGCTGGGCCTGGCCTACACGGTCGTGCTGGGCACCGTCGTGGGCTCGGGCATCTGGGTCTGGCTCATGAAGCGCCACCCGGCGGGCGTCGTCGCCCCGTTCTCGATGCTGGTGCCCGTCGTCGGGCTCCTGACCGCCGCGCTCGTCCTGGACGAGCGCCCGTCCGGGCTCGAGGTGGTCGGCGGCGTGCTCGTGGTCGCCGGGGTCATCTGGTCCGGTCGGCTGCCACGAGTACCCGACCTCGCCGGCACGCGCCGTCAGCGCAAACGCGCGGCGAGCTCGGCCGCCCAGTAGGTCAGGACGATGTCGGCGCCGGCCCGGCGGATCGACAGCACGGTCTCGTCGATCGCCCGCTCGCGATCGATCCAGCCCTGCGCCGCCGCGGCCTCGACCATCGCGTACTCGCCCGAGACGTTGTAGGCGGCCACCGGCACGTCGGTGCGCTCGCGCACCTTCGCCACGAGGTCGAGGTAGCCGAGCGCGGGCTTGACCATCACGACGTCAGCCCCCTCGGCGAGGTCGAGCTCCAGCTCGCGCAGCGCCTCCCGGGCGTTGGCCGGATCCTGCTGGTAGGTCCGACGATCCCCCTGCAGCGAGGAGTCGACGGCTTCGCGGAACGGGCCGTAGAACGCCGACGCGTACTTCGCGGTGTAGGCGATGATCGCGACGTCCTCGTGGCCCGCGGCGTCGAGCGCCGCACGCACGACCCCGACCTGGCCGTCCATCATGCCGCTGGGACCCACCCAGTGGGCGCCGGCCTCGGCCTGCGCCACGCCCATCGCCGCGTACACCTCGAGAGTGGCGTCGTTGTCGACCCGGCCGGCCGCGTCGAGCACCCCGCAGTGGCCGTGGTCGGTGAACTCGTCGAGACACAGGTCGCTCATGACCAGCAGGTCGTCACCCACCTCGGCCCGTGCGTCCGCGATCGCGACGTTGAGGATCCCGTCGGGGTCGAGGGCGCCTGAGCCGGTCGCGTCCTTCGTGGTGGGCACGCCGAACAGCATGACGCCGCCCAGCCCGAGCTCGACCGCCTCGCGGTACGCCTTCTTCGCCGACTCGCGCGTGTGCTGGACGACCCCCGGCATGCTCGCGATCGGCTTCGGCTCGTCCAGGCCCTCCGCCACGAACATCGGCAGCACGAGCTGGGACGCGACGGTGTGGGTCTCGCGGACGATCCGGCGCGTGGCCGGCGAGGAGCGCAGGCGACGCGGACGGTGCGGCAGGTTCGTCATGGGATCGAGCGTAGTCCGGTGAGGATGAGCGAGGGTTCGAGGTCGCGCGGGCCGGCGCGGGTTGGACGCAATCTGATGATCGGCGGGTGCTCTGGCGACCACGGACCGCAGACTGCGTCACGACCGAGGGGCCGCGGCCGCGGAAGCGACCACGACCCCTGTCGGTGGCTGACGCTGCCGTCAGCCGACCTGGTCTCGATACGGCACTCGTTCCTCGCGCCTACTCGACCCGC
>CAYRZN010000035.1:10561-18682 GCA_964428825.1 uncultured Aeromicrobium sp.
CTCGACCCGCAGCCTCCGGGAGGCCGCTTCGCGGCGACGCTGGAGGCTACGCCTTCCGGCGCGTGGACGGGCGACGCTGGGACGGCTTGGTGACGGGCTCGCCCGCCTCCAGGAACGCGACCCGCCGGGCAGCGCCGAACGCGGCCAGCGCGTCGGCGAGGACCTCGACGGACGGCGACTCGGCCATGACGTCGACGCGCAGGCCGTGCTCCTCGGCGGTCTTGGCCGTGGCCGGACCGATGCACGCGATGATCGTCGACGGGTGCGGCTTGCCCGCGATGCCGACGAGGTTGCGCACCGTGGAGCTCGACGTGAACAGGACCGCGTCGAACTTGCCGGTCTTGATCGCGTCACGCGTCGGCGCCGGCGGCGGCGCGGCCCGCACCGTGCGGTAGGCCGTGACGTCGTCGACCTCCCAGCCCAGGTCGATCAGACCCGCGACGAGGGTCTCGGTCGCGATGTCGGCCCGCGGGAGGAAGACCCGGTTGATCGGGTCGAGCGTCTCGTCGTACGGCGGCCAGTCCTCGACCAGGCCGCGGGCGCTCTGCTCGCCCGTGGGCACGAGGTCGGGACGGATGCCCCACGTGGCGATGGCCTCGGCGGTCTTCTCGCCGACCGCGGCGATCTTCAGGCCCGAGAACGCGCGGGCGTCGAGCCCGTACTCCTCGAACTTCTCGCGCACCGCCTTGACGGCGTTGACGCTCGTGAACGCGACCCACTCGTAGCGACCCTCGACGAGGCCGCGCACGGCCTTGTCCATCTGCTGCGGGTTGCGCGGCGGCTCGACCGAGATGGTGGGCACCTCCTCGGACACCGCACCGTACCCGCGCAGGCGGGACGCGAGGCTGGCCGACTGCTCCTTCGTGCGGGGCACGAGGATGCGCCAGCCGTACAGCGGCTTGGTCTCGAACCAGGACAGTGCGTCACGCATCTGCACGACCTCGCCGACGACCGTGATGGCCGGCGCCGTCATGCCCGCGGCCTTCGCGTCGGCCGCGATGCCCTCGAGGGTCGAGACGATCGTGCTCTGCTCGGTCGTGGTGCCGACCCGGGTCATCGCGACGGGCGTCTGCGGGGACCGTCCGGCGGCGATGAGGCCGTCAGCCGCCTCACCGATGCGCGCCACGGCCGACAGCAGGACGAGGGTGTCGTCGCTGCCGAGCTCCTCCCACGCGACCTGGGTGTCGCCGACGCTGACGACGCGGAACTCGCGGTGCTGACGGTTGGTCAGCGGCACGCCGGCGTACGCCGGAACCGCCTGCACCGACGAGATGCCGGGGACGATCTCGAACTCGATGCCGGCCTTGGCGCACGCAGCGGCCTCCTCGGGCCCCGTGGCGTACGTGAAGGGGTCGCCGCTGATCAGGCGGACGACGTGGGCGCCGGTCTTCGCGTGGCGGACGACCAGGCGGGCGCGAGCCGCGTGCGTGAGCAGCGAACCGTCCTCACCCAGTCCGCCGTCGACGACCTCGGCGTCGCCCGGCACGAGGGCGATCTGCTCGGGGAGCTCGGTGATGACGACATCGGCCTGGAGCAACAGCTCGGCCGCGCGGACCGTGAGCAGGCTGGCATCGCCCGGGCCGGCGCCGACGAAGCTGACGCGGCCGAGCTTCTTGGCCGGCTTGCTGGCGCGAGACGGCACGGACGTGGCGTCCGGCGTCGCGGTGGTGGTGGTCACGTGGGTTCTTCCTTCTGGTGCAGACGATGTCTGCGGGTGGTCGGGTCGGAGCGGCGGATCAGGCGACAGGAGCCATGATCTGGTCGGCACCCTCGTCCAACATCTCGGTGGCGAGACGGAGGCCGAGCGCGGCGGCGTCGGTGGGGACGCCGATCGCGGACAGGCGGATGGATGGACTTCCGGACGGGTCGGCCACGACGGCACGGAGCCAGAGCTCGTCGCCGTCGTCGCCCCAGGCGACCTCGGCCAAGGCTCCGACGGGCGCGCTGCAGCCGGCCTCCAACGTGGCGAGCAGCGTGCGCTCGGCGGTGACGGTGGCGCGGGTGTCGGGGTCGTCGAGCACCCCGAGCAGGTCGATGAGGTCGGTGCGGTCGGAGCGGCACTCCACGGCCAGCGCACCCTGGCCGGGCGCGGGCAGCACCTGGATCGGGTCGAGCACCTCGGTGGCCTCGTCGGCACGTCCGAGGCGCACCAGACCGGCGCGGGCCAGGACCACGGCGTCGACCTCGCCCGAGCGCACCTTGCCGAGACGGGTGTCGACGTTGCCGCGGATCGGGACCACCTCGACGCCCAGGCCGAGCGCGTTGATCTGCGCGGCGCGCCGCGGCGAACCGGTGCCGATGCGCGAGCCCGGGGGCAGCTCACCGAGGGTGAGTCCGTCGCGCGCCACGAGGGCGTCGCGGACGTCCTCGCGCGGCGGGACCGCAGCGAGGACCAGGCGGGGGTCGTCGGCCGTCGGCAGGTCCTTGAGCGAGTGCACCGCGAAGTCGACCTCACCGGCCACGAGCGCGTCGCGCAGCGCGGCCACGAAGACCCCGGTTCCGCCGATCTGGTCGAGCGGCGCCGAGGAGCGGTCGCCCTCGGTGCTGATCGTGACCAGCTCGACCTCACGACCCGTGAGCTCGCGCACACGGTCGGCGACGTGGCCGGACTGCGTGCGGGCAAGCTCACTGGCACGGGTGCCGAGACGCAGGGGGTCAGTCATTCGCGGCCCCCTCTCCCACGGCGGAGACGCGGTCGACCGCGGACGGGTCGAGCGCGAAGAGGTCGGCGAGGGCGTCGGCGTAGGTCAGGCCTGCGGGACCGTCGACGAGCTGCTGCACCCGCACGGTGGGCTGGTGGAGGAGCTTGTCGGAGACCCGGCGCAACGCGTGACGGATCTCGGCGCGCTGGGCGTCGGAGAGGTCACCGAGCCGGGACTCGAGCCGTTCGGTCTCGGACTGCACGATCTCGACCGCCATGCCGCGCAGGGCCACGACGGTCGGCGTGACGCGCGAGGCCGACTTGGCCGCCAGGAACGCACCGACCTCGCCGTCGACGATGGCGCGCACCGCAGCGACGTCGGAGACGACCTCGGAGTCGGCGGCGCGCTCGGCCAGGACCTGCATGTCGATCAGCGTGGTGTTCGGCAAGCTCGTGACCTCGGCGGCGATGTCGCGCGGGAGGGCGAGGTCGACCAGCGTCATCGGCCGGCCGTCCTGCGTGGCCCGGGCGATGCGGTCGCGGTCGAACACGACGCCGGTCGCGCCCGTGCAGCTGATGAGGACGTCGGCCGCCTGGAGCTCGACGTCGAGCGACTCCCAGCGCACGGCGCCGACCCCGAACGTGGCCACGAACTCCGCGGCGCGCTGGTAGGTGCGGTTGGTGAGCATGATGCGCTCGGGGGCGACGCCCCGCTCGACGAGCGTGCGCACCGCGAGGCTTGCCATGGTGCCGGCACCGGCAACGAGGTAGCGGGTACCGGTGTCGCCCTCACCTGCGGCGTCGAGTGCGGCAGTGACGACCGAGGGCGCGAGGCGGTCGATGCCGGTCTCGGCGTGGCCGCGCTTGCCGATGCGCAACGCTTGCTGGAACAGCGCGTTGAGCGCCGGGCCGACGGTGGACTCGGCCTGCGCCGACTGCAGCGACAGGCGCACCTGGCCCAAGATCTGGCTCTCGCCCAGGATCATCGAGTCGAGCCCGGCGGCGACGGAGAACAGGTGGGCCACCGCGGCGTCGTCGTAGTGCACGTAGAGGTGGTGCACGAGCTCCTCGCGACCGAGTCCGGCGTGGTCGGCGAACAGGCGCGACAGCTCCTCGATGGCGCCGTGGAAGCGCTCGGCCTCGACGTACACCTCGACGCGGTTGCACGTCGAGATCACGACGGACTCGCTGATGTGCGGGGACTCGAGGACCTTGTGCGACAGCTTGACGCCGTCGTCGGTGTCGAGCGACGCGCGCTCGAGGACCTCGATCGGGGCGGTGCGGTGGGACATGCCCAGCACGAGAACGCTCATGTCGTCACCACCGAGGGGTCAGCGGCCGGGACATGGGTCAGGGGGTGCAGAATCGTCACAGTGCTCCTGCACCGCGAACCTCGGGATTTCCCTGTCGGGACAGGCCTGCGGCGCGCCCACAGTCTACGATCGGTGCTCGTCGTTCACCAAATCGTCACGGTGTGACGTCGCCGCGTCAGCCCGCGAGGGCGGCGCGGAGCCGGTCCGGGTCCACCCGCCAGAAGTCGTGCTGTCGCCCGTCGACGAACGTCACCGGCACCTCGTCGGTCCACCGCTCCGCGAGGGCGGGATCGGCGTCGACGTCGACCGTGGTCCACGTGTCGCCGGTCTGCTGGGTCACGGACTCCACGACCGCGACGGCGGTCTCGCACAGGTGGCAGCCGTCCCGGACCAGCAGGACGACCCGGGCGGAGCCGAGCACGTCGAGCGACGCGGCGTCGGAGGGCGGACCCGACGTCACCGCAGCCCCAGGGCCGATCCGCGGGCGAGGGCGCGGAGGCGCCCCTTCGCGACCTTGCCCGTGGGCGAGTACGGGAGCCCCTGCACGATCTCGACCGTGGTGGGCTGCTTGAACCGCGCCAGACGGGTGCGGCACGCGGCCTCGACGGCGGCGCGCACCTCGTTCTCGTCCCTGCCGGGCAGCGGCACGACGAAGGCGAGGACCTGCTCCCCCGTCTCCTCGTGCGGCAGGCCCACGACCGCGACCTGGTCGACACCGGGAGCCTCGGCGATGACGTCCTCGACCTCGCGCGGGTACACGTTGAAGCCCGACACGATGACGAGCTCGCGCAGTCGGTCGACGAGCGTGAGGTCGCCGTCGTCGTCGAGCAGACCGACGTCGCCCGTGGGGTACCAGCCGTCGGCGTCCGGACCGTCGCTCCCGTCGGGCCAGTAGCCCGTGAGCAGGTTGTCGCCCCGCACCCAGATCTCGGCCGGGTCGCCGGGCGACGCCTCGCGCCCGTCGACGGTCTCCACGATGCGCACCTCGATGCCCGGCAGGACGGCGCCGACCGAGTACGGCTTCGGTGCACCGTCGGCACCGCGGACGGCTCCGATCGTGACGGCGACGACCGGGGAGGCCTCCGTGAGTCCGTAGCCCTGCTCGATCACGTGACCGGAGGACTCCCGGAAGTCGCGCGCGAGGTCGGGGTCCAGCGCCGAGGCACCGGAGACCACGACCCGCACCGACGCCAGCTTCTCGCGCAGGTCGGTCCGACCGGACCACGCGGCGACGACCGGCGGCGCGACCGCCAGATAGGTCAAGCCCTCACGGACGACGAGGTCGAGCAGCGCGTCGGGGTCGAAGCCGTCGACCAGGACGAGCGGCGCCCCCTGGTGGACCGCTTGGCCCAGCACGCAGTTGAGGCCGTAGATGTGGAACATCGGGAGCAGGCCCAGGCAGACGTCGTCGGAGGAGACGACGTCGAGCGTGGCGACCTGCTCGATGTTCGCGAGCAGCGCGCGGTGCGACAGCATGACGCCGCGCGGCCGCCCACTCGTTCCGGACGTGTAGAGGATGACGGCGAGCGCCTCGGGATCGGCCGGTGCGGCCGGGGGCGACGGGACTGCGGCGTCGAGGAACGCCGCGAAGGCGACCTCGCCCTGCTCGGGCGTGGGCCCGTCGACGACGACGGTGAGGTTCTCGAGGCCCGTGGCCGCCGCGCGGACGGCGTCGACCGCGGCACCGTCGGCGAGCACGAGGCGCGCCCCGGAGTCGGCGAGCATGCGCTCGACCTCCACGGGGGTCGAGCGCGGGTTGACGGGCACGGCGACCATGCCACCGCGCAGGACCGCGAAGTACGCGATGACCAGGTCGATGCGATTGGCCATGACGAGCGCGACGCGGTGGCCCGCCCGGAGGCCGCGGGCACTGAGGCCCCGCGCCACGGCGTCGGCCGCGTGGTCCAGCTCGGCCCAGGTGACGGCACGCCGTTCCTCGCGAGCCTCGACCAGGGCGGTGCCCTCCGGGTCACGGCGCGCGGCGACGGCGAGGATCTCGCTGACGTTCACGGTCACGGTCACGTGGCAACTCTTCCACACCGTTCCTGCGCCCCGCCTCCGAACGCCTGCCCCAGCCCCGGACCGCGCGGTAGCCTCGCCGCATGAGCCGCCCGCCGTCCGTCCCCCGGCCTGTCTCGCCGGCCGACCGGCGGCGCAACCTCAAGTCGCGGTCGGTGCTGGCGGGCCAGGCCGCCGCAGCGGCCGCCGAGGTCGAGATCGCCCTGGCACCGCAGGCCGACCTGACCGCCGCCGCCTTCTTCGACGTCGACAACACGATCATGCAGGGCGCCTCGATCTTCCACCTCGCCCGGGGCCTCTACCGCCGCGACTTCTTCTCGGCCCGCGACCTCGCCGGCGCCGTCTGGCAGCAGGCCTACTTCCGGATCTCCGGCATCGAGGACCCCGAGCACATCGCCAAGGCCCGCAGCTCGGCGCTGTCGTTCATCGCCGGTCACAGCGTCACCGAGCTCGAGGAGATCGGCGAGGAGATCTTCGACGAGCACATGGCGCACAAGATCTGGCCCGGCACCCGCGCGATCGCCCAAGCCCACCTCGACCGCGGCCAGCGTGTCTGGCTCGTCACGGCAGCCCCCGTCGAGATCGCGCAGGTCATCGCCCGTCGGCTCGGCCTGACCGGAGCGCTGGGCACGGTCGCGGAGCACGTCGACGGCATCTACACCGGCGAGCTCGTGGGCGAGATGCTGCACGGCGAGGGCAAGGCCGTCGCCGTGCGGGCCATCGCGGAGCGCGAGCGCCTCGACCTGGCCCGCTGCTCGGCCTACTCCGACTCGAGCAACGACCTGCCGATGCTGTCGCTCGTCGGCCACCCGTGCGCGGTCAACCCCGACGCGACCCTGCGCTCGCACGCGCGGGCCAACCACTGGGAGATCCGGGACTACCGCACCGGGCGTCGCATGGCCCTCGCCGGGGCGCGGACCGCGGGCATGGCAGGGGCCGGCGTGGCTGCCTGGCAGGTCGTCCGCCGCCTGCGCCGGTGACCCGGGGGGCGATTTTTCGCCAAATCTCTGGGCGAACCGGCTCCCGGCCGATAGACTGCGGCTGATCTGGGAGGGTCATGCGGGAGAATCTGATGGGACTTCGGGGAGTGCTGGTCATGGCCGGCGCTCATGCGGACGACCCCAGCCTGCTCGCGGCCCTGGCCCACGTCGACTCCACTCCCACCCCCGGATCGGGCGGCGGCGAGCCGGAACCGCAGCTCGACGCCGAGGGCCTGCGCCTGCGCGCACTCGTCGACCTGGCGGTCCAGGGTGACGCCGAGGCGTTCGGCCAGCTGTACGACCACTACGTCGGCGGCATCTACCGCTTCGTGTACTACCGGGTCGGCTCCGCCCAGCTCGCCGAGGACCTCACGAGCGAGACCTTCGTGCGCGGCCTTCGCGCGATCAGCCGCTTCAGCTGGCAGGGCAAGGACTTCGGCGCGTGGCTCACCACGATCGCCCGCAACCTCATCACCGATCACTTCAAGTCCAGTCGCTCGCGCCTCGAGATCGTCTCCGACTCCGTGCCGGAGACGCGCTCGAGCCCGCCGACCCCCGAGGACGAGGTGCTGAGCCTCGTCTCGAACGCGATGCTGCTCGAGGCGGTCAACGCGCTCCCCGAGGAGCAGCGCGACTGCATCCTCATGCGATTCATGCAGGGACTCACGATCGCCCAGACCGCGGCGGCGCTCGGCCGCAGCGAAGGAGCCGTCAAGCAGCTCCAGCTGCGCGCGGTCCGTCGACTCGCCAAGAACGTCACGGAGGACGTCCGATGACATCGATCCGTCCGTTCCGCGTCACGATCCGTAACTCCAGCCGTCTCATGGTCGTTCGCTTCTATGACCACCCGATGGCTTCAAGGCAGGAATCATGACGAGCCACAAGCGCGAGGCCGATGCATTCGAGGCCGCCCTCCGAGGCGCGCCCGCTGACGCTGCCGTCACCGAGCTCGTCCGTCACGCCGAGGCCCTCTGCGCCCGCGCTGCCACCGTCGCCCCGTCCGACGACTTCCGCCTCGCGCTGCGCGAGCGCCTGATGGCCGACGCCCCCGCACTCCTGACCGCCCACCCCCGCCCGGCCGCCACGGTCGTGGCCACGCCACGCACGAGTGGCGTCCGTCGCCGCGTCGCCCGCCTGAGCGCTGCGGCCATCGTCGCGGTCGGTGGCG
>CAYRZN010000036.1:0-16423 GCA_964428825.1 uncultured Aeromicrobium sp.
GAGCTGCTGGGCGTAGAACTCCCCCGCGTAGCGGTGCGCCTCCAGGAGGCGCTGGCGCTGGCGCGGGTCGCGCTTCGGCCCCGTGGGGCGGGCGTCCTCGTCGTAGCGCAGCTGGATGCCGTACTTGGTGGCGAGCCTCTCGACGGCGTCGGCGAACGGCAGGCCCTCGATCTCCATCAGGAACTTGATCGAGTCCCCGCCCGCCTGGCAGCCGAAGCAGTAGTAGAAGCCCTGCGCCGGGCGGACGCTGAAGGAGGGCGTCTTCTCGTCGTGGAACGGGCACAGACCCTTGCGGGCACCGCCGCCGGCACTCCTGAGGGTGACGTAGGACTCGACGACCTCGTCGATGCGCGCGCGTTCACGGACGAGCTGGATGTCCTCGTCCTTGATCCGCGGCATGCGCGCATTCTATGTCGGTGGCCCACGGTGCCGGCCCCGCCATCCACGCCTCCGGTCTCCGCCTCAGAGACCCAGCCGCTGCGCCCACATCGGGGCGGAGACGTCGGTCATGCACGCCACCTGGTCGACGACCACGCGGAGCCGCGCCGCGTCGTCCGGCGCGGAGGCGAAGTCGGCCGCGAGGTCGCGGTCGAGGTCGCGGCCCTCCCGTTCGAGCAGGGCCGCGACGAGTGCCGTGAGGAGGTCGCGCTGCGCCTCCTGGTTGGCGGTGCGATCGTCGGCCAGCATCACGTGGTGGGCGGCGATCGACTTGAGCACGGTGATCTCGTCGAGGGTGTCGCGCGGGACCTCGAGATCGGCGTCGAACCGCACGAGCGGACCTTCACCCCAGCGGGCCGTCGTCGCGGTCTGGGCAGCAACGGCGAACCGGCCGATCAACGCGCTGGTCAGGCTCTTGATCGTGCCGAGCGCCGCACGACTGCCGTCGAAGCGCGTCGACGGCCACTCCGGGAGCTGCTCGAGCCGCTCCATCGCCGCCACGAGCCGGGCGTCGTCGGCGTCCGGCAGGTACCAGTCGCGGGCGACGGCGCAGACGCGGTCGAGCTCGAGGTCGTCGGTCAGGTCGAACCAGCCGCCGACCACCCCGTCCTCGACGTCGTGCACCGAGTAGGCGATGTCGTCCGACAGGTCCATGACCTGGGCCTCGACGGGGCGCACGAGGGGCGCGGCATCGGCACGCACCCAGGCGAAAACCGGGAGGTCGTCCTCGTACACGCCGAACTTCAGGCCGCCGTCAGGGGCCTCGCCGCGACGCCACGGGTACTTGATGCAGGCCGCCAGGGTGCCTCGCGTCAGGTTGAGGCCGACGCTCGCCCCGTCCGACCCGAAGGTCTTGGCCTCGAGCCGCGTCAACAGGCGCAGTGTCTGGGCGTTCCCCTCGAACCCACCGCACTCCGCCGCGACGGCGTCGAGCGCAGTCTCGCCGTTGTGGCCGAACGGCGGGTGACCCAGGTCGTGGGCGAGCGCCGCCGAGTCGACGATGTCGGGATCACAGCCGAGCGAGGCACCGAGCTCACGCGCGACCTGCGCGACCTCCAGAGAATGGGTCAATCGGTTGCGCACGAAGTCGTCGGAGCCGGCGCCCATGACCTGCGTCTTGGCCGAGAGTCGCCGGAGAGCCGCGGAGTGCACGATGCGACCGCGATCGCGCTCGAACGGTGTGCGCCCGGCCCGCTTGGGGGGTTCGGCCACGAAGCGCGCCCGCGCCTCCGCGCCGTAGCTCGTCACGCCAGCACGGTAGCGGACCGCTCGCGAGAGAGATGGTGTGTGCACAGGAGAAACATTGTTCGCCCCTGCCTTGCAACAAGGTCTCTCCTGACCACCAACAGAGTCTCTCGCGAGCCGAACGTCAGAAGCGGCCGTTGCGGGGGCGGGGCTGGCAACGGGGGCACCAGTACGACGAACGGTTCATGAAGGCGCTGCGGCGCATCGGCGTGCGGCAGCGATCGCACGGCTCGCCCTCGCGGCCGTAGGCGTGCAGGGACCGGTCGAAGTAGCCGCTGGCGCCGTTGACGTTGACGTACAGCGCGTCGAACGAGGTGCCGCCCTGCTCCAGCGCCTCCGACATGACCTCGGTGACGTGGTGCAGCAACGTGTCGACCTCGGTGCGTCGCAGCGTGCGGGTGTTGCGGGCGTAGTGCAGCGGCACCCGCCAGAGCGCCTCGTCGGCGTAGATGTTGCCGACCCCGGAGATCAGCGTCTGGTCGAGCAGCGCCCGCTTGATGCCGGTCTCGCGTCGCTTGAGACGCGCCGCGAACTCGGCGGGGTCGAAGAGCGGGTCCAGCGGGTCGCGCGCAATGTGCGCGACCTCCGCCGGCAGCTCCGCTCCCCCGTCGCTCAGGGCGAGGCCCCCGAAGATCCGTTGGTCGACGAATCGCAGCTGCGTGCCGTCCTCGAGGTCGAGCGTGACCTTGAGGTGCTTCTGCGGAGCTGCGTCCGGCGCGCTCACCAGCATCTGCCCGCTCATGCCGAGGTGCGCCAGCAGGGCGTCCTCGTCATCCAGTGGCAGCCACAGGTACTTGCCGCGGCGCTTGGCATCGGCGACGACACGGCCGGTCAGACGCAGCGCGAAGTCCTCCGGGCCCGGCGCGTGACGCCGCAGCGACCGGACGTCGAGCACTCGGACCCCGGTGATCCGACGCCCCACGACGTGCTCGGCCAGACCTCGGCGGACGACCTCGACCTCGGGCAGCTCAGGCACGTGCGGTCGCGGGCGTCGCGCCGGTCAGCGACTCCCACGCGATCTGGGCGACCTGCTGCTCGGCCTCCTTCTTGGAGGTGCCGGCACCACCGTCGAAGACCCGGTCGCCCACGTGGACCGCGGCGGTGAACTGCCGGGCGTGGTCGGGGCCCTCGCTCTCGACGACGTAGCGCGGCACGCCGAGACCCTGGTTGGCCGCGACCTCCTGCAACGAGGTCTTCCAGTCGAGCGCCGCCCCGAGACGGGCCGCGTCGGCGATGACGGGGTCGAAGATGCGGTGCAGGACCTCGGAGGCGCGCTCGATGCCGAACTGCACGTAGATCGCGCCGATCAGGGCCTCGACGGTGTCGGACAGGATCGACGCCTTGTCACGGCCCCCCGTGGCCTCCTCACCACGTCCGAGGCGGACGTGCTCACCGATGCCGAGGGTGCGCGCCACCACCGCGAGCGCCTTGGCGCTGACGACCGCCGAGCGCAGCTTCGCAAGCTGACCCTCGGGCAGGTCGGGATGGGTCGTGAAGAGGGCATCCGTGACGACGAGCCCCAGCACCGAGTCGCCGAGGAACTCGAGGCGCTCGTTGTTGGGGACCTGGCCGTTCTCGTACGCGAACGACCGATGCGTCAGGGCATGCGTGAGGAGCTCCGGATCGAGATCCGGAACTCCCAGGACCGCACGCAGTTCTTCGGCGCCGGACTCGTCCACGACGGGGTCGGTCAGAGACTCAGCAGATTCAGAGAACCTGGCGACGCTCGCCGCGGGCGCCGTACTGGCCGCACTCGCGGCACGCGCGGTGCGGGATGACCTTGCTGTCGCACGCGGGGTTGGCGCAGTCGACGACCTGGACCTTCGTGGCCTTCCAGGCCGAACGACGGTGACGGGTGTTGCTGCGCGACATCTTCCGCTTCGGGACGGCCACGATTACTCCTTGGGGGGTTCGATCATCTGGGTCAGAGCCGACCATCGGGGGTCGATCTCCGCTCCGTGCGTGTGGTCGGGATCATCCGCGAGCCGAGCCCCGCACTCAGGGCACAGTCCCGGACACTCCGGATCACACAACGGATGCTGCGGCAGTGCGAACACGACCGCGTCTCGCAACGTGGGTTCGAAGTCGAGCAGATCGCCCTCGAGCCACTGGGACTCCTCGGCCTCCTCCGGATCGGAGGGCCGGTCGAACAGGAACAGCTCCTGGATCTCGAGGTCGATCTCGTCCTCGACATCGGTCAGGCACCGCACACATTCGCCGGTCGCCGTCACCGTGGTGGTTCCTGTGGCCAGGATCCCGTCCATGATCGTCTCGAGCCGCAGCTCCAGGTCGATCAGTGAACCCTCGGGGACGCCGTAGACGTCATAGCCCCACTGCGTCGGCACCTCGGCGGACAGGTGATACGAGCGTTCGTTGCCCGGCCGTCGCCCCAGCTCGTGGGTGTCGATGACCAGAGGTCCCGTCTGCACGCTCATCCATTCGTCGATAGTGCACAACACATGACCTGCGAGCAGGCCAGCGACGATCATAGCCTGCGGGCGGACTGCGCGGAAATCGAGGCCCGCGGTTCCTGTCCTGTCGGTGGACGGGCCCATGATCGTCCCATGACCGACGGCGATCTCACCGAGGGCACGGTGCTGCACGCCGATCTCGACGCGTTCTTCGCCTCGGTCGAGCAGCGCGACGACCCCTCCCTGCGGGGGCGACCCGTCGTCGTGGGCGGCGGTGTGGTCGTCGCGGCGTCCTACGAGGCCAAGCGGCGCGGGGTCCGCACGCCCTCCAACATCCGCCGGGCCCGTCAGATCTGTCCCGAGGCGGTCGTCGTGCCGCCGCGGTTCGAGGCGTACACCGAGGCGAGCCGCCGGGTCTTCGAGGTCTTCCGCGACACCACGCCGATCGTGGAGGCGCTCTCGATCGACGAGGCCTTCCTCGAGGTCGGCGGGCTGCGCCGCATCCGGGGCGCGCCCTCGGCCATCGCGCAGCAGCTGCGCGCCGACGTCGCCGAGCGGGTCGGACTCCCCATCTCCGTCGGCGTGGCCCGCACCAAGTACCTCGCCAAGATCGCCAGTGCCTCGGCCAAGCCCGACGGCCTGCTGGTCATCCACGTCGAGCGCGAGCTGGAGTTCCTGCACGCGCTCCCGGTCGAGCGCCTGTGGGGCGTCGGCGAGGTCACCGCGGCCAGACTGCACGAGCATCACGTGCGCACGGTCGGGCAGATCGCCGCGATGGAGCTCGGCGAGGCCACCTCGCTCCTCGGCGGCGCCACGGGACGTCACCTCTGGGCCCTGGCGCAGGGACACGACCCTCGGCGCGTCGAGACCGGCAAGCGACGCGGATCGATGGGCGCTCAGCACGCGCTGGGCAGCCGGCCACGCTCGGTCGAGGAGATCGAGGTGATCCTCCTCGGGCTCGTCGACCGCGTCACGAGCCGCATGCGCAAGGTCGACCGCACCGGCAGTGTCGTCACGATCTCGCTGCGGTTCGGCGACTTCGGCCGCTCCACCGCCTCGCACACCCTCGCGCGGCCCACGTCCCACACCGCCACGATCCTCGACGTCGCGCGCACCTTGCTGCGTCAGCGGTGGTCGGAGGCCGACCGCCGTGGCCTCACCCTGATCGGGGTCTCGGTCGGCCAGGTCGACGACACGCCCCTGCAGCTGTCCCTGCCGCTCGACGCCACGTCGGGCACCGAGCTCGACACCGCGATCGACGAGGTGCGGGGCAAGTTCGGCACCGCCTCGGTGCGGCGTGCCGCGCAGCTCGGCCATGGCGCCGAGCGAGCCCCCCAGCCGATCCTCCCGGACTAGCAGAGCGGCGGCGAGATCAGCTCAGTGGCCGAACTTGGCGTCGAGCGCCGCCAGCACCGGGGTCGGCACGAGGTCGGCGACGTCGCCGCCGTGGCGCGCCACCTCCTTGACCAGGCTCGAGGCGATGAACATGTAGTCCGGTGCGGTCGGGATGAAGACCGTGTCGACGCCCGTGAGGTTGCCGTTCATCTGGGCCATCTGCAGCTCGTAGTCGAAGTCGGAGACCGCGCGCAGACCCTTGACGATCGCCGCGACGTCGTTCTGGGCGCAGTAGTCGACCAGCAGGCCGGCGTAGGAGTCGACCGTGACGTTCGTCAGCTGCCGCAACGACCGGCGGATCAGGTCGATGCGCTCCTCGGTGTCGAACAAGCCCTTCTTCGACTCGTTGACCAGCACGACCACGACGACCTCGTCGAACAGGAACGACGCCCGCGTGATGATGTCGAGATGACCGTTGGTCACCGGGTCGAAGGAACCGGGACACACCACGCGAGTCATCGGAGAACCGCCATGTCAGCGACCGTACCAAAGCGTGGTCTCGCCGTAGGCGCGCTCGTCGCGCGCGTCGACGCCCTCCGGCCACGCGAACGGGTCGCGGCTGGATCGCTCCACCACGATGAGCCCGTCCGGCGCGCACCAGACGGGGTCGGCCAGCACAGCGACCAGGTCGGCCACGGCGGCCGTGGGCAGCACGTAGGGCGGGTCGAGCACCACGAGGTCGTACGGCCGGAGCGGGGGCGTGCGCACGAATCGGTCGGCCTTCACAGCGTGGACGCGAGCCCGCTCCACCCCGAGATCGGAGAGGTTCGCACGGATCGTGCGCACCGCGTGACGATCGGCGTCCACGAGGTCAGCGTGGCGGGCTCCGCGCGAGACCGCCTCGATCCCGATGGCTCCCGACCCGGCGAAGAGGTCGAGCACGCGCAGATCGTCGAGGCCACCGAAGTACGACGTGAGCGACGCGAACAGCGACTCCCGCACCCGGTCGGAGGTCGGACGCGTGGCGTCGCCCGGAGGCGTGCGCAGACGACGACCCTTGAGCTCTCCGGCCACGATGCGCGTCACGTGCGCTCCAAGTACTCGGCACCGTCGGACGCCTCGATCGCGGCGACGGCGGCGGCGAGGTGCGGCTGACCGGCCAGGGTGGGGTCGTTCTCGACGACCCGGGTGGCGACCTCCCGCGCCGCGACGATGACGTCCTCGTCGCGCACGACCGACAGCAGCCGCAAGCTCGACCGGAAGCCCGACTGCCGGGTGCCGAGGACGTCGCCCTCGCTGCGCATCGAGACGTCGAGCCGTGACAGCTCGAACCCGTCGGTCGTGGACGCGACGGCCTTGAGCCGTTCGGCCGACGGCGACTGGGCGTCGGCCGACGTCACCAGCAGACAGAGTCCCGGCTCGCTCCCCCGGCCGACGCGACCACGGAGCTGGTGCAGCTGGGAGATGCCGAAGCGCTCGGCGTCCATCACGACCATGACGGTCGCGTTGGGCACGTCGACGCCGACCTCCACGACCGTCGTCGCCACGAGGACGTCGATCTCGCCAGCCGCGAACCGCGACATCACGGCGTCCTTCTCGTCAGCGGCCATGCGGCCGTGCAGGGCACCCAGGCGCAGACCGTGCAGGGCGCCGCCAGCCAGCTCCTCGTGCAGCTCCACGAGCGAGCGCGTCGGCGACTCCTCGGCGCCGACCTCACCGTCCCCGATGCGGGACACGACGACGTACGCCTGGCGCCCACGTCCGACCTCCTCCCGCACACGCTCCCAGGCTCGCTCGAGCCACGACGGGCGGTCGGCGATCGGCACGACATTGGTCTGGATCGGCTGGCGACCCGCCGGCAGCTGGGCCAGGACCGAGACGTCGAGGTCGCCGAACACCGTCATCGCGACGGTGCGCGGGATGGGGGTGGCGGTCATGACGAGCGTGTGCGGGCGGGTCTCCGCCCGGTCGACGAGCGCGGCCCGTTGCTCGACCCCGAAGCGGTGCTGCTCGTCGACGACGACCAGCCCCAGGTCGGCGAACTCGACGCCGTCCTGGATCAGGGCGTGCGTGCCCACGACGATGCCCGCCTCCCCCGTGACGAGATCGAGCAACGACTCCTGGCGGGCTCGAGCCGTCATCGATCCGGTGAGCAGCCGCACGCGGGTCGCGTCCTCGGCGCCGCCGAGCATGCCGGACCGTGCGAGGTCGCCCAGCATGCGCGTGATCGTGCGGTGGTGCTGGGCCGCGAGGACCTCGGTCGGTGCGAGCATCGCGGCCTGCCCGCCGGCGTCGACGACCTGCAGCATCGCGAGGAGGGCCACGACGGTCTTGCCCGAGCCGACCTCGCCCTGCAGCAGGCGGTGCATCGGGTGCGAGGTCGCGAGCTCAGCGCCCACGACCTCGGCGATCTCCTGCTGGCCCTGGGTCAGGGCGAACGGGAGCTGCTCCACGAACCGGTCGCGCAGACCGCCATGTCGCGGTGGTCGCGCCGTGGCCGTGGAGGCCGCCGCCGCGTGCCGCCGCTGGGCCAGCACGGTCTGGATGACGAACGCCTCCTCGAAGCGGAACCGCGCCCGGGCCGCCATCGCCTCGGACACCGAGTAGGGACGGTGCACGCTCTCGAAGGATGCCGCCACGTCGGCGTACCCGCGGGCGTTCCGGACGTCGTCGGGCAGCAGCTCCGGGAGGTCCTCGACGGCGTCGAGGCACATCCCGACGCAGCGCTCGATGACGACCGACGTCGCAGCAGCGCTCGCCGGGTAGATCGGGATGACGCCGCGGGCCAGTCGGTCACCGATCGGGTCGTGCTGCGGGTGCGTCAGCTGGAGCTGCCCGCGGAAGCTGCCGACCACGCCGGAGAACAGGCCCACCTCGCCGGGCTTGAGCCCGTACCGACGGTTGAAGAACGTCAGCGTGATCTCACCGGTCTGGTCGGTCACGACGACCTCGGTGCGGGTGCGGCGACCACCCGGTCCGAAGGAGAAGTTCTTGGTCGATCGCACCTCCGCCATGATCGTGACGTGCTGGTCCAGCTCCAGGTCGCTGAGCGGGGTCAGCTGACCGATCTCGAGGTAGCGACGCGGGTAGTGGCGCAGCAGGTCGCCCACCGTCTCGATCTCGAAGGCCTTGGCGAGCGGCTTGGCGGACTTGTCGCCGATGACCGGGGCGAGCCTGCTGTCGAGCGTGACCGGCACCGTCACTCCACCGCGATGAACAACGGGTAGTTCTCCTGGCCTCCGGCGTGCACCTCGACGTCGACGTCGGGGCGCCCGCCCTGGACATGGGTGCGCAGGCGGGCGGCGAGCTCCTCGTCGGCGCCCTGCCCCAGCACGACCGTGACGAGCTCGGACGACGGGGTCAGCAGACGCTCCACGACTTGGGCCGCGACCTCGAGCGGCGACTCGCCGACGAAGGCGAAGTCGCCCGAGACGACCCCCAGGACGTCGCCCGCCTCGCAGGGACCGGCCATCGTGATGCCCGGCTCCGACGCGATCGTGATGGCTCCATGGGCCGTGCCCCCGGCGGCGCTCGACATCGCCACGACGTCGTCGTCGAAGTCGATGCCGGGATCGTGGACCGCGAGTGCCGCGAGACCCTGCACCTGGGCCGACGTCGGGATCACCGCGACCCGGCGGCCACCGCTGCGGGCCGACTTGGCGGCCGCCTCGAAAAGGCCGACGTAGCGCGAGTTGTTGGGCAGCACGACGATCTCGTCGGCGTCGGCGGACTCCAGCGCGGAGGCCACGACGTCGTGCGACAGCGGCGAGGTGCGCGAGAACGGCATCGTGACGGCACCGTGCTCCGTGCAGAGCTCGGTGATGCCGTCGCCGGTCGTGGCCATGATGACGACGCGACGACGGCGCCGCTGCTTCGGCTGGGCCGCGACCTGGTCGGCGAAGTGCGTGACGGCGATGCGTCGCGGCGTGCCCGCCTGCAAGCCCGCCTCGATCGCGGCACCCACGTCGTCGACGTGCACGTGCACGTTCCAGAGCCGCTCGCCGCCCACGACGACCAGCGAGTCGCCGAGCGCCGCCAAGGCCTTGCGGAGCGCCGGGATCTCGTCGTCGGCGGCGTCGAGCAGGTACATGACCTCGTAGGCGGGACCGCCCTCGACGAGGTCGACCCCCGCCTCGACCGGTACGGGCACGACGGCACGGGTCGTGGGCGCGGACCGGCCGGTGAGCGCCTGTTCCGTGGCGTCCAGGACGACCACGAGGACGCGGCCGCCGGCGTCGACCACGCCGGCCCGGGCGAGCAGGGCCATCTGCGACGGGGTGCGGGCCAGGCCCTCGCGGGCAGCCGCAGCCGCAGCGCTGAACGCGTCGCGCGCCGATCGGCCGGCGTCGGCCGCCTCCCGCGCACCACGGCTCGCGGCGGCAGCGACGGAGAGGATCGTGCCCTCCTGCGGGTCGCCGACGGCCTCGTAGGCGGCGGCCGTGGCCCGCTCGAAGGCCACCGCGACGTTCTCGGCCGTGACCTCCTCGGTGACCGGCAGACCGGAGAGGCTGCCTCGGACGAGCTGGGACATGATCACGCCGGAGTTCCCGCGGGCACCCGTCAGCAGGCCGTCGCGGTACGCCTTCACGAGCGTTACGAGATCGGCGTCAGCGCCCAGCTCCGCCACGGCCTCGGCGCCGGCCGCGAAGGTGACGAACGCGTTGGTGCCGGTGTCGGCGTCCGGCACCGGGAAGACGTTGAGCGCGTCGATCTCGGCACGGGCGCCCGCGAGGGCATCGGTGCACAACCGGGTCCACCGCACGAACGGCACCGGTCCGAGACGCAGACTCATGGCGCCGAGGCTATCGGCACCCGCGACCTCCGCGCGCGAGGCCGATTCGCAATGCGCCGTGTCGTTCGGCTATTCTTGAGCGGTTGCCTGCTCGACGGTCGTCGGCGGCAGCCCCATCTCATCATCATCTCGAGTCTTCTTCAGGAGTGATCACCGTGGCAGCCGTCTGTGACGTGTGCAGCAAGGGACCCGGCTTCGGTCACAACGTCTCCCACTCGCACCGACGCACCAAGCGTCGCTTCGACCCGAACATCCAGCGCGTGCGGGCCGTCGTCGACGGCACCCCCAAGCGCGTCAACGTGTGCACCTCCTGCCTGAAGGCCGGCAAGGTCTCTCGCTGACCGTTGGCGACCTCGGTCGTTTCCTGCTGATGCAACTGCGTGTGACGCTATCGTCACCGTGTGACCAGCACCACGAACCGAGTCCACGCCTTCGCTGACGACGCTCTCGGCGACCTCGACGCTGTCGGGGTCGCCGAAGCCATCTCTGCCGGAAGCATCAGCCCCGTCGAGGCGGTCGATGCCGCGATCGCGCGCGCCGCCCTCGTCGAGCCGCGGCTGAACGGCATCGTCACGCCTGACTTCGACCGCGCACGGGCCACCGCCGGCTCGGCCGCACGGCCGGGGGTCTTCGCCGGTGTGCCGACGTTCATCAAGGACAACACCGGCGTCGCCGGGCTGCCGACCCGCCACGGCTCCGACGCCGTGCTCGACCCGCCACCTGCAGCGGTCGACGACCCGTTCACCGAGCAGCTGCTCGCGACCGGTGCGATCAGCCTTGGCAAGAGCTCCCTGCCGGAGTTCGGGTTCAACGCCACGACCGAGTTCCAGGTCGCCGAGCCCACACGCAACCCGTGGAACCCCGCGTACTCGTGCGGGGCGTCCTCGGGCGGCTCCGCTGCTCTCGTGGCCGCCGGCGTGGTGCCCTTCGCGCACGCCAACGACGGCGGGGGTTCGATCCGCATCCCCGCCGCGGCCTGCGGACTGGTGGGACTCAAGTTCACGCGCGGTCGAGAGCTGCCCGACGCCCAGGCCAAGGGCATGCCGGTCAACATCGTCTCGAACGGCATCGTGAGTCGCAGCGTGCGCGACTCCGCAGCGTTCCTGGCGGCGGTCGATCGCCACACCCCGAACCGGGCACTCAACCGGACCGGTCTGGTCGAGGGGCCGTCCGACCGCCGCCTGCGGGTCGGCCTGATCCTGAACTCGTTGCGCACCGCACCCGACGACGAGACCCGGTCAGCCGTGCTCGACGTCGCCCGACGTCTGGAGAAGGACGGGCACGAGGTCGTCGAGGTCCCACTGCCCGTCGACGAGGAGTTCGTGGAGCACTTCCTGCACTACTGGGCGATGCTCGGCTTCGCGATGCACCGGTTCGGTGGGCGACTCCTGCACACCCAGTACGACCGGTCGCTCAACGACGACCTGACCAAGGGCCTGGCCCGCGACTTCCTCCGGCGCCCCTGGCGCACGCCCGGGGCGATCCGCGCCCTCAAGCGCTCGGAGACGATCTACCAGCAGTCGTTCCGCGACAACTCCGTCGACGTCGTGCTCTCGCCCGTCGTCGGGTACACCACGCCCCCGCTGGGCCACCTCTCCCCCGCGGCCGGGTACGAGGTCATGCTGCCGCGGCTGCTGGACTACGCGGCGTTCACGCCCGCCAACAACGCCGCGGGCGGGCCCGCGATCAGCCTCCCGCTCGCGCAGACGTCCGACGACCGCCCGATCGGCATCCACTTCTCCGCGACGCACGGCGACGAGCGCACGCTCCTAGAGCTGGCCTTCGAGCTCGAGCAGTCGGTCGGCTTCGCCCGCATCACCGCCTGACGTACCGCTCGCGAAATCAGCGATCGTGGGGTCTAGCGGAAGTGCTCGTGGCCGGTGGAGCCGTCCCACGGCTCGCCGTCGACCGTGACGCGGGGGTGGTCGCCCTCGGGCACGGCCACGACCGCGCCGATGCGGTCCCAACCCTCGGGCAGCTTCGCGTCGGCCGGGAACGTCGCGGCGAGCGCGTAGTCGTCGCCCCCCGTCAGGACGAAGGAGACCGGGTGGCGGCCGAGGGCCTCGGCCACCGTGATGACCGCCGGCTCGATCGGCACGAGCTCGGAGCTGAGGTCGATCTGGACGCCGCTGGCGCGCGCGACGTGCCCCAGGTCGCCGAGGAGACCGTCGCTGACGTCGATCATCGCGGTCGCGCCCGCGTCGGCCGCCTCCTCGCCCGCACCGTAGGGCGGGCTGGGCACCCGATGGGCCTCGACCGCCGCGCGCGGTGATCGGAAGCCCCTGCTGAGCGCGGCGAACCCGGCGCCGGCCAGGCCGAGCACACCGGCCACGGCGACCTGGTCGCCGGGCTCGGCGTCGCTGCGTCGCACCGTGCGCGGCGCCTCGCCGAGCGCCGTGATCGCGATCGTGATCACGTCGGAGGCCGTGACGTCACCGCCGACCACGGCCGCGCCGACCGAGTCACACTCGTCGACGATGCCGCGCACGAGCTCGTCGACCCAGGCGACCGGCAGGTCGCCGGGCACCGCGAGCCCGATCGTGAGCGCCGTGGCCCACCCGCCCATGGCGTTCAGGTCGGAGAGGTTGGAGGCGGCGGCCTTGCGCCCGACCTCGTGCGCCGTCGACCAGTCGCGGCGGAAGTGCCGCTGGTCGACCAGCACGTCGGTCGAGACGATTAGGTTGCCGTCGACGCTGATCTCGGCCGCGTCGTCACCGGGTCCGACGACGACGACCTCGGTCGAGGTCAGCGCCCGGGCGATCCGTTCGACGAGTGCGAACTCCCCCAGCTCGGACACCGTCTCGACGGTGAGGTCGCGTGTTCCTCCTCCGGTGGTGTTCATGGGTCCATTGTCGCGCAGGCGGGGACCATACCCGGCCACCGCATCCGGTAGGTTGTGCCGGTCCACGCAATGAAGGAGTCACGATGACGGTTCAGGCTTATGTGCTGATCCAGACCGAGGTCGGCGCAGCCGCCCAGGTCGCCACGGCCATCGCCCAGATCGACGGAGTCATCTCCTCGCAGAACGTCACGGGCCCGTACGACGTCATCGCGCTGGTCGAGGGGCCCTCGATGGACGAGCTCGGCACGTTCGTGATCGGCCAGGTCCAGAAGACCCCCGACATCACCCGTACGCTGACCTGCTCGGTCGTCAACCCCTGACCCTGGCTCCCGCCCGACGGGCCTCAGCGCAGGCCGGTGGGCCGTGACAGCGCCTGGAGCAGCAGTCGGTCGACGAGCTCGGCGTAGGGCACCCCGGACGCCTCCCACAGCAGCGGGAACATCGACGACGTCGTGAATCCGGGCATCGTGTTGATCTCGTTGATGACGAGCTCGTCGCCGTCGAGGAAGAAGTCGACGCGCGCCAGGCCCTCGCCCCCGATCGCCTGGAACGCCTGGACCGCGTACGCCTGGATGCGTTCGGAGACCGTCGGCGACAGCTCGGCCGGCACGACGTTGGCACTGGTGCCGTCGATGTACTTCGCCTCGAAGTCGTAGAGCGCATGCAGGTCGTGCTGCACCTGCACCTCGCCGACGACGCTGGCCTGCGGGGGCCCCTCGATGGTCTGGACGATGCCGCACTCGACCTCGCGGGCGCCGACCTTGCCAGCCTCGACCACGATCTTCGGGTCGAACTCGCGGGCGTGCTCGATCGCGGGCGCCAGCTCCTCCCAGGTGTCGACCTTCACGACGCCCATGCTCGATCCGGCGCGCGACGGCTTGACGAAGACGGGCAGCCCCAGGGCACGCACCCGGGCCTCGATCCGCGGACGATCCGAGGGCCATGCGGCCGGCTCGATCGGCACGTACGGGACCTGCGGCAGCCCCGCGGCGGCGAAGACGACCTTGGCGAACGCCTTGTCCATGCCGACCGCGCTGGCGAGCACGCCGGCACCGACGTAGCGCACGTCGGCGAGGTCGAGCAGGCCCTGCAGCGTGCCGTCCTCGCCCCAGGGTCCGTGCAGGAGCGGAAAGACGACGTCGGCGTCGGTGACCGACTCCCACGGCACCGTCGGCGCGCTCTCGTCGACCTCCGGCAGCTGCCCCGGCGCGAGGTCGGGCCAGTGCGGCGCGGCGGAGACCCAGCGGCCCGACCGCGTGATCCCGACCGCGTGCACGTCGTACCGAGCCGCGTCGATGACCGACAGGACCTCGCGCGCGGTGAGGCACGAGACCCCGTGCTCGCTGGAACGCCCGCCGTAGACGAGGCAGACGCGGGTACGGGAGCCGTCCGGTGAAGAACTCATCCTCAGGACCCTATCGCCGCTCACTCGCGACCTTGCACAATGGAGCACATGTCTGTCCGACCGACTTCGCTCGAGACGCTCACCGTGGCTGCTGGCCGCCCGCCCCGCACTCCCGGCGGCCCCCTGAACTCACCCATCACCCTCGCCACCGCGCTGGTGCCGGGCGGTGAGTCGGAGTACGCCCGTCACGGCAACCCCGGATGGGAGGCGTTCGAGGAGGCGGTCGGCGCGCTCGAGGGCGGCCACGCGGTGTCGTTCGGATCCGGCATGGCCGCCACCGTGGCCGTGCTGGAGCTGCTGCCCGTGGGCGCCAAGGTCGTCGCTGCCGACGGCAGCTACTACGGCACCACCGTGGAGCTCGACCGGCGGGCCCGCCGGGGCCTGCTCGAGCTGGAGCTCGTCGACGTCACCGACACCGAGGCCGTCATCGCCGCCTCGGCCGACGCGGCGATGGTCTGGCTCGAGTCCCCCACCAACCCCGAGCTCGACGTCGCCGACATCCGGGCCATCAGCGCGGCCGTCACGGCCTTCGGCACCGCGGTCGTCGTCGACAACACGCTGGCCACGCCCCTGCGCCAGCGGCCGCTCGACCTGGGCGCCGACTTCGTCGTGCACTCCGCCTCCAAGCTGCTCGCCGGCCACAGCGACGTCCTCATGGGTGTCGTCGTCACCCACGACGAGCGCGCCGCGCGCGCCCTGCAGACGCGTCGCACGTCCCTGGGCTCGGTCCCCGGCTCGCTCGAGTCCTACCTCGCGCTTCGTGGACTGCGCACGCTCCACGTCCGCCTGGACCGAGCCGAGCAGAACGCCACCGAGATCGCGGCACGACTCCTCGACCGCACCGATGTCGCGGGCGTGCGGTACCCGGGCTTCGGCACGATGGTCGCGTTCGAGGTCATCGCGGGCCCTGAGGCCGCCCAGCGCGCCACCGAGTCCAGCGAGGTCGTCGTGCACGCCACAAGCCTCGGCGGCGTCGAGACCTCGTGGGAGCGCCGCCGGCGCCACGCAGGTGAGCCGGAGAACGTCCCGGACTCGCTCGTGCGCCTGTCGGTCGGTATCGAGAACGTCGAGGACGTCTGGGACGACATCGCACGATGCCTGGACGCCGTGCTCGGCGGGGCGACGCCCGCCGGCGGAGCCCGTCGCGAGCCTCAGCGCACCTCGGGCTGGGTCTGACGCGCGATCATCGCCTTGACCAGGTCGGTCGGCGTGATGGTGCCCTGCACCAGGGCGTCGACCGCGTCGACGATCGGCATCTCGACGCCGTGGATCGCCGCGAGCTCCTTGACCGAGGTGCAGGACTTCACGCCCTCGGCCACCTGACGCATCTGCGCGGCGGCCTCCTCGACCGTGAGCCCCTGGCCGAGCTTTTCGCCGAACGTGCGGTTGCGCGACAGCGGTGACGAGCACGTCGCGACGAGGTCGCCCAGCCCCGCCAGTCCGGCGAACGTCATGGGGTCGGCCCCCAGGGCGGCACCAAGACGTCCGGTCTCGGCCAGGCCGCGGGTGATGATCGAGGCCTTGGCGTTGTCGCCGAACCCGAGCCCGACGGCCACGCCGACCGCCAGGCCGATGATGTTCTTGGTCGTGCCGCCCAGCTCGCAGCCCACCACATCGTTGTTGGTGTAGGGACGGAAGGTCGGCGAGTGGCAGATCGTCTGCAGACGCACCGCCGTGGCCTCGTCGGCACAGGCCACGACACTGGCGGCGGGCTCGCGTGCCGCGATCTCCTTGGCCAGGTTCGGGCCGCTGACCACCGCGATGCGCTCGGGGCCGGCACCGGTGATCTCGGCGATGACCTCGCTCATCCGCAGGTGGGTGCCGAGCTCGACTCCCTTCATGAGGCTGATGAACACGGCGTCGTCGGGGACGTGCTTGCCCCAGGTGTCGAGGTTGGTGCGCAGCTGCTGGGACGGCACCGCGAGCACCACGACCTCGGCACCGTCGAGCACCTG